>NZ_NSDG01000082.1:11774-120367 GCF_002289345.1 Pseudoalteromonas sp. HM-SA03 | reverse complement strand
TCGATTGATGCGAAGTCTTTTGCTTCACCACCGTATACTTTTGCAAGTACGTTAGTGATTGCTGCAGTTAGTGTTGTTTTACCGTGGTCAACGTGGCCGATAGTACCTACGTTTACGTGCGGTTTTACGCGTTCAAACTTTTCTTTTGCCATTTTCAAATTTCCTATAAAGAAATTAAAGTCCAGCCCTAAGACCGGACCGAACTAAAATTACTTAACAGCGCGAGCTGCAATTATTGCATCAGCTACGTTTTTAGCCGCTTCAGCATACTTTAGGAATTCCATAGAGTATGATGCGCGCCCTTGTGTAGCAGAGCGTAAATCTGTTGCATAACCAAACATTTCAGAAAGCGGTACCTGAGCATTAATTTGCTTCGAGCCACCAAATGCTTCTTCCATGCCTTCAATTATGCCACGACGACGGTTTAAGTCGCCTACTACATCACCCATGTTTTCTTCAGGGGTGATTACTTCTACTTTCATGACAGGCTCAAGTAGAACCGGACTTGCTTCTAGCGCGCCCTTTCTAAAGCCCATCGAACCTGCGATCTTAAACGCCATCTCGTTTGAGTCAACATCGTGGAACGAGCCATCAAACAGGGTAGCTTTAACACCCAATAGCGGATAACCAGCAAGCACACCTTGCTTCATCTGCTCTTGAATACCTTTATCAACCGCTGGGATATACTCTTTTGGTACTGTACCTCCTACGATTTCGTTAACGAATTCGTATATTGGCGCATCATCATCAGAGACATCCATTGGTTCTAGCTTCAACCAAACGTGACCATATTGACCACGACCACCAGATTGACGCACAAACTTACCTTCAGCTTCAACAGAAGCTCGGATAGTTTCGCGGTATGCAACCTGAGGCTTACCAACGTTACACACAACGTTAAACTCACGCTTCATACGATCGACAATGATATCTAAGTGAAGTTCACCCATACCAGAGATAATCGTCTGACCTGATTCTTCATCCGTTTCTACACGAAATGAAGGATCTTCTGCTGCAAGTTTACCAAGCGCAACGCCCATTTTTTCTTGGTCAGCTACTGTTTTAGGTTCTACTGCGACTGAGATTACAGGCTCAGGGAACTCCATACGTTCTAACGTAATTGGCGCTTCTTGAGCACAAAGTGTATCACCAGTAGTTACATCTTTTAGACCGATAGCAGCCGCGATGTCACCCGCATGAACTTCTTTAATCTCTTCACGCGAATTTGAGTGCATTTGAACAATACGTCCAAAACGCTCTTTTTTACCTTTAACAGGATTTAGTACCGAATCACCCTGGCTAACTTTACCAGAGTAAACTCGGAAGAAAGTAAGTGTGCCAACGAATGGATCGGTTGCGATCTTAAATGCAAGCGCCGCAAACGGTGCATTATCGTCAGCTTCACGCGTATCTTCGGTTTCGTCTTCTAAGACACCTTGGATAGCTTTTACTTCAGTAGGCGAAGGCATGAATTCAATCACAGCGTCAAGCACAGCCTGAACACCTTTATTCTTGAATGCACTACCTGTCGTCATTGGCACAATTTCATTGGCCAATGTGCGTTGGCGAAGGGCTGATTTAATCTCTTCTTCGCTCAACTCACCATCTTCAAGATATTTTTCCATTAGCTCTTCAGAAGCTTCTGCAGCGCTCTCAATTAGATGAGAACGCCATTCTTCAGCAAGCTCAAGAAGATCTGCAGGGACCTCTTCATAGTTGAAAGTCATCCCCTGGTCTTCTTCATTCCAGTTAATCGCTTTCATCTTGATAAGGTCAATAACACCTTTAAATTCATCTTCAGCACCAATTGGTAGCTGAATAGGCACAGGTGTAGCACCGAGACGCTTTTTAACTTGTTCAACAACAGACAAGAAGTTTGCCCCCGTACGATCCATCTTATTGACGAAAATCATACGTGGTACTTCGTATTTGTTTGCCTGACGCCAAACGGTCTCAGTTTGCGGTTGCACACCTGATGAAGCACATAACACAACAACAGCACCATCAAGTACGCGCAATGAGCGCTCTACTTCGATAGTAAAATCTACGTGTCCTGGAGTATCGATGATGTTTACACGATGCTCATCAAACTGAGCATCCATTCCTTTCCAGAAACACGTTGTTGCAGCAGAAGTGATCGTGATACCACGCTCTTGCTCCTGCTCCATCCAGTCCATAGTTGCGGCGCCGTCGTGTACTTCACCAATCTTATGAGAAAGACCAGTATAGAAAAGTACACGTTCGGTTGTAGTTGTCTTACCCGCATCTACGTGAGCGCATATACCGATGTTACGGTAACGCTCAATCGGAGTTGTCCGTGCCATAATATCCTCTTAAAGGGTGTTAGCAGATTACCAACGGTAGTGAGCGAATGCTTTGTTCGCTTCAGCCATACGGTGAACGTCTTCACGTTTCTTAACCGCAGTGCCTTTGTTTTCAGCAGCGTCGATCATCTCTTGAGCAAGACGAAGACCCATTGATTTCTCGCCACGCTTACGTGCAGCTTCAACCAACCAACGCATACCTAGTGCGTTACGACGCACTGGACGTACTTCAACTGGTACTTGGTACGTTGAACCACCAACACGGCGAGATTTAACCTCTACCTGTGGGCGAACGTTATCAAGTGCAGATTCAAAGATTTCTAGGTGCGACTTGCCTGATTTTTCAGCAGCCACGTCTAGCGCACCATATACGATTTTTTCAGCAGTAGATTTCTTGCCGTCAAGCATTACTACGTTAACGAATTTAGCAAGAAGCTCTGATCCGAACTTCGGATCTGGAAGAATTTTACGTTGACCTATTACGCGTCTTCTAGGCATTTTCTTTCTCCGGTATCTTCAGGTCCGTGCTAAACACGGATTCCCAAAACAATATATAAAAATTTAAAACTTAAGTGCTTGGCCTTACTAACGGAGAACCATTAGCCCTTAGGACGTTTTGCACCGTACTTAGAACGAGCCTGTCTACGGTCGTTTACGCCTGCACAGTCAAGTGCACCACGAACAGTGTGGAAACGCACACCTGGTAAGTCTTTAACACGACCACCACGGATTAGGATTACACTGTGCTCTTGTAGGTTGTGACCTTCACCACCAATGTATGAAGTTACTTCGAAACCGTTAGTTAAACGTACACGCGCTACTTTACGTAATGCAGAGTTTGGTTTCTTAGGTGTTGTTGTATATACACGAGTACATACACCACGCTTTTGTGGACAAGCTTTAAGAGCAGCTGAGTTGCTCTTTGTAACCTTGCTACGACGTGGCTTACGCACTAGCTGGTTAATAGTTGCCATTAAATAGCTCCTGAATTAATAAATTACTACTGAAAAATAAAATCTTACCATTTAGGTCAAATCCAATTTTCTTGAACGACTAAAATGGGTGGCCGAATTTTAATGACCAAAGTTTAACCTGTCAACCAAAAGTCGTCATCAGCGCTAAGTAAATGCATGCAATTCGGATGGTTTTGTCTGCGAAGCTATTGAAAGTTAACAAAAGTTAGCGATTGCATTGAAAAACCTTTGTTGCAGTATACATATTGATGTGACGCTTTGATGGCAATTCGACCTGCGAGTTGAAAAGACATAAAAAAACCGCTGTATTCACACAGCGGTTTTTCAATTAATTCGCTAAATGGCGAGGATTACTCGTTGCCACCTAGTAAATCAGCGTTTAGTGCGTCTGTTAGCGCTTGAGTTGCCTCTTCAGCACTTACTGTTTGCTCTTCAACAGCTGCTTCACCTTGCTTACGACGGTTGATGCGCTCTTCATGGTACGCGAAACCTGTACCCGCAGGGATCAAACGACCCACGATTACGTTTTCTTTCAGACCACGTAGCTCATCGCTCTTACCGTTAACCGCAGCTTCGGTTAGAACACGTGTTGTTTCCTGGAACGATGCCGCAGAAATAAACGATTCAGTCGCAAGTGACGCTTTAGTAATACCCATTAGTTGGATTTCAAACTTAGCTGGGATCTTACCTTGCATTTCTAGTTCACGGTTAGCGATGTTTACACGTGCAACTTCAGCTTGCTCGCCTACTAGGAACTCACTGTCACCACCATCAAGGATGATACACTTACGAAGCATCTGACGAACGATAGTCTCAATGTGCTTATCGTTAATCTTTACGCCCTGTAGGCGGTATACTTCTTGTACTTCGTTAGTGATGTAGTTAGATACATCAGTAACACCACGTAGACGTAGGATGTCGTGCGGAGACTCTGGACCATCGGCGATTACTTCACCTTTAGCCACTTGCTCACCTTCGAACACGTTAAGCTGACGCCATTTCGGGATCATCTCTTCGTATGCATCACCCTCTTCCGGTGTGATCACAAGACGTTTCTTACCTTTAGTCTCTTTACCGAAGCTAACGGTACCTGTGATTTCTGCAAGGATTGCAGGATCTTTTGGCTTACGCGCTTCGAATAGGTCAGCAACTCGAGGTAGACCACCCGTGATGTCACGAGTCTTCGAACCTTCTTGTGGAATACGAGCCAGTACCGAACCAGGTAGTACTGTTGCACCATCTGTGATTTCAATCGTTGTGAATGAAGGTAGACGGATCTCTTGAAGACCACGTTCTTCGTTCTCAATGATTAGTTTTGGCTCTTTCGCGTTTACTTTCGCAAGATCCTTAACAACCACACGTGTTAGACCAGTTAATTCATCAGTCTGTGCTTCAGTGTTTGAATCATCGATATCGCTGAACGATACTTTTGACTCATGTTCAATGATGATTGGGTGACTATGCGGGTCCCAAGTAGCAACGATATCGTTACCTTTAACGTCAGCACCATCTTGTACAGTTAATACTGCACCGTAAGGAACTTTATAACGCTCTTTCTCACGACCGTGCTCATCGATTATCGTGATCTCAGTTGAACGAGACGTGATAACGATTTTGCCATCAGCATTGATTACAAACTTCGCATTGTGAAGTTTCAGATTACCATTGTTCTTAACTTGAACACTGTTCTCTGCAGAAGCTCGTGATGCCGCACCACCGATGTGGAATGTACGCATCGTAAGCTGTGTACCCGGCTCACCGATTGACTGTGCCGCGATTACACCAACTGCTTCACCAGGGTTGATGATGTGGCCACGTGCCAAGTCACGACCATAACAGTGTGCACACACACCAAAGTCGTTTTGACAGGTGATTACAGAACGTACTTTAACTTCGTCCACTGAGTGCTCTTCTAGAAGGTCACACAGTTTTTCGTCAATCATTACGTTACGTTCAACCAGTACTTCTGTTGTACCTGGCTTAACCACGTCTTCAGCAACAACACGACCTAGTACACGCTCACGAAGCGGCTCTACAACGTCACCACCTTCAATTAGCGGCTTCATTACTAGACCTTCTTCGGTACCACAGTCTGATTCATTGATAACCAAATCCTGTGCTACGTCTACTAGACGACGAGTTAGGTAACCCGAGTTCGCTGTCTTAAGTGCCGTATCCGCTAGACCCTTACGCGCACCGTGCGTCGAGATAAAGTACTGTAGTACGTTTAGACCTTCACGGAAGTTCGCTGTAATTGGCGTTTCGATGATTGAACCATCTGGACGTGCCATTAGACCACGCATACCCGCTAGCTGACGGATCTGAGCAGCACTACCACGAGCGCCAGAGTCTGCCATCATAAACACTGAGTTAAATGACGGTTGCTCTTCTTCGTTGCCTTCAGCGTTGATGACCGTTTCTTTTGAAAGGTTAGCCATCATCTCACGAGAAAGGTTTTCGTTTACACGTGACCAGATATCGATAACTTTGTTGTATTTCTCACCGGCAGTTACAAGACCTGATTGGAACTGTTGGTTGATTTCTGCAACTTCAGCTTCCGCACGATCGATGATCTCACCTTTAGTTGGTGGGATTACCATGTCATTGATACCGATAGAAACACCTGACTTCATCGCGTAGTGGAAACCGGTATACATCACTTGGTCAGCAAAGATAACAGTATCTTTAAGACCTAGACGACGGTAACACTCGTTAAGAAGACCAGAAATTTGTTTCTTACCTAGTGGTTTGTTGATCAGTTCAAACGGCAAGCCTTCAGGGATATTCAATGAAAGGATTGCACGACCTACTGTCGTATCTACTAGGTGAGTTAACGTGCCGCGCTCACGTGTTTCTTCGTCGATAGTCACTTCTGTGATACGTACTTTAACACGAGCGTGAAGCTCAGCTGCACCTACACGGTATGCTTTTTCAGCTTCTTTAGCATCTTTAAATACAGTGCCTTCACCTTTACCGTTGATGCGATCGCGAGTCATGTAGTAAAGACCTAGTACAACGTCCTGTGAAGGAACGATGATTGGTTCACCGTTAGCTGGCGCTAGGATGTTGTTGGTAGACATCATCAATGCACGCGCTTCCAACTGCGCTTCAAGCGTCAGTGGTACGTGAACAGCCATTTGGTCACCATCGAAGTCAGCGTTATACGCCGCACACACTAGCGGGTGCAGGTGAATCGCTTTACCTTCAATAAGTACAGGTTCGAATGCTTGGATACCTAGACGGTGAAGTGTTGGCGCACGGTTAAGTAAAACCGGGTGCTCACGGATAACTTCGTCTAGTACGTCCCAAACTTCAGGTACTTCACGCTCAACCATCTTCTTCGCAGCTTTGATGGTTGTCGCCATACCACGGCGCTCTAGTTTACCGTAGATAAATGGCTTGAATAGCTCAAGTGCCATCTTCTTAGGTAGACCACACTGATGTAGTTTCAGCGTAGGACCAACGGTGATAACAGAACGGCCTGAGTAGTCAACACGCTTACCTAGAAGGTTTTGACGGAAACGACCTTGCTTACCTTTGATCATGTCAGCAAGCGACTTCAGTGGACGCTTGTTAGAACCCGTAATTGCACGGCCACGACGACCATTATCAAGTAGCGCATCAACCGCTTCTTGAAGCATACGCTTTTCGTTACGTACGATGATGTCTGGTGCAGCTAGGTCTAGAAGACGCTTCAAACGGTTGTTACGGTTGATCACACGACGGTAAAGATCGTTCAGATCTGAAGTCGCAAAACGACCGCCATCTAGTGGTACTAGAGGACGTAGATCTGGTGGAAGAACCGGTAGCACGCTCATTACCATCCACTCAGGGTTGTTACCTGATTGGTGGAACGCTTCCATTAGTTTAAGACGCTTAGTGATTTTCTTACGCTTAGTTTCAGAGTTGATTGTTGGCAACTCTTCACGCATTTCAGCGATTAACTGACCAAGGTCTAGGTCACGAAGTAGATCAAGTACAGCTTCTGCACCCATCTTCGCTTCAAACTCATCACCGTGCTCTTCAAGTGCATCTAGGTATTCTTCTTCACCTAGTAGTTGACCGCGCTCAAGCGTAGTCATACCTGGCTCAGTTACCACGAATGATTCGAAATAAAGTACGCGCTCGATATCACGAAGCGTCATATCTAGCATTAGGCCGATACGTGACGGAAGTGATTTCAAGAACCAAATATGCGCAACTGGGCTAGCCAGCTCGATGTGACCCATACGGTCACGACGTACTTTTGTTAGCGTTACTTCAACGCCACACTTTTCACAGATAACACCACGGTGCTTCAAGCGCTTGTATTTACCACACAAACACTCGTAATCTTTTACTGGGCCGAAGATACGGGCACAGAATAAGCCATCACGCTCAGGCTTGAAAGTACGGTAGTTGATTGTCTCAGGTTTCTTTACTTCACCGTAAGACCATGAACGCACCATGTCTGGCGAAGCTAGACCAATGCGAATTGCATCGAATTCTTCGGTCTTATTTTGTTGCTTCAGAAACTTAAGTAAGTCTTTCACCTTAGCTCTCCTGTCGGAGGTTAATCTTGAGGGCNAAGCCATGCTTGCCCCTACATTCTTTTCAGTCCGGTTGCAGTTATGCAACGCCGCAGCGCACTGCGGCGGTCGGATTAAATTTCTTCCAACTCGATGTTGATACCTAGCGAGCGGATTTCTTTCAACAGTACGTTGAACGACTCAGGCATACCCGGTTCCATCTTGTGGTTACCGTCTACGATGTTCTTATACATCTTAGTACGACCGTTAACGTCATCCGACTTCACTGTCAACATTTCTTGTAGCGTGTAGGCAGCACCGTATGCTTCTAGTGCCCATACTTCCATCTCACCGAAACGCTGACCACCGAACTGTGCCTTACCACCCAGCGGCTGCTGAGTAACTAGGCTGTAAGAACCTGTTGAACGCGCGTGCATCTTGTCATCAACAAGGTGGTTCAGTTTCAGCATGTACATGTAGCCTACTGTTACTTGACGCTCAAATGCATCACCAGTACGACCATCATATAACGTTACCTGACCACTTCTTGGATAACCACCAAGCTCTAGCATGTCTTTGATTTCAGCTTCACGTGCACCATCAAATGCTGGTGTTGCGATTGGAAGACCACCTTTAAGGTTATCTGCCAAGCGACGGATTTCATCATCAGAGAAGTTAGCAATATCTACTTTCTGACGGCAGTCACCGATTTCGTAAGCTTTCTTGATGAATTCGCGTAGCTCGTGAATTTCACGTTGCTCTTTCATCATTTCTTCAAGACGTTCACCGATACCACGAGCAGCTAGACCCATGTGAGTTTCTAGGATCTGACCGATGTTCATACGAGATGGTACACCCAGCGGGTTAAGTACGATATCTACAGTACGACCTTTATCATCGTAAGGCATGTCTTCAACAGGAACGATAGTTGATATTACACCCTTGTTACCGTGACGACCCGCCATCTTATCACCAGGTTGGATACGACGTTTAACAGCTAGGTATACTTTAACAATCTTAAGTACGCCAGGCGCTAGGTCATCACCTTGAGTGATCTTACGACGCTTGTTCTCGAAACGCTTATCGTAGTCAGCTTTAAGCTCGTCATACTGTGCAGCTAGTTGCTCAAGCTCTGCTTGATGCTCTTCATCAGCAAGACTTTGCGTTAGTAACTTCTCAGTGTTAAAGCCAGCAAGCTGCTCTTCACTCATACCTGATTTAATCAGTAGGTTACGAGCGTGAGTCAGGATACCGCCTTCAAGGATTCTGAACTCTTCGTTGAAGTCTTTCTTCGCTTCGCGAAGCTGCATATCTTCAACTTCTAGTGCACGTTTGTCTTTTTCAACACCGTCACGCGTAAACACTTGTACGTCGATAACCGTACCAGATACAGAGTTTGGTACACGTAGTGAGCTGTCTTTAACGTCAGACGCTTTTTCACCGAAGATAGCACGTAGTAGCTTTTCTTCAGGTGTTAGCTGCGTTTCACCTTTAGGCGTTACTTTACCTACAAGGATGTCGCCGCCTTTCACTTCAGCACCGATATATACAACGCCTGATTCGTCAAGCTTACCTAGTGCAGACTCACCTACGTTTGGAATATCCGCAGTGATTTCTTCTGGACCAAGCTTAGTATCACGAGCAATACACTGAAGCTCTTGAATGTGGATAGTCGTTAGACGATCTTCTTTTACAACATTCTCTGAAAGTAGGATTGAATCCTCGAAGTTGTAACCATTCCAAGGCATGAACGCTACACGTAGGTTCTGACCAAGTGCTAAATCACCTAGGTCTGTTGAGGGACCATCAGCAAGCACGTCACCACGTACCACCGGCTCACCAACCATACAAGTTGGTTTCTGGTTGATACAAGTGTTTTGGTTTGAACGTGTGTACTTAGTTAAGTTATAGATGTCGATGCCCGCTTCACCTTGGATGCGCTCATCTTCATTAACGTTAACAACAATACGGCTTGCATCAGCATACTTAACGATACCGCCACGCTTAGCAACGATTGTTACACCAGAGTCTTTCGCTAGTGTACGCTCAATACCAGTACCAACTAGCGGCTTATCAGCACGTAGTGTAGGTACAGCTTGACGTTGCATGTTCGATCCCATCAATGCGCGGTTCGCGTCATCGTGTTCTAGGAATGGGATAAGCGCTGCAGCCACAGAGATTACCTGCTGTGGAGATACGTCCATATACTGAATGCTGTCGCTTGGCATAAAGGTTGATTCACCTTTAAAACGACATGGAATCAATTCTTCAGCAAATTGGTTATCATCAGTTAGCGTTGTATTCGCCTGTGCGATAACGAACTGACCTTCTTCAATTGCTGATAGGTAATCAACATCGTCAGTAACGATACCGTCTACTACTTTGCGGTATGGAGTCTCTAAGAAACCATAGTCGTTTGTACGCGCGTAAGTAGATAGCGAGTTGATTAGACCGATGTTTGGACCTTCAGGCGTTTCGATAGGACAAACACGACCGTAGTGCGTTACGTGTACGTCACGTACTTCGAAGCCAGCACGCTCACGAGTTAGACCACCCGGACCTAATGCAGAAATACGACGCTTGTGCGTTACTTCTGAAAGCGGGTTGTTCTGGTCCATAAACTGTGAAAGCTGTGAAGAACCAAAGAATTCTTTTACTGCTGCAGAGATTGGCTTAGCGTTGATCAAATCCTGTGGCATAACGTTATCTAGGTCACCAAGACTTAGACGCTCACGTACTGCACGCTCAACACGTACAAGACCTACACGGAATTGGTTTTCAGCCATTTCACCTACAGAACGGATACGACGGTTACCTAAGTGGTCAATGTCATCAACATCGCCTTTACCGTTACGGATGTCGATCAATACCTTCATCACGCTCACGATATCTTCTTTAGATAGCGTGCCGTCACCTTCGTCTGAATCATAACCAACACGGCTATTGAACTTCATACGACCAACGGTTGAAAGGTCGTAGCGCTCTTCAGAGAAGAATAGGTTATCAAATAACGCTTCTGCAGCTTCTTTTGTTGGTGGCTCACCAGGGCGCATCATGCGATAGATTTCTACCAATGCTTCTAGGCGATTGTTAGTAGAATCAACACGTAATGTCTCTGACATGTACGCACCGCTGTCTACTTCGTTGATGTAAAGCGTATCGATCTTTGAGTGACCCGCCTTCACCAATTCAGCCATAAGCTCTAGTGATAGTTCAGTGTTCGCTTCTGCAATCACTTCGCCTGTTGATTCGTCGATATAGTTTTTAGCAACAACGCGACCGATGATGTACTCATGCGGTACTTCAAGAGTGTCGATGCCTTGCTTTTCGATGCTCTTAATGTGGCGTGCAGTAATACGACGGCCTTTCTCAACCAATACGTCACCGTTTGCATCTTTAATATCAAATGCAGCGGTTTCACCACGTAGGCGTGAAGGCACAAGTTCCATCAACACTTTGCCATCTTTTACTTCGAAACTTGTGGTTTCAAAGAATAGTGCCAAGATTTCGTCTGAAGTGAACTCTAGTGCACGTAAGATGATAGATGCTGGTAGTTTACGGCGACGGTCAATACGAACGTAAAGGTTATCTTTAACGTCGAATTCAAAATCAAGCCATGAACCACGGTAAGGGATCACACGTGCGTTATACAACACTTTACCAGATGAGTGTGATTTACCACGGTCGTTATCAAAGAATACACCAGGTGAACGGTGTAGCTGAGAAACGATAACACGCTCAGTACCATTGATTACAAAAGTACCGGTGTCTGTCATGAGCGGGATTTCGCCCATGTAAACTTCTTGCTCTTTTATGTCTTTGACTGTGCCAGGTGCATCTTTGTCCATTAGCACAAGACGTAGTTTAACGCGAAGTGGAGCAGAATATGTCACACCGCGAATTTGACATTCTTTAACGTCAAATACTGGCTCGCCAATACGATAACTGACGTATTGAAGTTCAGAGTTGCCCGAGTAGCTCTTGATAGGGAATACAGAACGGAAAGCAGCTTCCAATCCAGTATCGCCATCGGCATCAGGCGCAATGAACTTATCGAACGATTCCAACTGCATTTGCAGTAGGAAAGGTATGTCCAAAACCTGTGGACGTTTACCAAAATCCTTACGGATACGTTTCTTTTCAGAATAAGAGTAAGCCATGGGGTTCCTCAGCTTGCTGATCTTTGACCCAACCTGTCCAAAATTGAACAGACTTCACTGGCATCTAAGCCATGATAACAACATCTAAATTGTCACACTAACTTGCTTAACTAACGGTTTAAATGAGCTCCATTCAGGCTATATTCAAATCGTTAATGTCATCAACTCAGTGTTACTTCAAATGCCATTGCGATTTTCAACAAAACTTCTAAGTTATTGAAAATTACAGTGAAATTCGAAGATTTATGCACGATAGAAATGCATATCTCTATAGCGCAAAAGGGCCGGTGATTAAATAATCACCAGCCCTTGCCTGATTTCTCAGGCAGCGAACCTAGCGGGAGCTAGATTACTTGATCTCAACTTCAGCACCAGCTTCTTCAAGATCTTTCTTAAGCGCTTCAGCTTCTTCCTTAGATACACCTTCTTTGATAGGTGCAGGAGCAGACTCAACTAGCGCTTTAGCTTCTTTAAGGCCTAGACCTGTTGCGCCACGTACCGCTTTGATTGCAGCAACTTTGTTACCGCCAGCAGCAGCTAGGATTACGTCGAACTCAGTTTTTTCTTCAGCAGCTTCAGCAGGACCAGCAGCAACAACAGCAGCAGCTGCAGTTACACCGAACTTCTCTTCCATAGCTTCAACTAGTTCAACAACTTCCATTACTGACATTTCAGCAATAGCGTCAAGGATTTGGTCTTTAGTTACAGACATTTCAAATTTCCTAATTATTTACGAACCCATGCGGTTCAAAAAATTTATTAAAGAAAGGAGCGTTGCTTAAATTAAGCAGCTTGCTCAGCTTTCTGTACACGTACCGCTTCAATTGTTTTACACAATTTGCCAGCAGACGCTTCTTTCATAGCGCTCATTAAGCGTGCAACAGCTTCGTCGTAAGTAGGTAGCTTAGCAAGCATATCTACATCAACGATTTTGCCTTCGAATGCAGCAGTTTTAAGCTCAAATGCTTCGTTCTTTTTCGCGAAATCTGCAAAGATACGCGCAGCAGCACCAGGGTGCTCTGAAGAGAAAGCGATTAGGCTTGGACCAACTAGTGATTCATTAAGGCATTCGTAATCAGTGCCTTCAACCGCACGTCTAGCTAGGGTGTTACGAACAACTTTCATCCATACACCAGCTTCACGAGCTTCTTTACGAAGAGCAGTGATTGCACCTACTGTTACACCACGAGAATCAGCAACAACTGCTGAAAGAGCACCTTTGGCAGCTTCGTTGACTTCAGCAACAATTGCTTTTTTGTCTTGAAGATTTAAAGCCATGGGTGTTACTCCTGGTTTATAGAAAAACAAACATGTTTTTCAGTTCTACTCTACCCTGCTAACAAATTTAGCAGAGATGCTTTTTACGGCGAGAGCCAGAAGATTAGGAAAATCTAGCTGGGATTCACACCGTCTACGTAGGACGATTAAGGCCGAAGCCACCTACGGTCTTGGACGGAAGCGCAATTTATCGATTCATTGTAGACCATGATGGAAACAATTTTCGAAATTATGCGCTTCAACCCGAATTCTTTGCTTTGTAAAGAAGCACACTTCTCTACAAAATGGCGCAAAATTATAGTCTAATTTTTACGCCATGTAAACGCTAAACTCTAAATTATACTACTTGAGTATTTAGAGTAGCTTGGTCTAAAGCAACACCAGCACCCATCGTAGTAGAGATGCTTACTTTCTTCACAAAAGTACCTTTTGCAGTAGAAGGCTTAGCCTTCTTAAGCGCGATGATTAGCGCTTCAAGGTTTTCTTGAAGTTGGTTAGCATCAAAGTCTACTTTACCGATAGTAGTGTGGATGATACCGTTCTTATCGTTACGGTAACGAACCTGACCAGCTTTAGCGTTCTTAACAGCTTCTGCAACGTTAGGCGTTACAGTACCTGTCTTAGGGTTAGGCATAAGACCACGTGGACCTAGGATTTGACCTAGTTGACCAACAACGCGCATTGCATCTGGAGAAGCAACAACAACGTCAAAGTTCATTTCGCCTTTCTTAACTTGCTCTGCAAGGTCTTCCATACCTACTAAATCAGCACCAGCTTCTTTAGCAGCTTCAGCATTTGCACCTTGAGTGAATACCGCTACGCGTACATCACGACCAGTACCGTGAGGTAGTACAGTTGCACCACGTACGTTTTGGTCAGATTTACGAGCATCGATACCTAGGTTTACAGCAACGTCAACACTTTCAACGAACTTAGCAGTAGCAAGTTCTTTTAGAAGAGCAACAGCTTCGTTGATTTCGTACTCTTTAGTCGCATCCACTTTCTCGCGGATAGTACGCATACGCTTAGTTAATTTAGCCATTCTCAATTACTCCTCTACGTTCAAGCCCATTGCACGTGCAGAACCTGCAATCGTGCGTACAGCTGCGTCCATATCAGCAGCAGTAAGATCTGGACGTTTCGTCTCAACGATCTCTTCAAGTTGAGCACGAGTAACTGTACCAACTTTTTCAGTGTTAGGACGACCAGAACCAGACTTGATACCAGCAGCCTTCTTAAGAAGGTATGCCGCAGGTGGAGTCTTCATTTCAAAAGTGAAAGAACGGTCACTGTAAACAGAAATAACAACAGGAACAGGTGCGCCTTTTTCGATAGACTCTGTACGTGCGTTGAACGCTTTACAGAATTCCATGATGTTTACACCGTGTTGACCTAGTGCAGGACCTACTGGAGGACTAGGGTTAGCCATACCAGCAGCAACTTGTAGCTTGATTAGAGCTTCAACTTTCTTAGCCATGATAATACCTCAATTGTGGGTCTTTGCCTCGTGCGCGCGAGGACGCGTACTCAAACGGCTTCCCAGTTAAAAAATTCAGTCTTTTTGCCGCATATTTTTGCGTACAACAAAAAGGCCGCTGATTATAGATTAATCAGCGGCCTTTGACAACTTTTTCAAGTTAGAATTTATTTGTCTTTCTCAACCTGACCAAATTCTAGGTCTACAGGCGTTGAACGACCGAAAATAAGTACCGATACTTTCAGGCGACTCTTTTCGTAATCCACTTCTTCAACCACACCGTTGAAATCAGCAAATGGACCATCTGTAACACGAACCACTTCACCCGGCTCAAATAAAGTAGCAGGTTTCGGTGCTTCAGCATTTTCTTGCAGACGGTTAAGAATACGATCCGCTTCTTTTTGACTGATTGGTGCAGGACGGTCTGACGTACCACCAACAAAGCCCATTACACGCGGTGTACTATTCACCAAGTGCCAAGAGGCATCATCCATCACCATTTGAACTAATACGTAGCCAGGGAAGAATTTACGCTCAGATTTACGTTTCTGACCTGCACGCATTTCAACCACTTCTTCAGTCGGCACAAGGATCTCACCGAATAGGTCTTCTAACCCTTCGATTTTAATATGCTCGATAATGGTTTGTGCTACGCGTTTTTCAAAACCTGAAAACGCTTGGATCACGTACCAACGTAATTTCTTTTCTTTGTTCTCATCCGACATGGGATCAGATCTCCAATCCAGTTAAAAAGCCTACTGCACGGAAAAGTATACCATCTAATCCCCATAGGATTAATGCCATAATCACCGTTGCAATGATCACGATGAAAGTAGTGTGAGTCGCTTCCTGACGCGTTGGCCAGATAACCTTACGTACTTCAATACGTGATTCTTTAGCAAAAGCGATAAAGGTACGGCCTTTTTCAGTCGTTACCAAAATGCCCAAAGCCGCAGCGATAGCTGCAACTACGCCAACAGCGCGTACTAAAACAGATAAATCGGCATATAGATAATTACCAACTACGGCACCAGTTAGAAGTGCAATAGCAGCTAGCCACTTTACCGTGTCCATCGAGCTTGACGAGTTTTCAACATTAGTGCTCATAATCAATTTTACCTTAAATACAGACACAACAACCCTGCATAGAACAGGGTAAATCCATTCAATCCAAATTTACAAATAAGCGACTTAAGTGGTTTTGGGTCACGTTATTTTAAATGTGGACTTGTTGCTGAATTGGCAGGGGCGGCAGGACTCGAACCCGCAACCATCGGTTTTGGAGACCGCTGTTCTACCAATTGGAACTACGCCCCTGCAAAGTGGATGCCCATTATACTGACGAAGCAAACGAAAACAAGTGTAAAAGATATGCAAAGTAACATTTAATCTAAACTTAGTTTTGCGACGTCTTCAGAAAAGACGCAATAAATCTCCGTGATAAAAATCACAAAGCACCCAAACTTGCTCAAATGGATGACAATCAGGGATCTCCCAAGTGGCTTTTAAGCGCTTAAAATCGTCAAGATGATAAATGGGGCTGGCATTTCGAATTAACAACCAAACACGTTGTGAATCATAATGTTTTTTGGCTTTTTGATTGAGCAGCCGCTGTAAGCCGATACTCAGTTGATCGGAGTCAGCGGCTTGACTCATTGCTGCCAGCTCTCTTTGCGTGGAGAGAGACAGCTGACGCCCAAGCACAGCCATCGCTTCTTTCTCACTGGCATAAAAATGGGATATTTCTATATCAAGCTGTATTTTTCCTTGATAACAACTGACGTCTGGTTTATTGGGCTCATTGTGCCAAATATGGCGCATATGCACTGCAAACTGCTTTTCATAACTGCGTAAAAACAGTTTAGCCGCGTCATGCTCAAGTTTTATTTTTTCTGCTTCACTCGCTCTGTCCATTCACAACCACTGCTACATCACTCAATAAGCTTGAAGCACCGAATCTAAAATTCTTGGCATTGAGCCACTCGGCCCCCATAATTTCTTCAGCCAATCGTAAATATCGCTGCGCTTCAACCACTGACTTTACTCCACCGGCCGCTTTAAATCCAACCGATTTACCGCTGCTTTTGATTGTCTTAAGGATAACTTCAGCCGCTTCAGGTGTAGCATTGACAGCAACCTTTCCTGTACTTGTTTTAACAAAGTCCGCGCCCGCCATTATGGCAAGCTGCGCGGCTTCCGCAATGAGCTTTGGCTTAGCCAATACGCCACTTTCGATGATGACCTTGAGCTTTGCTTTACCTTGACAAGCAAGCTTGCTTGAATGCACATATTGCCAAGGTGTATCTGGGTCACCCGCCATCAGCTGCTGATAAGGAAGCACAAGATCAATTTCGTCGGCACCATCTGCGATTGCTGAATGAGTTTGTGCAACGACCTGCTGGAGCTTTTGTTTTCCAGATGGGAAGTTGGTCACCGTTGCCACTTTTATCTGCGGCCACTCACGCTTTTCCAACTCTTCTTTTACTAACGTCACAAACTGCGGATACACACAAATAGCCGCTGGTAGTCCAATATCAGGGTTAATGCTATTCAATAACGCGAGAATACTTGCCGGCGTATCGTCCTCTTTCAAAGAGGTCAAATCCATTAAACTCAGCGACAACCGAGCATCAGATTGTAAAGTCATTACCGTGTTCCTTTTCACTCTATGTAATAAGCCTAGTTAAATGCATACAGCAGGACCAACAATAGGACAAATGTCCGCATACAATTACCTCTCGGACGCTGTTTCTTCTATTGTTCATAAAATGAATATCTCATAACCAAACACTATAATCATAAAATCACGGTAAAATACTGGCTAACTATATGAAATAAAAAGAAAGTGAGATTTAACCGCTTTCTTTATAACTTTTAGCTATATAGAGTCGGTTTAAATTATTTTTTCCCACATTTGCAACTCTATATGCTGCGCTCTATTACCGATATCAATTAATATTGATATCAACCGTCGTGATGTTCAGCAGAGGTTATCGTGCAATACTTGCCAATTTTTACCAGACTAGAAAATAAACCTGTATTAATTGTAGGTGGTGGTGAGGTTGCGCTGAGAAAGTGTCGCGCCTTTCTAAAAGTCAATGCAGCAGTCACTTTGGTTTCACCTGAGTTTTGCCCTGAGCTTTTATCACTAGCAGCAGACTCAAGCGTTGTACTTCGGCATAAGCCGTTTGACGCATCAGACCTAGACAAGGCCATGTTAGTCGTTGCGGCAACGAATATTGAAATAGTAAATGCAGAGGTGGCAAAGCTTGCTGAAGCTCGTAACCTTTTCGTCAACGTCGTCGACGACCAACCAAAGTGTAATTTTATTTTTCCTTCAATCGTGGATAGAAACCCTATAACGATTGCCATATCCAGTGCAGGAACTGCGCCCGTCCTTGCAAGACGATTACGAGAGAAGTTAGAAACCCTTATTCCACAGCATATTGGTCCGCTGGCAACGCTTGTTGGTCAATTCAGACATAAAGTGAAAGCACGTTTTAAACACTTTGCTGACCGCCGTCAGTTTTGGGAATCCGTCTTTGATTCAAATGTGGTAAGTGAAGTACAAGCTGGTAACAATGAAAATGCGCAAATTCAACTTGAAGCCATGCTAGAAAGCACTCCCTCCCCTGAAGGCGAGGTTTATGTCGTCGGTGCGGGTCCTGGCGACCCTGAGCTACTGACACTTAAGGCATTACAACTAATGCAACAAGCCGATGTGGTAGTGTATGATTATCTGGTATCTGACGAAATCATGGATCTTGTACGTCGTGACGCTGATTTAATCTGCGTGGGTAAAAAAGCCGGTAATCATAGTGTTAAACAAGAACACACCAATGAGATTTTGGTTGATTTAGCCAAACAAGGTAAAAAGGTTTGTAGGATAAAAGGCGGCGACCCATTTATTTACGGTCGCGGTGGCGAAGAAGTACAAGTATTAGCAGAAAATAACGTGAAATATCAAATTGTTCCTGGCATTACTGCTGCTGCAGGGTGTAGCGCGTACGCTGGTATTCCATTAACTCATAGAGACTATGCTCAAGCTATTCAATTTGTGACTGGGCATTGCAAGCAAGATGGACAAGAACTCGACTGGGAAGGCTTGGCTAAGGCGAATCAAACGCTTGCTGTATACATGGGAGTGATAAAATCGCCGCATATTCAGGCACAATTACTCGCTCACGGTCGCTCGCCGAATACACCTGTAGCCATTGTTGAGAATGGCACGCGCAAATCTCAGCGTGTCGTAAGAACACAATTAGGTCAACTTGCAGAGACTATTACTGCGCATGATATTCAGTCGCCAGCACTATTGATTATTGGTGAAGTAGCAGCATTACATGAGCAATTAGCTTGGTTTAATAAAAACAATCAAATCAGTAGCTTTGCTCAACCCATTACGCAAGTCGCGTAATTAAAGTACAAGATAGTTAAATTTATAAGTAGGACATTAATCATGGCTTTAACCCATCTCCAGCAACTCGAAGCTGAGAGCATAAAGATCATCCGAGAGGTTGCCGCAGAGTTTGAAAACCCGGTAATGCTGTATTCGATTGGTAAAGACTCGTCGGTACTGCTTCACCTTGCTCGTAAGGCTTTCTACCCTGCGAAGATCCCTTTTCCTCTACTCCATGTTGATACCAATTGGAAGTTTAGAGAAATGATCGAATTTCGCGATAGATTAGCAAAAGAGTATGGATTTGAACTGCTTGTGCACAAAAATCCAGAAGGACTTGAGATGAACATCAGTCCATTTGTTCATGGTTCATCTAAGCATACCGATATCATGAAAACGCAAGGCCTGAAACAAGCGCTAGATCAATATGGCTTTGATGCGGCCTTTGGTGGTGCGCGCCGTGATGAAGAAAAGTCTCGCGCAAAAGAACGAGTCTATTCATTTAGAGATAAACACCACCGCTGGGATCCTAAAAACCAACGTCCGGAGTTATGGAATACGTATAACGGTCAAGTGAACCCTGGTGAAAGCATTCGAGTTTTCCCATTATCAAACTGGACAGAGCTCGATATTTGGCAATATATCTACCAAGAAGGTATTGAGATAGTGCCACTTTACCTCTCGAAGCCAAGACCGGTTGTTGAGCGTAACGGGACGTTAATTATGGTCGATGACGACCGCATGCCACTTGCCGAAGGTGAAGTGCCAGAAATGAAATCAGTACGCTTCAGAACGCTTGGCTGTTACCCACTAACGGGAGCAGTTGAATCAGAGGCCGATACGCTCACTGGAATTATCGAAGAAATGTTGTTATCTACGTCATCAGAACGTGAAGGACGAGTGATTGATCATGATTCATCAGGATCAATGGAGAAGAAAAAGCGCGAGGGGTATTTCTAATGTCAACAGCAAATGAAGTGAAAGAATTAGGCATTGAAACCTACTTAGCGCGTCAGCAAGACAAGAGCTTGTTGCGCATGATGACCTGCGGTAGCGTAGATGATGGTAAATCAACGCTGATCGGCCGTTTGCTACACGATAGCCATCAAATCTATGAAGATCAATTAGCTGCGCTACACAAAGACAATGAAAAAGTCGGCAATGCGGGTGAAGATCTAGATTTAGCGTTACTTGTTGATGGCTTACAGGCAGAGCGTGAGCAAGGGATTACCATTGATGTGGCTTACCGCTATTTCTCAACTGCGAAGCGTAAATTTATTATTGCCGATACACCAGGACACGAGCAATACACACGTAATATGGTTACAGGTGCTTCGACCAGCGATTTGGCGATTATCCTTGTCGATGCCCGTTATGGTGTACAAGTTCAGACTAAACGCCATAGCTTTATCTGTGATTCACTGGGTATCAGACAGTTCGTTGTCGCGATAAACAAGATGGATATTGTTGACTTTGATGAGGCCGTATTTGAGCGCATAAAGGCCGACTACTTGAAGTTTGCTGAGCAACTGAATGTACGAGATATTCGCTTTGTGCCAATGTCAGCACTTAAAGGCGACAATGTTGTAAACCGCTCAGAAAACACGCCTTATTATCAAGACAAACCATTGCTGGAACTGCTGGAAGATTCTCCAGCAGCAGAGCCTAATCATGGTTTTGAAGCGCGCTTCCCAGTGCAATATGTAGTACGTCCTAACCTAGATTTTCGTGGTTTCCAAGGCACATTAACTTCTGGTAGTTTAAGCGTTGGCCAAGCGGTTAAAGTATTGCCATCAGGTAAGACTTCAACCATTAAAGAACTCGTGACTTTTGATGGCAATCTAACCCAAGTGGAAACCGGACAAGCATTCACTATCACCCTAGCAGATGAAGTCGATGTGAGTCGTGGCGATGTGATTGTGCCTGCAGAGTCGACTGCTCAGGTGACGAATCAGATCACTGCTAAGCTGGTATGGATGCACGAAACACCACTACAATTGGGTAAAAGTTATAACCTTAAATTGGGTAGCAAGAAAACCGCGGCAATCGTGAAAAATATCGAGCACACTATCGATGTGAATACACTTGAGCACGGTCAAGCCGATTCATTGTCATTGAATGAAATTGCTATCGTGACCATCGAGCTGACAGAAAATGTCGTTGCGGATGAGTATTTAAATAATCGTGAAACTGGCTCGTTTATCTTAATTGATCGCCTATCAAACCTAACCATAGGTGCGGGTATGGTGGAAACGGTTGAAGCAGCAACAGCAACGTCCTCAAGTCAGTTTAGTGAATTTGAGATTGAGTTTAATGCATTAGTTCGCAAGCACTTCCCTCATTGGCAAGCGCTTGATATTTCGAAGCTAAAATAATGCAATTTAGCCTGTTAGTCGAGGTATGACGTCATTATGGAACAAGTCATTTTAACAGGCATTATGCTAGCGTTAGTCGTGTGTCTTTTTGCCACACGCATTAACGCTGCATGGCTATTCACAGGCGCAATCGCCACCAGTTATTTGACTGGCCTCATCGATCTTGAATCAATGTTGGTGAATTATGCGAATCCGTCTTTAATCACGCTTGTGCTACTTATCTTGGTTTCTATTGCGATTGAAAAAACAACCTTAGTCAAAAAACTCGCCCACTCAATGGCACAAGGTAGTCTCGCAAAAGCGGTAATTAAACTGGGTTTATCTACTGCCTTTTTGTCTTCTTTTACCAATAACACAGCGGTGGTTGCTTCGCTGATCACTACCGTTAAAGAGAGCAAAACACACGCGCCTTCTAAGCTACTATTACCGCTTTCTTATACCGCTATTTTAGGTGGTACGTTAACGCTGATAGGTACTTCTACCAATCTTATTGTTAATGGCTTTGCCGTAGAGGCTGGGATGGCGCCGCTGGGCTTTTTTGACTTTACCTTAGTTGGTCTCGCCGTCCTGAGTGTTGGTTTATTGACCATCACGATTATGCTCAAATATTTGCCCGACAACGGCAAAAATAATGATGAGGTCGTGCCGTTCTATTTAGAAGGAAAAGTTGAGCCAAGCTCTAAGCTAGTTGGTCGCACGGTTGAAGAAAACGGCCTGCGCGACCTCAAAGACTTATTTCTTGCTGAAATCATTCGCGGTGAACGACGGATCTGCGCCGTTACGCCACAACAAGAAATTCTTGCTGGTGATGTTCTGCTATTTGTGGGCGACATCAACTCAGTGCCACTGTTACAGCGTTTCGATGGATTAAAGATAGTCCATGATAAACACGAGAAAGACGTTGAGCACTTGGTGGAAGTGGTCGTCAGTCAGTCTTCGCGCTTTCTTGGAAAAACCATTAGAGAGATCCGCTTTAGGGAGCAGTTCCATGCCGCTATTATTGCGATACGCCGTGGTCATGATCGCCTACAAGGTGGAATTGGTCAGGTCGAATTACAAGCGGGTGACTCTTTAATACTAGCCCCAAGCAGCGATTTTTATGCACTCCCCAATCTCAAACGCGAATTTGTGTATATTTCTGGCCTAGATTTACAAACACATCTATCTCGCAATAAGTCCAACACGGTACTTGCGAGTTTTGCGACAGTGGTTGGCCTTAGCATCTTTGGGGTTGTACCGCTGGTAAAAGGGTTAATTGTGTTACTCGCCGCACTTGTCGTGCTCGGTACAATCAAAGTCCCAGAGATGAAACGTCGCTTTCCTATTGAGCTTGTCGCTATTGTTGGCAGTGCGATAGGGCTGGCTAAGTTAATGATTGAAACCGGACTGGCAGCAGAGATTTCCTCGAGCTTATTGTGGTTGTTAGGGGATTTTGGTCCTTACGGCGCATTTATCGCCATTTTTGTGATGACTGTGATATTTACCGAACTCATCACTAACAATGCCGCGGCAGCACTTTCATTCCCTGTAGCTTATGCACTGGCAAGTGGCTTTGATGTAAATCCACTGCCATTTGTAATGGCAGTAGCCTTTGGCGCATCCGCAAGCTTTATCTCACCTTTTGGCTATCAAACTAACCTCATGGTGTATAGCGCAGGCAACTATCGAATTCGTGATTACGTCACCATGGGACTGCCCTTGTCATTGATTTATTCAGCGACGGTACTGACTGTTATTCCATCTGTCTTTCCATTTTAATAGAGCAAAGTATGGACGAAAATATTGTTTGGCATAACTATGCCGTAGATAAAACAAAACGTAGTGAATTAAAAGGTCATAAGCCTTGCGTGCTTTGGTTTACAGGCTTTTCAGGCTCAGGTAAAAGCACCGTGGCCAATGCACTTGAGCATGCATTGCAAGGAAAAGGCATACATACCTATCTCCTTGATGGAGATAATGTCAGGCATGGGTTATGTAAAGACCTAGGGTTCAGCGATGAGGACCGCGTCGAAAACATTCGTCGAGTGGGTGAACTCAGCAAACTTATGGTCGATGCGGGGCTAATGGTACTCACCGCTTTTATCTCTCCTTTTCAAGCTGAACGAGACATGGTGCGTAACTTAGTCGCAAGCGGCGAGTTTATTGAAGTATACCTAGATACGCCGCTTGCAGTTTGCGAGCAACGAGACCCTAAAGGTTTGTATAAAAAAGCGCGCGCAGGAGAAATAAAACATTTTACTGGCATAGATTCGGCGTATGAGCCCCCAATTAGCCCAGAAATATGTTTAAATACTTCCGAGCAGTCGCTGGAAGAATCTGTCCAGCAGCTAATACACTATCTACTGTCAAAAAATTTAATAGGGTAAGTCATGAATCATACGGATCTGCTGGAAGAAGTATTAAATCTGAGTATTCGCGCTGGTGAAGCGATTATGGAGATTTATGCCAAGGACTTTAATGTTGAATATAAAGAAGATGAAAGTCCCGTCACTGAGGCAGATCTCGCTGCACATAAAATTATTGTTGCAGGCCTTAAAACCCTCACTCCCGAAATGCCGATATTAAGCGAAGAAAGCGCAGGAATAGATTGGCAAGAGCGCCAACAATGGCAAGAGTATTGGCTGGTTGACCCCATTGATGGCACCAAAGAATTCATCAAGAAAAATGGTGAATTTACGGTAAATATTGCACTTATCAATAACGGTGACCCCATTCTTGGTGTTGTTCATGCTCCAGCACTTAATGAAAGCTACCTTGCAGAAAAAAGTATTGGCGCGTTCAAGCAAACGGGTGAAGCTCGCATAGAGCTCAAAGTCACCACCAAGCCCAATCAGGGTTTAATTAAGGTGGTTGGCTCGCGCTCACACCCTTCACCAGATTTAGCTGAGTACCTTACCCGCTTCGAGCAAGTCGACATGGTACCTAAAGGCAGTTCACTTAAGTTATGCTTAGTGGCAGAAAGTAAAGCCGATGTTTACCCTCGCCTTGGCCCAACTTCAGAGTGGGATACCGGGGCCGGACACGCAGTGGCGAGTATCGCTGGGGCAAAGGTCAGCCAAGTGAATGGCGAGCCTCTGCGCTACAATCAAAAAGCCGAGTACCTTAACCCCTATTTTGTGGTTTCTAGGTTGGAAGACTAAGCTAGAAGGTGGTAATACCGTAAACTAATTCACATAAAACCAGTCGAATTAACGCTCGACTGGTTTATTTGCGGCACGAGTGAGGACTGTATCGTATACGCTTTTTAAAACTGCTTTTGGCGTTTCAAGCAAAAATGTCTCTTTTACCAACTGCTCCAGCTGAGCAAAGCTCTCAACTGTAGTTTCGGTAACACTGCCATCACATTCATGCCACTCAAAATAACTCTGATTACGCAGTAAATAACGATGACAATCAGTAATTCGAGAAACCACTAAGTTGTTCACAAACGCCGCTTCAGGATGTTGATGGGAATAAAAGTGTGCCACTTCACAATCGGATTCGAACACTTCAGCAAGGTCGACATGATATAGGGTGAGCGGTGCTTCTCCCTCCTCTAACAAAGTCACTTTGACTGTGTCTGCTGTTTTTTGTACCTGATAAGTCTGACGCCCTTGGATAGTTAAGGCTTGATTGATATTAATCGGTACACGAGGAGACTTCACTCCAAACCCCACATCAACCAAATACTGCTCACCATCCAAATTAAGCAATGTCATCCGGTGAGAACGAGGATTAGAGAGGCTACCATTTAGCATTACTCTCGCAAGAACCGGCCTTACCGTAAAACCAAGCTGTTGCAGCGCTAAAAATGCCACCTTGTTATGCTCAAAGCAATAGCCACCTTGTTTGTTGGTCACTAAACGGCTAAATAGTGGTGATGGGTCAAGTAACAGACGCTCACCATACATGGCATTAATACTTGAGAAGGCGTAGCGAGAAAGGTGTTTTTGTTGTAACTCGGTGACCAGCTCAACCCCAGCAAAGTGCTGTAACGATAAGCTGCTAAGATATTGATTGATATTCGCTTCTAATTCCATGACTGACTCCTAAAGTTGATGGAGACAGGTTAAAACCTCAACCCATGTTAAGGTCAATAGGTATTTTTACTTTTTCAGCCATTATTTCTATCACCTAATAAAATGTCACCTTGTTATCCAAACCTCTGCTTACTTATTTAACTAAGCAAATAACTGATGCACTTTTTTGTTCGGTGAAACAAGGCGTTTGGCTTCGGCCACAACCAGCGGCTTCGACATAAGATAGCCCTGCGTTTGATGACAATAAAGCCTTGATAACGTATCAAGCTGCGCTGCCGTTTCAATGCCCTCGGCTGTCACTACAAGGTTAAAGCTGTGCGCAATCGCGCAAATCGCTTCAATGAGTTGCGTCGCCTTACCGCCCAGCTCAATGTCGGACATAAAAGCCCTATCTATTTTAATACCATCCACGGGAAGATGATTAAGCCGCGCAAGGCTGCTATAACCTGTGCCGAAGTCATCAATATAGATGCCAAATCCCGCTTGATGAAGTTGCTCCAGCGGCCCTATAAGCATGTTTTCTTCTGCCATCATGGCTGATTCTGTCAACTCAAGCTTAATTTGTTTCATCGCAACATTTTCATCCTCACAGCGAGACACTAACCAATCGATAAATTCCTGCGACTGGAGTTGCAACGGAGAAACATTAACCGCGACAAAAAGGGTACTGTCTCCTATGACATTGATAAAATTGAGCGCCTGATCAAATACCCAGCGACCAAGCTCTGAAATCTTCGCACATTGTTCTGCGATGGGAATAAATTCAGCAGGACTTACTTCTCCGAGCGTTGGACTATTCCAGCGTAGTAGCGCTTCGAACCCTTTTAAATTCTGCCCTTTTTGACAATAAACGGGTTGCAAATTCAGGCTTAGTTCGCGAGACATCACTATTGCCTGTAGCGCTTGCTCAATCTGGATCTTTCGACCTGCTTCGCAAGCGATAGCATTCGTGAATATATGATAAGTGTTCTTACCTCGCTTCTTTGCCTCATACATTGCAATATCGGCATCATGTAGTAGCTTCTCAGCATCGCAATGTAGACACGGAACGGTAAAGTGGCGTACGCCAACGCTACCACTAACACAATGACTGTTACCCTGATACAGAAATGGCGCTCGGATCCGCGCAAGAATATCTTCAAGCACACCCTCTATTGGTTCATGTAGATGCTCATCGTAAATAAGAACGGCGAATTCATCACCGCCAAGCCGGGCTATATCGGCATAGCTACTAAGCAGCATACGCATTCTTGTTGCAAACTCGATAAGCAGCTTATCGCCGGCTTGATGGCCTAAGGTATCATTTATTAACTTAAAGCGGTCTAAGTCAATATATAGCAAAGTAAACTTGGCGCGTTTACGCTCACGGAGCTTATCAACCAAAGACACAAAGCTCTGACGATTTAGCAGATCGGTCAAGCTGTCATGTTGCGCTTTATATCGCAATTGTTCTTGGAACAGTTTAGCCTGAGTAATGTCCGTCACTCTCCCCTCATACAGGCAACTATCCGGTTGATGCAGCCAATGCCCAGAATGTCTAAGCCAGATATGCTCTCCTGATTCTGCTTTTGCTAACCACTCCATTTCTTGGTGAGCTTGCTTCGTGGCAACAATCAGGTTCCACTGCTCATGACACTCAGAGTCTTGCATAAGTGCACTAAAGTCTGTATTTGGCGAAGGAATACGCCCACCAAAAAGTAACGCATTGAAAGCGGGGTTGGAGTCAATAATGTAGCCCCGGCGGTCTAGTACAAATAAACCTTCATGGCTATTAACGAATAAACTTTTATACTTACGCTCTGCAGCGACCTGTTGCTGCAAAGCCCCTAAGCGCTTATTAGATTCGACTTGTAACCTGTGCTTAGACACCTCTAGGCTTTTAGTTCTTTCAACAACTAAATTATTGACGGTGTCATTGCGATTTTTCAGTTGTCTTAGCTGGAGCCACACCAATAAAATACAGGCGGCCAGAATAGCTAAAAAGAGTACAATCAGTACGCTATGGTTATTTAACCAACTTGGATGTAAACACGCCTCATCATACAACTGCATGGTAATGGGCAAACCATAAAAATTAATGGTGTGCACCGCACTTGGCGTTAAATTATGAAGGTCGAAGCGCTTCTGCCAATCGGAGCTATAAATAATTTCTTTTTTTGAAGAGACCAATAAGTGTTGCTTGCGCTGCTGATATAATTGGCCAAATAATGAATCCAATAAAAAAGGTAACTCAAAACTTAATCCCAGTAGCGTTTTAAACTCTCCAAAACGCGGTTGCTCAATCAATACACTGAGTTTTTGCCTATTTGGCCAGACATAGGTCGTTAAGTCATTCTCATCCCGCTCTGCAAAAATATCTCTCTCAAGCACCTCCGCCTGCCCGACGGTCTGACCAACTTCAGACACAGGTGCAGCACGGGTCACCACTAACCATTGCTTAGCGTGTTTATCTAGATTGCCTCTAATTTTAAAGTCAAAATACCCTCTTTCTCGCTGCACTTTCTCTAATATGGAGAATTGTCCAGGTGAAACCACTGCGTGTGTTTCCATACTCAACCCTAAATTCGCCGTGGTAAGCTGTGATTGCGCTATCTCATAAAAGTCTGCATCTTGATGGGTGTTGAGATAGGCGTCTATCGAATACAGTAGATGGGCAACGTGTTGCAACTTACTATCCAGCAAGTACTCTAACCGCGTCAGCTCCTGCGCGCTTTTGCTTTCTGATTGGTTTTGGTAGTAAACATTCGCTATCAAGCCAACATATATCAAACAGGCGAACAGCAAGATGAACCCCAGCACAGGAAGCCTTCGCTTAAAAACCTGCTGAGCGCTATGGAGAATGGCATTTGTAAAAACGCGTCGTTTAAGTCTGGACATCTTCATCGAACATTGTATGCTACACCCATTCGATAATAATTCTTATTTGCAATGAATAAAAGTAAACTTTTCCTTTTTTTACTCTTTTGGGTACATTTTGGTCAAGCGGTTGCGAAGCAACCCCACACCTCGCAAGTAAACGTCTATTCATTTAGAAAATATGAATTAATTCAACCTGTCCTCCAGGCATTTGAAAAAGAGACTGGGATCACCGTAAACCTCGTAAATGGTAAATCAGCACAACTGCTTGAGCGTCTCAAAAGCGATGGCGCGGACTCAAAGGCCGATGTGTTGCTCACCTCCGATCTAATTCAGCTGCATGATTACAAAGCACTACTGCGTCCTATCGACAAGATCACAAATTGGCAAGCAGTAAATCCTGAACTCAAGGATGATGATAAGCGTTGGCTCAGTGTTTCGATAAGGACACGCGCATTATTCCGTAAAAAAGGTGTTTCTACACCCTTGCCCGAACACTTTTCGGATTTAGATAAATCGCTTTACAAGGGTAAGTTTTGCATTCGCCAGTGGTCTCATAGTTATAACTTGACGTTAGCATCGAGCCTCTATGCTTCTTCAAACAATAATGACTCCTCATGGCTCAACCACGCTAATACGCTATTAGCAAAGCGTCCTGTGGGGGGAGATAGAGATCAACTCCGAGCGCTTGCGCAAGGTCAATGTGAATTTGCGCTGGCGAATCACTATTACTGGAGCATGATGCAGCACTCCGAGAATAAGCGCGATAAGGCACTTGCCGAACAGCTAGAGATCCACTTTCTGAAAATGCACTCGGGAAAAACGCCTATATCTACCACCACGGTTGCGATAGCAAAGCATTCACCCAATGCACACAATGCCGAGCTATTTATTGATTTCTTGCTGAAACCGAGTACTCAATCCATGTATGCTAATTTGCTTCATGAATATCCTGTGATTCAAAGCTCGCAAACGGCTCCTACTCCATTTGTCCCCGCCACGAAACAGGTGAAACTCGGCCTGCAGCAAGTGTCACGAGCCCAACGAGTTATTAACTCACTCAGCAAAGATCACTTGTAAGTCACAGTTAAATACAGGCACAGGCCCATCGAAAAGCTGCTGGCGGGTAAATGTTTTTGCAGGCTTGGGTCCCTGTAATGTCTGCACTGTATGTTCACGCTCGGCATACACTTGCTGGTAGGGGTGCTGCTCGGATTTCTCATGCCACGTGAGCGTAAGAGAATTACTTTTATAGGTCCAACGCCCCCGATACTCAGTGCCAACCTGCTGCCAATGACCATTGGGTTTCAGCTGCAATTGGATAGAATCATCTTTACATTGGTGGGCAAACAATAGATCTGGCAATGCTTGAGCAGCTCTGTTTTGCACCAGATACAACCCCGCGTTATTCGGTGTATAACGGTGCCCTTCCATATTAAATTCTGAAATTGTCAGCGTATCAAAACCAATCTCTTTCACTACATATTCAACATCCCTAAGCCAATTGTCGCCTGAAGTCATCGGTGGAATATTTAATTGTGCGCTCTCATATTGTAGCGGTACGGGAAGCTCGGTAAAACGATAATGAATATCTCGCTTTTCTAATGCTTGAACTAAGTTAGCTCTAGTACCTTCATCGAGGCCGGATTCAAAGATATGTAAAGTTTGGGTGCTACAGCCGCCCAATAATAAAGTAGCAATTGCGAAGATACGTTGCATTGTCATCCTTGGTGTTATCGCCTCGGTTTGAAATGCACCTTCCTAGGGAAGTATGCTTCAACCTCAGTCTTATTAAGACTTCAAATTAACACCTAGACAACCAATTTTCAACAGAAGATTTAGGGTAAAGAATATCTTTAAACAATCGATGCTGTTGATGACGTAGGTGTAGTTCCTGACTTGGCAGCCCTGCTTGCACCTGACTATGATGCTCATTAAATCGGGAGATGACAGAAAGCTTATCCTTGGCTTGTGTGAGAGACTCATTGACATAGTGACGTACATCATCCGCGGTCATTAGATCTGTCTTATCTACATTCATAAGCTCTTTTCTTAATGCTGTGCGAATACCCATCGTTGCCTCCATAAAATACTGATAAAAACAAATCGCGTGGACGGCGTGCAAGATACACACCAAATGCTTCAGTAATGTTAAAGACCCCGGATTTAACGAAAAAGTTTCGTCATTCACCGCAGTAATTTTATATACTGTCGTATAAGGCAATAAGACACTGGCTGTGTTAGGTAAATACGGCATGTTGAGGTTATGAAAATGCAAGATGGGTTTATTGAAATTGAGCTCGAAGAAGAGCCGATAGAATTGTGTAACCTTTTGAAAGTGCTCGACTTAGCAGAAACTGGTGGACATGCTAAGTTATTGATCACTGAAGGTTATGTAGCAGTCAACGATGAAATATGTACGCAAAAACGTAAAAAGATTTATTCAGGCGATATTCTGCATTTTGATGGTGATGAATTTCATTTAACCTTAGCACCTGATGCAACGCCGCAACCGCGTGCAGTTGCCACTCCACGCGCCGAAACGGCACCAACGCCGAGTAAGAAAAAACGACAAAAGTCAGGAAAATCTTACACACAAGTGGACAAAAATACAGGCCGAAAACCCATTTCCTTTGGCTAGCAATCTCACACGCTGACGTATTTAATTACAAAAATGCTCACCTTTTTAGTGCACCGATGCTTCGCGAAAGTGCACTTCCCCCTTGAAAAAGTGTCCAATCAACACTAGGACTATAGCAGTACAAAAAAACGGCAAGTCTGCAACTGGTACATTCTATGCACCTTGTTATGCATTTTTAGAACAAAACCAATTCATTTAATTGGATGCTCTACTCCCCTCTTATATAGAGCAAATCTTAAGTGCAGTTGGTATAAGGAAAGGGTCAAGCATGAATAATTCATATAACACCCTGACTCAGCTTACCGTCGGCGAGCGTCAGGTCCATATTCACTCACTTCCAGCTTTAAGCGATAGGGCAAGAAGATTACCGTTTTCGCTTAAAATTTTATTAGAAAATTTACTGCGTCATGAAGATGGCAAAAACGTGACTGCACAAGACATCGATGCCTTGCTCAACTGGAAGCCGGAAGATAAACCAAGTAAAGAAGTTGCTTTTACGCCCGCGCGCGTCGTAATGCAAGACTTCACAGGCGTACCAGCCATCGTGGATCTTGCAGCAATGCGTGACGCTATGGCAAAACTCGGCGGCGATCCAAATAAAATCAACCCCTTATCACCCGCTGAAATGGTCATAGACCACTCAGTACAAGTAGACGAATATGGCCACGATGGTGCCTTTGACCTTAATGCTAAGTTAGAGTACCAACGCAACAAAGAGCGCTATGAATTTTTGCGCTGGGGGCAAGGCGCGTTTGACAATCTAAAAGTGGTGCCACCCGCAACCGGGATCGTGCACCAAGTTAACCTAGAGTATTTAGCACGTGTCGTATTCGAAAAAGAAATCGATGGTATGCCATTCGCCTACCCTGACACATTAGTGGGAACTGACTCTCATACCACAATGATCAACGGTCTTGGCATTTTAGGTTGGGGCGTAGGCGGCATTGAGGCCGAAGCCGCCATGCTTGGTCAGCCAATTTCGCTGCTCATTCCTCAGGTCGTTGGTTTTAAACTGGAAGGACAGTTACCTGAAGGCACAACCGCAACCGATCTGGTACTCACCGTGACACAAATGCTACGTGAACACGGCGTAGTGGGTAAGTTTGTCGAATTCTTTGGTGATGGTTTAGCAGACTTACCACTTGCCGATCGTGCCACCATCGCCAACATGGCACCTGAATATGGGGCAACCTGCGGTATTTTCCCCATTGATAACGAAACCTTGGAGTATCTACGACTAACCAATCGTGATGAAGAAAAAATTGCATTAATCGAAGGTTATGCCAAACATCAAGGCATGTGGCGAGAACCAGGAGATGAACCACTTTACACCGACGTACTGACACTAGACTTAGCGACAGTGGTTCCAAGCCTTGCAGGTCCAAAGCGACCACAAGATAGAATTCCTCTCAATGACGCAGGCAAAACAATTCAAGCCCATTTAGGTGAATTCCAACATGAGCGCAGTGAAAAAAAAGCCGTGTCAGATCAAGATGAAGCTCGCACTGTTGGTGAAGGCGGGACTTCTCGAGTTGATCAAGATGAGCCCGCGACGCTTGGCGTCGGTAAGGTTACATTTAAAGATCAAGAGTTTGAATTGGTCGATGGCACCTGTGTTATTGCCGCCATCACCAGTTGCACAAACACCTCTAACCCAAGTGTTATTCTTGCCGCTGGCCTTGTTGCACAAAAAGCAAAGACACTTGGCTTAAAACCTAAGCCTTGGGTGAAAACCTCATTGGCTCCAGGCTCAAAAGTAGTTACCGATTACCTAAAACAAGCCGACCTATTGGAACCACTTGCAGAGCTAGGTTTTGATTTAGTGGGCTATGGCTGTACGACTTGTATCGGCAACTCAGGTCCCTTACCGAAAGAAATTAACGAAGCCATCGTTAAACATCAGCTGGTTGTCAGTTCCATCTTATCAGGAAACCGTAACTTTGAGGGACGGATCCACCAAGATGTCAAAATGAACTTCCTCGCCTCGCCGCCACTTGTTGTTGCCTATGCACTTGCAGGTCGCACTGATATCGATGTCTACAATGAGCCATTGTGCCAAACCGAAGATGGCCAGGATGTGTTCTTAAAAGACATTTGGCCATCGGTCTCTGAAGTCAGTGAACTTGTGTCTCAGACAGTCACACAAGCCATGTTTGAGAAGAACTATGCAGACGTTTACCAAGGCGACCAACATTGGCAACAAATCGCGGTAAATCAGAGTGAACGCTATGATTGGCAAGATAGATCTACTTATATACGAAAAGCCCCTTTCTTTGATGATATGAGTAAAGAGCCGCCAGGGATCCCCAGTATCAAAGGCGCACGCTGTCTCGCCAAACTGGGCGACTCAGTGACGACTGATCACATTTCTCCAGCAGGTAATATTAAAGCTTCGGCACCAGCTGGGGAGTATTTACAAGCGCAAGGAGTGAAACAAGCTGATTTTAACTCTTATGGTTCGCGTCGTGGTAACCACGAAGTCATGATGCGAGGTACGTTTGCAAACGTACGTTTACGCAATCAATTGGCTCCGGGTACCGAAGGTGGTATTACTCGCCTATTACCTGAGGGCGAACTTATGAGTATTTTCGATGCGGCAGAGCAATACCAGCAGCGTAATACGCCACTCGTTGTGCTCGCGGGCAGTGAGTACGGCACGGGTTCATCACGAGACTGGGCCGCTAAAGGGTCTTTACTACTTGGGATTAAAGCCGTACTTGCTAAAAGCTACGAGCGTATTCACCGTTCAAACCTCATTGGTATGGGGGTTTTACCGCTACAATTTAAATCGAATGATGGCCACGAAGAGCTGGGATTAACTGGCGAAGAAGCGTTTGAAATTGAAGGGATATACGACACATCAACCGAAGTGATAGTCACGGCAACAAATGCGGATGGCAAAGAAATCAAGTTTTCGGCGGATATCCGGATCGATACCCCTAAAGAGTGGGAGTACTACCAACATGGCGGTATTTTGCAGTATGTATTGAGGCAAATGTTATAGGTCTCTTTTGGCAATACTTTAATGGAAAAGACGGCACCGCCCGTCTTTTCTAAAACCTGCGAGTGTAAATCAGCGTAATGGTATTGATGCCACCATCATCAAGCGCACTGCCAATTCCAAACTTCAGTGCCGATTGTGAACTAAACCAATAATCGGTCTGTAATTCCACTACCGATTGATCAAAATCATCTTCACGTAATCGAGCTGATACAGACACCTGCCAGTCCTTAGCCAAATAATAACCAGCATGGATCTGCCAAAAATCGATGTCGGCTGCGACTTTTTGCATTTTTACATCCCATCCAACACCGTTATCAATCTCTGTATAACGAAAAAATGGCGCTATTGCCGTTTCTGTTTCTCGTTCATCCATTCCATAATTATCAAATTCTGAGCGCTCACCGATGAGCGTAACACCAAGCTGCATATTCTCACTAACAAAACGTCCCACTTGTACCAACGCTATCGTATCTCGCGTCGCAGTAAAAAGTGCAGAGTCATCTCTAAATTGGGTTACATCAACAGCAACTCGCCAATCGCGCCCAATAAAAAATTCAGCATCAGCTTGGTAAAGATGCCAATCATCATTTCTAAAACCGCCTACAGAGAAGTTGTTACTCTTTTGCAGATACCCCTGTAAACCATAGGGTGTACCATCATTCTCTAACTCAGTAAGGTAGTGTCGATACTGAACGCCCAAGAATCCCTCTTCAACTTCTAAGAATTCACCAAAGCCAACGCTTATTTCGTGAGAATTAGCCATACTAAATCCTGAATAAAATAACAGCCCGATCAGTGATAATGCCTTCATAATTCCCCCCTTCATATCAAGGCAACGATTGTAACTGTGAAAAAAAACCGCCATAGTAAAAAAATGTAAGCATATGTATTTAAAAGAGAGACAAGTATGGCAATCTGGTTCAAACCCGTAAGTGTAGAGTTATGCAAAAAACTGGAAGACGGCATGACAGGTAAAGGTACGCTTATGAAAACGTTAGGAATAGAAATCAGCGAGGTGGGTGACGACTACTTAGTTGCGACTATGCCTGCGATTCCTAAACATCACAACCCCATGGGTATGGTCCATGGCGGCGCAAACGTTGCTTTAGCGGAAACCGTTGCAAGTTACGCAGCAAACTTTGTTGTAGATACCGAACAATTCTACTGTGTAGGGCAAGAGATCAATGCTAATCACTTAAAAGCATCGAGAACAGGCATGCTCACAGCTATTGCTAAGCCGGTGCACCTAGGAAAACGTTCATCTGTATGGGAGATCCGCATCACAAACAGTCGCAATGAACTATGCTGCATTTCCAGAATGACCGCCGCCGTAGTATCACGCTAAAACTTGATCTATCACAACTACAAAAAGTCAAACCCACCTCATTATTGTTGCAACACAAAGAATAGTGAGGTAGCGCTGTGTCAACTCCAAGGCTTTGGCCTCTACATATGCTCATCGTGACTGGATTGATTTTAATTTTCACGGGCCACACCATGTTAACGAGCGACTGGTTAAATGATTTAGGCCCGAGCGGCTTTATAATTGGTGCGAGCTGTGTCGCGCTCGGTCTCATTTGTTCTTTACCGACTAAAATATATCTGACCATTTTGCTAATGCGTCGAGAGCACCGAGATTAGCGTATACCAGCTTGATATTGGGTTGGTTTTACTGCACCCTGAGCGTCTACGTTTATGAAGGTACTCAGTTTGTGGAAAAGGTCGACACCCTAATTATTGGCGCTGGCGTTGTAGGCTTAGCAATAGCAGCAAAACTCAGCCATAGCCGCAGCGTTATTGTTATCGATAAAGAATCTCGTGTGGGTGAGCATACGAGTAGCCGTAATAGCGAAGTGATCCATGCGGGCATTTACTACCCTTATGGTAGCTTAAAGCACCAGCTCTGCATTCGAGGAAAAGCACTCCTTTACACACACTGTGAACAGCTAAACATCCCCTTTCAGCGACTCGGTAAATTCATTGTTGCGACAACCGAAGAGGAAGCGCAAAGCTTAGAACAAATAAAGACGCGTGCCCACGCTAACTCTGTCACGGATCTTGACTTTGCTTCATCCAAGACCATCGAGCAACAGCTCAGCTATTTGAAAATACATAGCGCACTATTCTCTCCCTCCACCGGTATTGTAGACAGCCACCAATTTATGCTGTCACTCATCGCTGAGATTGAAAGTAATGGGGGGATTGTTGCGACGCAAAGTGAGTTTATGCACGCACAGCAATTAGGCAGTGATTTTATTGTTGCGTTGCGCTGCGATGGCGAGCAGTTCGAAATGGGCTGTAGCCAGCTGATAAACAGCGCTGGGCTGAACGCCCCTGATGTACTCAATAAAATTACCGGTGATAGCGACAAAGCCATCGCCTATTATTGTCGCGGCCGTTACTATCGCTACCAAGGTAAGCACCCTTTTCAACAGCTCATCTACCCTCTCCCTAACACGCATGGATTAGGCGTACACGCGACATTGGATTTAGCTGGGCAACTCAAGTTTGGCCCTGATACCGACTATATTGAAAACATAGATTATCAGTTTGATGACTCCCAAAAAGCGCGCTTTGTCACCGCAATAAAGCGATACTGGCCGACTCTGGATGAGAGTAGGCTCACAGCGGATTACACTGGGATAAGACCTAAATTAAGCAAAGATCGGCAAAGCGACTTTGTAATCCAGTTCGAGGCAAACCATGGAATATCAGGCTTTGTTAACTTAATGGCGATTGAGTCACCGGGACTGACTGCAAGTCTTGCCATTGCTGAATATATTGAACAACGACTTTAGCGCTGGTTTTCCTCCAGTGCCTTGTCGAGCTGTTTCGTTCTATCATCCATCAGCTGTTGGATGTTTTTCGCATCCTCCATGACCTGTTTTACCGCTTTTGGATTTAATACAGTTGGTAATGCCGAAGCGGTTTCTTTACTTGCGGCTTGCTCTGGCTGTTTATTCAGAATGCTTGTGTCTTCAGCTGCTATCACGGTAATTTTGCGCTCATCTAGTTGATAATGCTGCGACTCGCCGTTTGGATTGGGTTTATCTGAGTAATGCCATTGCCCTTTTGCGTCCTGCCAACGATATACTTGTACCCCAGATGTGGGCTGTTGAGTGTCGTCACTCACTAGCTTCTTCGTGTGTGTTTTTACTTTATCAAGCGCTGTCACACCTTGAACCGTTAATTCTGTTACCTGCTGCTCAACCTTGTTGGTCAAAGAATTTACACTTAACCATGGTTTTCCATCAGGGCGCTTCAATACAAATAAACTGGCTAACGCCACCAGCATTATCATAATCATCAAGTAACTTGCGGCTTTCATCTTCATACTCTGACTTTCCTTAGAGCCCATACTTTAACAGTATCTGCTTAAATTGCTCCGTTTTTTTAAAGTCAGCATAAAAGTGATTAAAGTCATCACACAACTTTTTTGCTCTTTGAGTGCGACCAAACTGCAATTGTAACGGCGCCACATCCGAAACGCCGCGCACGCTGATAGTACTTTTTAATACTGGATATTTCAGCTGTAACCAACGCAGTGTTGGTTCGCCAACAATAGAAAAAGCGAGACTTTTGTCACTTCCGCCTGCAAGCACGGATAAGATATCAAATTCCGAGTAATAGTCTTTGCGCTGCAGCAAATTACTGTCAAAATACGGCTCTAACTGAGGATAGGTGTAACCAAATCGACCTAAAAATAGATGTTCATTGAAGCCGTTTACATCAAATTGTTCAGCCTGCTTGTGTGTAACAAATACATCTTCGATTGTGTAAATTGGCTCACTCCAACACATTTGCATTGTGCCACGATACCAATGTTCAGACTCCATCCGCACATCAACATTTCCTCGCTCGATTTCTATAGACGAACGCTTTTCTGGATAAACAGGGTAATTTGGTTGGTAATGGTATTGTGCTGCAAACAGCTCGAAAATATCAATGAGTACGCCCTGCTCTTGGGCATGTTCGATAATAAAGGGAGGATAATATTGCACTGCAAAGTTGATAAATGTTTTGCCCTCTTTTGCTGTTTTAGCATGGCCGGGAAAAGACAGAGTACAACTAAGTAGCAATAATAATATCGTCTTTGGAAAGTAGATCAAAGCCACCTCCAAGACCTTGAACAAATAATAGACTAAGTATGGCCGATCGCTGGGAATTTCCAAGTCAAAAAGCCTGCCACACTCAAATCTACTAAATGAACATTACGGATCTAAATACCATCACCATCAATATGCAACCCACATTCACGATTCAGACCGAAGAAGCGTGTTTCTTCCTCTGTCATGCCAGGCTCAAGTTTACGGGTGGTGTGAACATCCCCCATAGAAACATAGCCTTGTTCCCAGAGCGGATGATAAGGCAAATCAAATTTTGTAAGATATTGATACACGTCACGATTATGCCAATCAATAATAGGGTAAAACTTGACCGTGCCGCGACTGAGCTCAACGATTGGCTTATCCGCACGCGTTGAAGATTGCTGACGACGTAAGCCACTGAACCAAGTACCTGCGCTAAGTTCGCGTAACGCTTGAGTCATCGGCTCAACTTTGTTTAGCGTATTGTATTTTTTAATACCTTCTTCGCCTTGCTCCCATAACTTACCATACACAGCCTCTTGCCAAGCAGGACTCTGCTTTGCACGGTATATCTTAAGATTGAGTGCCAAACGATCTGACAGTGACTCAATAAATTGATACGTCTCAGGAAACAAATAGCCCGTATCGGTAAGTACCACGGGGATATCAGGCTGCTGCTGAGTCAAAAGATGTAACATAACCGCAGCTTGGATACCGAAACTAGAAGACAAAAAGTGAGTATCCGGTAAGTTTTCCAATGCCCAAGCCACTCTCTGCTCGGCAGTTTTATCACTCAGTAGGGCATTAGCATCCGCGAGTAGCATCTGCTGAGTTGCACGGTCCAGAGTCAATATTTGCTTAAAATCACTCATTTTCTCATCCAATGGGCAACGTAGCTGCCCGTTCTATATCAAGCGTGGAAATCAGTTTTTGACACTTTTACTTCCGCAACGATTTCTTTGCGGATGACATAGTCACCAAAACATTCATCTTCGTTGCGCTCACTGACCCACTGACCAATCAACTCATCTAGCGCTGGCAAGAATACGTCTTCGCCAACATTCTCCAAGTACAGCTTAGGAATGCGAGTACCAGCACGGTTACCACCTAAATACATATTGTATTTACCAGGTCCTTTACCCACGAATCCAACCTCGGCTAGCATCGCTCGGCCACAGCCGTTAGGGCAGCCAACTACACGAAGGATAATATTCTCTTCAGCAACCTCATGCTTGGCGAGCAACCCTTCTACCTTTGTCACAAGCTCAGGTAAATAACGCTCCGCCTCTGCCATCGCAAGTGGACACGTCGGTAGCGATACACACGCCATCGAGTTTTTGCGCTGCTCTGAATGTTTGCTATCTATCAAACCATGCTCGCGGGCAATTTGTTCGATTTGCGCTTTATCCTCAGCTGCAACTCCAGCAATAATTAAGTTTTGGTTTGCAGTCATGCGGAAATCCCCTTTGTGGATTTCTGCAATTTTGCGACAACCTGTTTTAAGTGGTTTATCTGGGAAATCTAAAATACGGCCATTTTCGATAAACACTGTTAAGTGATGCTTACCATCAATACCTTCAACCCAACCAAAGCGGTCGCCACGGTGAGTGAATTCATAAGGACGGCTTGGCTCAAACGTCATACCGGCACGGTTTTCAACTTCCGCTTTAAACACCTCAGTACCAAATGTATCTAGCGTATATTTGGTTTTTGCATTTTTACGGTTTACTCGGTTACCCCAGTCACGTTGCACAGAAACCACATGCTCAGCAACGGCAAGTGTATGCTCAAGCGGAATAAAGCCAAGCTCATCTGCTTTACGTGGATAGGTATTAACGTCACCATGGGTCATCGCCAAACCACCACCCACTAGCACATTAAAGCCAACTAGCTTGCCCTCATCTGCAATAGCAACAAAGTTGAGGTCATTGGCATGCACATCGACTTCATTGTTCGGAGGGATAGTCACAGTAGTTTTGAACTTACGTGGTAAATACGTATCACCCAAAATCGGCTCTGCCGTTGTCTCGGTTTTTTCACCGTTCAGCCAGATCTCAGCGTAAGCTTTAGTTTTTGGCAGCAAGTGCTCTGAAATTTTAGCCGCCCACTCGTACGCTTCTTGGTGTAACTCAGACTCGACCGGATTAGTTGTACATAACACGTTGCGGTTTACATCCCCCGCCGTCGCAATAGAATCGATACCTACGCTATTCAGCAGCTGGTGCATCCCTTTGATGTTTGGCTTCAGTACACCGTGAAACTGGAAAGTTTGACGCGTTGTCAGACGAATGCTGCCATACATGGTTTTATCCGCTGCAAACTCATCAATCGCCAACCACTGATGTGGTTTAATGATACCACCAGGCATACGAGCACGAAGCATCACGTTATGCAGTGGCTCAAGGCGTTGCTTAGTGCGCTCTGGGCGGATATCGCGGTCGTCTTGCTGATACATACCGTGGAAACGGATTAATTGGAAGTTATCCGCAGTAAAGCCGCCGGTTAGTTGATCGGTCAGATCCGTTGAAATTGTGCCACGTAAGTGGGCACTTTGTGACTTCAAACGCTCATTATCAGAAAACTTTGCGCTTGCATCGAGCTTACTATTCGGTTTTATTTCAGAGTTGCTCATTGTCTTTCCTACATTAAAATTGGCTGACGGTATAACAAGACGCGTTAGTAAACGTCTTTCTGATAACGGTTTGCGCTACGCAATGCTTTAAGATATTGCTCAGCTTGTTCATCATCTTTCCCTCCATGGGTTTTAATGATGTCGATAAGTGCTTGGTGTACATCTTTGGCCATTCTGCTAGCGTCACCACAGACATAAAAATGGGCGCCCTTTTCAAGCCATGCAAATACAGCTTCGCCCTTCTCGCGCAGTCTATCTTGCACGTAAATCTTTTCAGCCTGATCACGACTAAATGCCAAATCTACATGTGTTAATAAACCCGACTTTACGTAATTTTGAATTTCTACTTGATAAAGGAAATCTTCTGTAAAGTGTGGATTACCAAAGAACAGCCAGTTTTCACCCTCAGCGTCACGCGCCTCACGCTCTTGCAAGAAGGCTCTGAACGGTGCGATACCTGTACCTGGGCCAACCATGATCACAGGTGTAGCATTGTCGACAGGTAACCTAAAGTTGTCGTTATGCTCACTGAATACTTTCACTTTCGTACCTTCTTCAGCACGATTCGCTAAATAACCTGAACAGCCGCCAAAATGCTTTTCACCAAAGGTATCAAATTCAACTAAACCTACGGTTAAATGCACCTCTTCTTCCACCTCTGCTTGGCTTGACGCGATAGAGTACAGGCGCGCTTGTAATTTTCGACAGCAATCAACTAGTGCTTGCGCCTCAATGCTCTCAGGGTTTTGCTTAATCACATCAAAGATTTGACGCTCTTCAATATAAGCACGCAATGCCGCTTTATCGTTTGCAAGTGCGCTTAGCTCCTCATTCCCAGTCGCAATCGCATACTTTTCAACAAAGCCAGGATACGACTGTGTTAGCTCAAGATGTTCAATTAACGCCGTTTCTAATGAAACGGTGAGTTCACCTATTTTTACGGTTTGTGCTTTGTCGAGTTTTAAGGCATCGATCACCGCCGCCACTTCTTGTGGGTCATTTAAGAAATACACGCCAAGTGAATCACCCGGCTGATAAGTGATATCGGAACCTTCAAGCGAAATTTCAATGTGACGCACATCTTTGCTTGAGTTTCTGCCAGTGATCTTTTGTACCACACTCAACTCAGCCGCAAATGGGTTTTGCTTTGTATATTGGCTCGCTGCTGCCTGAGGAACGCCAAACGGCATGCTGATAACGTTACCACCACCTGCTTGCTGCTGAGCTTTAAGCGCAGGCTCTAATGCATCTAGCGCCTGTGCGATCCACGCCTCGGCTTCAGCTTCATAATCCACATCTAAGTCAGCTCGCGGCACAACAATTTCAGCACCAAGGGCAGCCAAGCGCGCTTCAAAATCCTTTGCCGTTTGGCAGAAGAATTCATAACTTGAATCACCAAGGCCAATCACAGCTTGCTTTACACCTTCCAGTTTAGGCGCCTTCTTACCCGCTAAGAATTCATGCAATGCTTCTGCATCTTCTGGTGGCTCCCCCTCTCCGTAAGTAGAGACAGCAATCACTAAGAATTTCTCTTTCTTCAGGTTGGCAGGTTTGTAGTCAGCCATATTGACCAACTTAGTCGTCAAGCCACGCGCTTCCGCCTGAGCTTTAATTTGGTTTGCAACCCCTTTTGCGTTACCGGTTTGTGAACCAAATAAAATAGTCAGAGGTGCAGACTCGTCAGCGCCCGCTGTTGCTTGTCCAGCAATACCTGATAATGCAGCTGAATTTGCGGTTGCAGCTAAATAGCCGCTTACCCATGCCTGTTGGATTGGATTTAACTCTCCAACTAAGCCTTGTAGTTTTTGCAGTTGTTCATGTGTCAGCGGACTTGCTGCAGCATTAAGTTGACTTAACAACATCATGGATCCCCGTACCCAAAAGGTTTTGCTTGCTCATTGCATAACTGGCTCGCACAGAGCGTAGCCTACTTTTATTAGCGTGAAGCATACGTGGCAAATTGAGAGATCAAAAAGAATAGAATCTGCTTTTATATTCCTTTTAGTTATTGAAGATTGAAAAGTCCAAAGAAAACAGATTAAAAGAAGTTCGATATTTAACCGCTAAAAAGTTTAACATTGCCGTAACAGTTTTGATGCAAAATCAAACTGTCATATACAGACAAACTATAATATAGATAATCAAAATAATGAGAGTAATAATGAAACACGGGAAATATAAAGGTCTGATCTTCGGATCATGCTGCGCTTTACTGAGTATTAGCGCTACCGCACAGGTGACAAATGGCAGTTTCGAGAGCTGGAGTGGTCAAGTCCCTAGTGGATGGACGACGATAGACTCGGGCATCACACTTAGCTCGGTTACGACGCCAATAAAAGACGGTAATCTTGCCGCAGCGGTGCAGGTAACTACTGCAACACAAAGTAGCACAGACTTACAACAGCAAGTAAACGTTGAAGCGGGTAAAAGCTATCAATTTAGCACTTGGGTCTATCACACAGAAGGTGGTGTCAAAGCACGATTAGTGGTGGACGGCTATCATGGCTATTCTGATCAGTTCAATGTCGGGCAGTGGCAACAACTTAGCTATACCTATACCGCAACTGCAACCACTGCGATTAATGTTGGCTTACGTTTTTACGATGGCAGTGGTTTTGACGGTAATGAAATTGTCTACGTTGACGGCTTTGGTCCAACTTCTACCACGCCAGAGCCGCCTCAGAGCTGTCAAAATAATAGTGTCACTCTCGCTTTGATGACCGATAATTATGGTAGCGAAACAAGCTGGCAAATCACTAATACAGCAAACACAACCGTTGCTAGTGGTAGTGGCTATAGCAATAATCAATCGGTAAACGAAAACCTATGCCTTAACGACGGTAGTTATACCTTTACGATTTTAGACAGCTATGGCGACGGGATTTGTTGCACCAATGGTAATGGCCAATATACCTTAACGCATGCGGGTACAACGCTCGCTTCCGGCAGCCAGTTCAGCAATCGTCAAGATCATACCTTTACGCTTGGCACAACCACGCCTCCTCCTTCAGGCGATGGTTACTATGCTTCCACTGCTGGACTTAGCGGTTATGCACTGAAAACAGAGTTACACCAGATTATTCGTAACCACCAATCACAAGGTTATTCTGCTATTTGGGGCTTTATCGATCAGAACGAGCGCGATCGCCATTTTGAAAAAGATAACAGCATCTTAGATCGCTACTCTGAGAAGCCAACGGCAAATGATAGTGTTAGCTATGTTTCTACAGGATCCCAGTGCGGCAGTTACAGAAGCGAAGGCGATTGCTATAACCGAGAACACTCCTTCCCCAAATCTTGGTTTGGCGGTCAAGTAGAACCGATGAATTCGGATATCCATCATATTTTTGCTTCCGATGGCTATGTAAATTCAAAGCGCAGTAATTATCCATTTGGTGAAGTAGGAAGCGCTTCTTATACCTCTAGTAACGGGAGTCGTCTAGGTTCAGCATCTGGTATTAATTACAGTGGCACTGTATTTGAGCCAATTGACAATTTCAAAGGCGATTTTGCTCGTGTCTACTTTTATATGGCAACACGTTATCAAGATGTGATTGCAAACTGGCAAAATAATACCAGCTACAGCAATGCAGTACTCAATGGCACACAACACCAGGTATTCGAAACTTGGGTCGTCAACATGCTAAAAAGATGGCATAACGAAGATCCTGTCGATGCCCTAGAGCAAACGCGCAACCAAGCGGCTTATGAATTTCAGGGTAACCGAAATCCATTTGTAGACCATCCAGAGTTTGTCGAAGCAATTTGGTAACTATAAATAAAAAGAAATAAAAAAGGCCAGTAACTGGCCTTTTTCGATAACATCATTTTGGCTAATATTTAGCGAGGATTAATTGTAAGTGGCTCAATCGTCACTTTCGCATTACCACTTGCGCCCATATGCCCGTTGTAAGTTTGTCCTTCAAACAAGGTGTAAAATACATCAACATAGTCATCATCGTTAGTAAACCAATGGCTTGGCATTGCTTTGATCAATTGATTCGTCAGTTGCGGGATAATCGCATAGCCTTGAACATTAGGATCAGGAATAGCGCGCATCACTTGCGTCACAATATCCAAAAGTGTTGTTGCTAAGTCTTGATAGTTAGTATTGTCGTCTTGCTCCATCAGCAATAAATCTGCCGCTTGCCAACGATATCGCTCCCAATGAATGATAATTTGGTTAGGCGTATAGTCCGTACCATCGTGGTCCAAATATGGCATATCCACAATATCTAGAACAGGCTCATCTCGGGATGGGTTGACGCCTGTTACAATGCCGTAAACTTCCGCAGCCCCAGATACCCAAGGCTCTTCATCGTCATTTAGTCTGATTTTCTTCAATACACTGGTTGAAATCGGCTCAGCATCATCGTTGCTCTGCACAGCTGTTGGTGGCATTGCCAAGCCTTGCTTGGCAAACACTTGCTTCATTACCTGAATGCCTTCTTGTTTTACCTTATCACTATCAAGTTCAACGATTAGCACAGGTCGCTCTGGCATTGTATGTGCGTCAAGTAAATGCAATTGACCGTGCTCATCAAAAGCCTCTACATATTGCCAGTGCTTATCATCACCTTTAGGCGCAAAAGCAATTAATGGCGCTTCACCTTGTTGCCACTTTGTTAGCATTTCGCTAGAAGCAATACGCAGCTGGTATAGATTAGAGCTATAGTCAGTCAGGCCTTTTAATGAGCGAGTGTACTGGCTCGCTTCTGTCATGAGCTGCTTAGTTGACCCCTGAACTTGTAGCTGCTCCAGTGAAACTGCATCCTGATACTGGCTAAGTTGAGTTTGAACTTGGGGACCTAAGTGATTAAGTGATAGCGCTAATTTTTTCGCAATTTGCTTTTTTATATCAGCAACTTGAACTGGTGCAGCGTTAAATTTATCAAGCTGCTTAAGTGAACTGTAGGTATTAAGATTAACCTTGTCTGCCGCAGAACTTGCGAAAGACATTCCGCCGAGCATGGCTATCATTAGTGTAGAGAGGGTTACATGTTGTTTCATCTTGCGTTCCTAGAAATAATCCGTGTTATGGAATAAACAAGATAAAACAACAAAAGTAAATTATCAACACGTTAACATGGTTAACATATAAAACAATTTAATCTAGCTTTTAGAGTTTTTATTCTTCTACTGGGTAGATAGTAATTTCTATACCGGCACCTATTGCAGAGATCCTAAGCAACGTATCGGCCTGTAGTGCTTGCGAAAAGCACTTGGGTGACTTGCCTGAGTTAAAGCCAATGTCAAAAGTTCGCTTGGTACAACCTAGCCATTGCTTAAGTGCCGCTTTAGAGCAAGACTCAATTAACTCACACAGTTGGTTAATCGCTTTATCAGGGGTTAATTCATTGGTATTTGCTTCGATGCGAGCCAATTGACGATAGTCATCTTGATCGTAATGCAGCACGATAGCATTTTTCTTTAAATCCGAAACTAGCGCACTGATATCCTGCTTTGACTCCAGTTCCAAATCGACATTTAAAAATTGAATTTCAGACATGTATTAAAAGCTACCTTGTAAAGCTAAATCTAGTAATGACTTATTTATCAGTGTGATAAGGACATTACTTATTGGACAATGCGACAATTTGTCACATTCTAAGCACCGTGCATTATAGTTATCATACTCACGAGCAACTAGAATAACATATTGTGATGATTAAAAAACTGCTAAAACCCGCACGTAAACTCCACAAGTACCTTGGCTATTTATTGTTTTTACAGATCTTTGCTTGGCTATTAGGCGGGCTGGTCATGAGCGCGATCCCATTGGCAAAGATCCATGGTAAACACTTAGCGCATAGAAGCTTAGACAACCCCTTTCCCACCGCCGCGTACCAAGCTGATCTCAATCAGTTAGTACAAAGCACGGTGCAAGTGCGCCAAATCCAGTTCGGCCATTTTCTCGATACTCCCATCATCAAGCTAAACCAAGATGAAAAGCTCATTTTCAACGGAATAACAGGCGCACCTTTTACCACTCCAAATCAACAGCAAATAATACAACAGGCCAAGCAACACCTATTAATTGCAGCGGATGTGAGCCATATTGAACGACTTGCCACAGCCCCCAGAGAAGCAGGTTACAAGGAAGATGTTTGGCGAGTCGAATATAACGATACCCTCTCCACCACGCTGTATCTAAGTGCAACTAGCGGTGAAGTTGTGACGGTGCGTAGCACGTTGTGGCGCATCTTTGATTTTTTTTGGATGTTACACATTATGGATTACGACGAACGTGAGGATTTTAATAACCCCTTGCTCATTTCTTTCGCCGCTACGAGTGTGCTCTTTTGTCTAACAGGGATATTGTTATTATTGCAATCTCCACCTTGGCGAAAACGTCGCCCTGCACTGATTAAATAAAGGGGTTTACCGTATACGCTTGTTGGTATTGATGATTTTTTTGATATAGTGGTATTCCCTGTATTCCACCATTTGGTGAGAGGTTATGCCACGATATTGCTATATCTTAGCGCTTAGCTTATTTGTATTAACAGCTAACGCTCAAGAATTCACGTCTTTCTCAAAAGCAAAGAAACATTTATCACAACAAGTTACCGACAATACCCGCACGCTTTATTGTAATTGTAATATCAAAAAGCAAGGCAAAAAGCTGGTGCCTGATCCCGCAAGTTGTGGTTATACCCCGAGGTTACCTTACACTCGCAATGGCAAAGAAAACGCCCGTGCTCAGCGCATTGAGTGGGAGCATATCGTGCCCGCGTGGGAATTTGGACATCAGTTGCAGTGCTGGCAAGATGGCGGCAGAAAGCACTGCCGTAAGGTTAGTGAACAATTTAGGAAGATGGAAGCCGATATTCACAATCTCGCTCCAGCGATTGGTGAAATTAATGGGGATCGCTCTAATTTTCGTTTCGGCATGTTACCAAACACTGAAGCAAACTATGGCGCATGTCCAGTGAAAATAGACTTTAAATTACGCCGAATTGAACCACCAGAATATGCAAGAAAACGCATTGCTGAGGCGTATTTTTATATGGAAAAAACCTACGGACTAAAAATCTCCCCACAACAGCGGAAATTATTCACGGCTTGGCAGAAACAGTGATTGCGAGATAACCCAAGCGGTGCTAGTTTTTAGTCATACAACTAAAACAGGAACGTGAATACGATGCAACGTATTACTCTAGTTTTCGCATCAACAGCAATGAGCNTGTGGTGGCGGTGGCAACGATTCATTAACCACCGATAACCCTAGTAATAATACGGGACAAACCGAGCCGCCAACTTGGACGTTTAATCAATTTCCTGCGTCAAGTCAGTTTATTAATTATTGTGCCTCCCCAAGAACGGGTACAGACAAATATAACAACGACCAACCTTATCCCGATAAGGTTGGTACGGCGATGCATGAAAAAATGTGGCTCCGCTCTTTTACCAACGAAACCTACCTTTGGTACGACGAAGTACTAGATAACGACCCAACACAATTCGATACTGTTATTGATTACTTCGAGCAATTAAAGACAAACCAAACGACGGCATCGGGCAATGCCAAAGATCAATTTCATTTCTACGAATCTTATGAAAGCTTCCAAAAAGAAGCGCAATCGGGCGTTGCAACCGGTTATGGCATTCGTTGGGCAGCCATATCCACATCGCCACCACGTAACTTTACTGTCGCCGCAGTAGAGCCTAATTCACCAGCCGCGAATGCAGGGATCGTACGTGGAGATAAGATCCTCTCGATAGATGGCGTCGACTTTATTGCAAGTGATAATACCGCTGCGCTGAATGCAGGCCTGTCACCAGAGCAAAGCGAGCCACATAACTTTGTATTAGAAGATAAATCAGGCAACGAAAAATCCGTCACCCTGACTTCAGTCGATATTGAAACCTCACCGGTGCAAAACGCTAAAGTCATTAGCTATGGCGGCAAGCAGGTTGGGTATGTGCAGTTCAATCAATTTATTCCAACAGCCCAAGAAGGATTAATTGAAGCATTTAATCTATTTAAAACACGGCAAATAGACGACCTGGTACTCGACATGCGTTACAACGGTGGTGGTCGCGTCATTATGGCAGCGCAACTAGGCTATATGGTTGCGGGCAACAGCAGCCTAAACAAAACCTTCACTTATAGCACCTTAAATGACAAGCGTACTGCTGAAGAAGAGCGCACCGCTTTTGAGTCTAGAGCAATTAACTGGGCTGAAAACAAGTTTACAACCACCTCTTTACCCACGGTAACTTTACCTAGAGTTTATATCCTCTCGACACGAGGCACGGCCTCTGCCAGTGAAAATGTAATTAATGGCCTGCGCGGCATTGATGTTGAAGTCTTTTTGATCGGTGGTACCACTCGAGGTAAGCCCTATGGCTTTGTGCCCGCACAAAACTGCGGCACGGTTTACTATACCATTCAGTTTGGTTCGGAAAATGCGAAGGGCTTTGATGCTTATGCCGATGGCTTTACCCCTTCAGGAGCGTCAAGCAGTGGTGAAATTGGCCTAAGCGCACAAGTGCCAGGCTGTATTGTCGCAGATGACTTCTCAGCACCGCTAGGCAGTCAAGAGGAAGATCTTTTCGCCGCAGCACTGACACATATAGATACCGGTCGTTGCCCAAATGTAGCGCAATTTGCGCCTACTGCTCTGCCACAGTATCCAAATAAGGAGCATGCGGTTACGCTCCCAGTCTATCCACTGCGGGAAAATGCAATTTTAATGAAGCCTAAGGAGCCGCAATAATGGCGCCGCTAAAAGCGGTGAAAATCATCGCTTTGGCTTTATTGATGCAAGCATGCAATAGCGCGCCTGCATCAACTTCGGTTAATGAGGCTGTACTCTCGGCTTCTACGCCCGAGGTGTTATCACAACTCAAGCAAGCTATAGTAAAACTCAAAGGCGGCGTACCACCGACGCTCGCAAGCACCGTTTTTCAACGTAGTCCAACACTACTGCTTGAGCATGGCCAAAGCCTAGATGGCAATGGCAGTCCAATTTTAGGTGCCCATAATCTCGCTTATGAGAGTTTCATCTTGCAGCTTCGTTACACCCAGTGTGTACTCTACTATCCGAAAAAAGATACTTATGTCGTGCTCAGTAAAGTTAGCTGCAAAAAGCTGGAAAAATAGCGCCTGAGCTCAATCTATTAGCCTCAACTCAAATTAGCAAAATGGCGCTTTAACACGTCACACAATGCCTGTACTTTTGCAGTTCGGTGAACCAGTACATGGGTAACTAGCCAAACTTGGCTTAACCATTTTAACTCATCATGCAACACCGGCTGTAAATCTGGATAACGCTTTGCTACATCGTGCTGTAGCCCACCAATACCTAAACCGTTAACAATGGCACGCGACGCGTCTGACGTTTCAGATACCCTAAGTGTCACTTGTGTCTCAGGGATATGTTCATCTACCCAAGCGAAATATGGCACTCTTGCATTAAACCCGGCCACACCAGAGACAAAGTAATGCGTCTGTAACGCTTCAAGTGTTTTGGGGATCCCCATACGCTTGATATAGCTTGAAGACGCATACAAGCCTGCTTCTAAAGTATTTAGATGCTGCACTATGTAGTCGGGCTCATCGGGCTTTGGTCCTGCCCTCACCGCAACATGCGCCTGTCCATGATCTAAGCGTAAACGCTTTTGGTCGAGAATGACTTCAAGTTGTACCTGTGGGTGTAATTGCTGAAAAGTCAAACAAGGCTCCGACAGCATATCCATAAAACCACTGACCGTTGTCACCAAAAGCTTACCTCTAAGCTGGCTGTCCGAAGCAACAATAGAAGCACTCAACTCCATCAAGCGCTCGTCTATTTGACTCGCCGTCGCAAGTAACTTTTCTCCTGCCTGTGTTACCTGATAACCTCGGGCATGACGGTGAAATAACCGCGTTCCCAGTGCTTCTTCTAAGCTATTTATTCGCCTCAGTACCGTACTGTGGTGGATCTCTAAATGCTCTGCCGCCGCTGATAAGGTACCAAGCTTGGCAACCGTATAAGCGACCTTAAGATCCTGCCAATCTGTGAATTTATCCATAACCACCTCTGTGCATATATGCACACAAGCTTTGCGTTTATTTCGGTTTTGTGCAAGTAAAATTTTGCTACTATCACTTTAACGAAACAAAATAAGGTATCAGCAAGATGACTACAGCAAAAATTATCGCACTCGCAGGCAGTTTAAGAAAAGACAGCTATAACCAATTACTCATCCAAGCCGCGGCAAACTTTGCACTAGAAAGTGGCGCAGAAGTAGAAGTGATCAAGTTACAAGATTTAGATATTCCAATGTTCGACGAAGATCTTGAAGCACAAGGCACACCAAAAGGTGTTCAACTTTTAAAAGACAAGCTACGCGATGCCGATGGTATTCTGTTAGCAAGCCCAGAATACAACGGCTCCTTCACCGCAGTGCTCAAGAACGCAATAGATTGGGCATCCAGAACAGAACAAGGTGCAGTGCCAGCATTTAGAAACAAAGTAGTGGCACTCTATGCAGCCTCACCAGGCGGCTTAGGTGGATTACGCGGCCTAAACCATGTCCGCGATGTGTTGTCTGGCATTGGCAGTTTAGTCCTCGCAGACCAATTGGCCGTACCTAGCGCATTTAATGTATTTGATGACCGAGGTAAAATTAAAGACCCAGAACTTGCTGAAAAAGTATCAAGCCTCGCGCTGCAACTAGTGTCAGTTGCAAGTAAGTTAAAATAACTTTCAATCTCTCGTTCATATCTTGCTATGGACGCTTAGCTCATGCACACTAAGCGTCCAAAGCGAATTAGAGGCGCAATATCAGCCTTGTAATAATGGATACGAATAACGGGAGTCAGCTTTGCAGAGCACTCAGAGTCACCTATTTACCCCCTATCTCTCACACCACTTTCATTGCATTCAGTTTGATCCTGACAGCTTTGACGCGCTTTCCTTTGAACAGCAAAATATACTTCTGCCCGCTTCACTTGATAAAGCGGTAGCGAAAAGGCGAGCCGAGTTTTTAGCGGGACGAATATGTGCCAAAACTTGCCTAGCGCAATTTGGACAAGGTGACTTTACGCTGCTTAACGGCTCCGATCGGGCGCCTATCTGGCCTGCTAATATTGTTGCCAGTATCACGCATACTCGAGGGATCGCGGCTGCAATTGCTACTGATGATATCGCCGTGAAAGGCTTAGGCATTGATATCGAAAGAGATATGAAACCGAAACAGGAACTCGAACTACAACGGCAAATCTTACATCCTGAAGAAGCTGAAATTTTTGCGCTTTTTGGTGAGCAAGTGCACTGCCCGTTGACGGTTATTTTCTCGGCCAAAGAGAGCATATTTAAAGCACTTTATAGCACGGTGCAAAAGTTCTTTGGTTTTGATGCTGTCCAGCTGACTCAGTTTGATGACAAGAAACTTAGTTTCACTTTGATGGAAACACTACACAAGGATTTAAGCAAAGGACAACAAGTGGAAGTATATTACCAATGCAAAGACGCCTTAGTGCTAACCGAGTGTGAATACATCACACAGTAAAGTCATATCTATTTGACTTAATACTTACTCAACTTGTTGAAAGAGTAAACCTAACCCTAGCTGCGTTAAAAATTTCTCATTTAGAACTGAAAACGCCCACTAGGGGCGTTTAATCTGAAGTTTGGATCAAAATTCACTCAGCCATTTACCAAAAACCAACTTACTGGAACACAACATTTTCACTGCCAGAGGCCGCTTTAAAGCGCGCTATCAGCTTTTCACAGTCCTGTAAGATCTCCGCTTCTAGGCGCTCTTCAGCACGCCAACGCTGGCTATCCATTTTGAAAATCTCTTTTTTAGAATACTTCTTACGCGCGTCATGAGTTGGCATTTCTTTGACTTCATCATACATCTGATAAACACCAGGATAACTCTGTTGTAAGTCAACTTCCTCATCAAAGCTATATTGCGAGATGAGTACCCAAACTCGTAAACACCCTTCAGAATATTCACACTGTTTTTCCTTCATCGCACGCGCGATCAAGTTAACGCTATCCGCAATTTTTCCATTGCGCTGCTGCCGTGACTTTTCAAGCTCAGCAGCCTTTTGCTCGCGATGTTTGGCAATCTGCTCTTTTTGCACCTTCAGTTGCCATAGTAATTTACCCGCGTAAAACGCCAGTCCAGCAATAATCAGGGCACCAATAATGATTGCGATGATCCATGCAGTATTCATTACTTATCATCTTCCTCAAAGTCGTCGTCTAGCCATTCATTTGCTAGATCATTACTCATAAACTGATCCATTGGATCATCTTCTAGCATATCGCCTTCTTCAAACTCATCATCAATTCCTAAGATCTCACATAGTTCCTGATGACGTGCAATGCCGCGATTGAAGTATTTCGCATCTTTACCTGTTAGCAGTTCACCGCGTTCATGGCGTTCAAGTAGCGCCATCAAGCGTTCGTCATTTTCTAACTGCTCTAGCTCTTGCTCTGGCGTTAACGTCTCTACCGCTGTAGTTAACTTAACTTGCGGCTGTAGATGGCGCTTCATCTCTGGCTGTGCATTCGACTTAGTCGGTTGTGGCTCTGCGACCAAAGAAATGGGCTTTTTGCTACCAACACGCGGATCTTTATTGGTCGTCGTGTTTGATTGCTCTTTCACTAGGATCTCTGGTGCATTTCTAGAACCCGGCTTTTTACCTTTAGTTTTTTTGCTACGCTGCTCTTTTAGTGCACGTAACGCTTGGAGCTTTTCTTTACTCAGCCTTGGTGTTCCATTGGCTGCAACTTTACGTGTCTTTTTCTTTCTAGTCATAATTGGTTATCCAAAATTCTCGCGTTAACTACGCTTGGTGAGAATGATGACATCATTCCCAATAAATTCTAATTCACAATCCTGCTGCGCGGCAAAATACGCAAAGCTTTCTTGGCTAAAAAATGAAATATGCGTCAGGTCATTTTTATAGTGCCAATTCGCAAAGCGTGCTTTATCAATGACGAGCTTGGTCATCAAGGCTAGCGGCTTTCCCACTTTTAAACATGCTAACAATTGCGTTAATACTTTTGCAGGTTCTGCTAAATGCTCCACCACTTCTGTACTGACGATAAAGTCGTACTGACGAGTCAGTACACTGGCATCATTAGCATAGTACAGGTCAAACAAAGCCACCTGATGCCCTGCTTCTTCAAGCATTTTCGCAAGCAGCGGGCCAGGCCCACAGCCAAAATCTAAGCCTTGGCTTGGTATCACCAAACGTGCCAACAGTGGATCCGCCACTCGTGCTAGAAAGCGTCGATAGCCTTCATCAGCCAGATCGTTTTCATGGCTATTATAAATGGCCTTTTCTTGAGCTGGTGTTAATCTCGACTTGGGATCAACCATCACCAACTGGCAGGTTTGACATTGCCAGTACAGTCGATACTTGTCTTGATGGTAGGCTTCAAGCTGATTACCTTGGCACAGGCCACAACTGAATAGAGTTGAATCTTGCAATGGTCAACAGTGATTGCTTAATAAGGCGGCTATTGTATCAGGTATAATAGAGGCAACCAAATAAAAAGGCGGCAGAGATCACTCTCTACCGCCTACTAATCTGAGCGTCACAACTGGACACTTCTCCCTTCGACTTTTAAGTCTTATTATTATTCTTTTTATTTTATTGTCGTCCGTATTGTTTTTATTTAGACTTCCGTGACACTTTCCATATTGTTTTTATTATGAGACTTCCGTGATTTTCTTATTCTCGGCCTTCCTGACGCTTTCTTGATAGTCCTTCGTATCCAACTAGATACATAACTTTGCCACCTACGCTTCCGTATCGAATTGTCCCTTTTTTTGTATTGCTTGGCGACAACGAATAATCTACGCTCCTGAGCTTGAGTTACAACTGTTTAATAACAAATTTCTTACCTTAATTTTTTTAATTAAACAGAAAAAAGATGAATTACATAAACTTACACTGAACAAGAGCTTAAAAATAAGCTAAAACTCACATGCTGCACAAGTAAATATCTCACATCAAAAGTGAGATATATCTCACAATCTCAAAAACAAAAAAAGGCAGCCTATGCTGCCCTTTTTTCAATAGTAAGAGTTTACACTGAGAGAGGTAAACTCACTATACGACTTTAGTGTAGACCGCCTAAGTACTTAGATAATACTTCGATGTCTTTGTCTGTAAGCTTCTGCGCGATATCACGCATCATACCATTCATGTCGTTGTTACGAGTACCATCGCGGAACTTCTCAAGCTGTGATTTGATGTACTCAGGGTGCTGGAACGACACTTTAGGGAACTTAGCTAAAGAAGTACCGTTACCACGAGGACCGTGACACGCTGCGCAAGCTGGAATACCACGCTCAGCATCACCTGCTTTATAAAGCTGCTGACCTACAGCAACAACATCTTCCGGCGTTGAACCAGCAGACATAGATAAAGAAGAGAAATATGCGGCTAAATCTTTCATATCTTGATCTGCCAGCGGCATAGCCATACCACTCATCACAGGATCCATACGCCCTTCTTTACCACCAGACGTCATACCTAGCTTAAACTCTTGTAGCTGCTTATATATATAATCTGCGTGCTGACCTGCGATCTTAGGATACATAGTCACAGGGGCATTGCCATCTGGACCGTGACATGCTGCACACGTTGCAGACTTTGCTTTACCTGCTTCCGCGTCACCATCGAATGCCGATGCGTTGCTTGCTGACAACGTACCAAGCAACATTGTTAAAGTTAATGCTATTTTTTTCATGGTAAATTCTCTGTTTCCGACCCTGTAATTTGTACCCTCGCGAACAAAGTCGCTCTCTTTATTGCTCGGGCAAATAATACCAATCAGTACTAATTAGGTTGTTATGTTAATCAGATGAATCATGCATGCAAACTTAGCAAATATAACGCCAAACAGCACCGATCCATCTAAATACGCCTTGCTCAGCAGTGACTACTGATAGGTATACACTTTAGATTGACATTGCAATTTCTACATTCTACACGATATTACTTTCTCTGGCACGTTTTCTGCCCATATTAAGCTTATAATTTATAGGGACTTGACCTAGATTAATTAATATTGGGACGACGCTTCAGCCAATTTGCAACAAAAGCGGCATTTAGAACCAACCTCACAATGCTTTTGGTTTCCGTCATACTGTTATAAAATACGCAATTCCATCCGCGAAAGTTTAATCAGTTAGGAGTCAGCGTGCTAAAATCTCGCGTTAAATACAATCAGGCACAATTTATCACAAGTGCCCCAGATATCAGTAAACTGCCACCAGACACTGGAATTGAAGTTGCTTTTGCGGGTCGTTCTAACGCTGGTAAGTCGAGCGCGCTCAATACGCTTACAGACCAAAAACTGGCGCGCACCAGTAAAACACCTGGTCGGACTCAACTGATTAATACTTTTTCTCTAGGTGAAGATCAGCGTTTGATCGATTTACCTGGTTATGGCTTTGCAAAAGTCCCGTTAGAGATGAAGAAGAAATGGCAAAAAGCATTAGGTGAATATTTGCAACGCCGTAAATGTCTTAAAGGGATTGTGGTATTAATGGATATTCGTCACCCTCTTAAAGATCTCGATATGGATCTCATCCACTGGGCGACTGGCAGCAATATACCAGTATTGGCGTTGTTGACTAAAGCCGATAAGCTAAAACAAGGTAAGCGCAAAGCAGAAGTGCTACAAGTACGTCGTGCGCTATCTGAAATAAACGGTGATATCACCGTTCACGCGTTCTCTTCTTTGAAAGGCATCGGATTAAACGAATTGGCGTGGAAACTGGATGATTGGTACTTAGGTCCGTTTGTCAAAGAAGCTCAAGAAGAAACGAGCGAATAATCAAACGTAGGGCGCGCTTAGCTAAGATAAAAGCGCGTCTTTGCCGACATCAGATAAAGACCTTTTTCATCTTCCTCGAGCAATTCAGCCCACTGATAATAGACATTTCGTGAAATTCTAGCGGTTAAACCATAATTGAGTGTGAGAAATGGAATATCTCCCCCATTAACATGCTCAAGCGCTAATGGAAACACATCACAAATGGGCCATTTACGGCCTAAATTATCTATCGCGATAATACAAGGTGATAACTCCACAGCCGATGCTTCATCACAATAACGCCATTGCTCGATAATAAACGGATGAGCAAGCACCTCTATCTCACAACTTTCAGCTGGTGTTTTTAACCAATACTGTTGACCATCAAAGGTTAAAACACTAGCAAACAAGGCAACAAGTGATTGCCGTTTAATTTCACGCCCTTGATGAAACCAACGACCATCCGCCGCAATTTTGATGTCAGAAAAACCGCACGACGGCGCCGACCAATTTTCGGTCGGCGCATGAGTCGTAACATACTGTTTGATTAACGTATCAATTTTGCTCATCAAAAACCAAATTGAAGCTAACAGGCACGCTAGTCGCGATAGTCTTCAGACCCGCAATTTCTCGTAGCGCTTCAATTCCTTTATCTAACCCAAACTGCTTAGAATCGAGAATAAATGCATGTACCGGTGTAACCACCAAGCCATTAGCACTTTTCGTTATCAATAAGTCTAGGCTGATCTTTTGGATCTGACCATGCAGTGTCAGTGTTGCTGTCACATCATTGATTTTTTGTGTACCAGCTTTAAGTTTAGCAAGCACTTCAGAAACATCAGCGTTAACTTTCGCCTTTGGGTGTTGCGCTACATTAAACAGCATCTTTTGCATGCGTTCATTACGGATCGGGATCATCGTTTCGACGCTTGCCAAGTCAATATTAACCTCAAGCTCGCCTTTAGCAGATAATGTACTATCTATCGTTTTAAAATGATGTACTTCTGCAACGCTAGTCTGTTTCACAGACACAAAACTAACATCGCTTTGCTGTTGATTAAATTGCCAAGCAGCGAACGCCTGAGAAGAAATAAGTGCACTACCTAAAAGAAGGTACTTTAGCATGACGACTTCCTTATGAAATGAGAGTGAATTGCATTTGAGCGCTCAGTGTAAAACGCAGTGCAAATTAAATAAACCTTTAATCATAAACTCGTTGTTATGTTGGAATACTTTTACGCTCATGGTATTCATTTTACAGCGAGAAAATAGCTTTAGTAGCCAAGCAAAAATTTTGTGATTTAGTTTTCCTAAACGAAAGATTTTTAACGAAGCTAACAGGGGTTTCCCTTCACATTGATTGGGGAGTTACACCAATTGGTATCATCTTTGATAAAAGAAGAAAAAGACGGCCCGTAAAAATTACGAGCCGCTATAGCAATCTGGGGAGAAGCTATCAATACACTGTATCCTCTTTCGAGAGATACATCATCAACAGGATGTCCTACAGGATGAGGACGGCGCGAACAATAACAAATAGANCATCCAGAAATAAACACCAAAAAGCAAAACTTGAGCCAATTTGATAAACTTTCAACGTTAANTTTTTTTTTTGTTACTAGGGATTAACAGGAGCTACAAAATCAAGACGCTATGCTGCTAGTGTATACTTGCAAACAAAAATGAATGAAGTTGCACTAGTCTAATCGAATAGTGCAACTCAGGTAGATTTTAATATCGACTAGTGCGCTTGTTCCCAGTTGTCACCACTGTCAGCTTCAACTAATAACGGTACATCAAGTACTGCCGCAGCGCTCATCAACTCACAGATCTTTTCACTGTACTCGGCAACTTTATCACTGTGTACTTCAAACACCAATTCATCGTGCACTTGCATGAGCAACTGGATATCATTGCTATCACAGCTTTGTAGCCATTCATCTACTTTAATCATCGCTTTTTTGATGATATCCGCCGCAGTACCCTGCATCGGAGCGTTGATGGCTGCACGTTCAGCTGCTTTTCTGCGAGCGCCATTACGCGCATTGATATCTGGTAGATACAAGCGGCGACCGAATAAGGTTTCTACATACCCTTTATCAGCAGCCTCTTCACGCGTGCGCTCCATATACTCTAATACACCAGGGAAGCGTTCAAAGTACATATCCATATAATGTTGCGCTTCATTTCTTGGAATATCTAACTGACGTGACAGACCAAACGCACTCATGCCATAGATCAAGCCAAAGTTAACCGCTTTGGCTTTGCGGCGCATATCAGAAGTCACTTCCTCAAGCGGCACGGAAAACACTTCAGATGCCGTTGCACTGTGTACATCTTTACCTTCAGCAAAGGCACTCAACAACCCTTTATCTTGTGACAAGTGTGCCATGATCCTAAGCTCGATTTGGCTGTAATCCGCCGCGACGATTTGTTTATTATTGTCAGCAACAAATGCCTGACGAATACGACGCCCTGCTTCATTACGGATTGGAATATTTTGCAAGTTAGGATCGCTTGAGCTTAGACGGCCCGTTGCGGTGACGGCTTGATGATAAGAAGTGTGCACACGACCGGTATCCGCATTAACCAATTTTGGTAATTTGTCGGTATAGGTTGATTTCAGCTTAGCCAAGCCACGGTGTTCAATAATAAGTTTTGGCAGTGGATAATCATGTGCCAACTCTTGTAGCACTTCTTCAGCCGTTGAAGGCGCGCCTTTTGGCGTTTTCTTAATCACTGGCAGCTCAAGTTTGTCGAACAATATCGCTTGTAGTTGCTTTGTTGAACTCAGGTTGAACTCCTCACCTGCAATTTCAAAAGCTTGTTGTTCAAGCTCACCTAAGCGGTTTTCAATCTCGATACTTTGCTTCGCTAGCATATCGCCATCAATGTGCACACCAGTGCGTTCAATGCGAGAAAGTACGCTCAGCAGCGGTAATTCAATCTCTGTAAATACCTGCTTAAGGCGATTTTCTTTTTCAATTAACGGCCAGAGATGTTGATGCAATCTCAGCGTAATGTCTGCGTCTTCCGCTGCATAAGGTGCCGCCTTTTCTAGCTCAATTTGGTTAAAGGTCAGTTGGTTCTTACCTTTGCCTGCGATGTCTTCAAAGCTAATGGTTTTATGGCCTAAATATTTTAGCGCCAAGGAGTCCATATCGTGGCGAGTTCCTACGCTGTTAAATACGTAAGACTCCAACATGGTATCAAAAGCGATCCCCTGCAGTTCAAGCCCGGCACGAGCAAGCACACTTTGATCATATTTTAAGTTTTGACCCACTTTTTTGATCTGAGGATCTGCAAGTAGTGGTGCCATGATCTCGAACACTATATCTTGAGAAAGCTGCTCGGGCGCTCCCACATAATCGTGATTGATTGGTAAGTAAGCCGCTTCGCCCGGTGCAACTGCAAAGCTCATTCCAACTAGATCCGCCTGCATATAGTTAACACTGGTGGTTTCAGTATCAAAAGCAATGAGCTGGGCTGCTTTTAACTTAGTTACCCAGTCATCAAGCTGTGCTTTTGTCAAAATGGTCTCGTACTGGGTGTCGACCTGCGCCGCCGCAGGCGCCGACCCTTCAGCCTCCACATCAACGATATCAGCTTGTGACTGACCATCCAGCAATTCAGCTAACCAACGCTTAAATTCACACTGACCATATAGCTCGATTAAGCGATCTTTATCCATCTCAGCTATCTTAAATTGCTCTAAGTCTTGCTCTACTTCACAATCCAGCTTAATGGTGGCTAATTCGTACGACAGCCTTAGCTGCTCTTGGTGTTCCTCTAATTTTTTCGCCATGGTTTTTGAACCACGAAAACCTAAGTCAGCAATTTTGTCTAAGTTTTCGTAAAGCGAATCAATTGAGCCTAACCCCTGAAGCATCGCCAATGCCGTTTTTTCACCAACGCCAGGTACACCCGGAATGTTATCGACCTTATCTCCCATTAACGCGAGATAGTCGATGATCAAATCAGGACCAATACCAAACTTATCCACTACCCCTTCAGGGTCTAAGATCGTATTCGTCATTGTATTGATCAACGTGACATGTTCATTGACCAATTGCGCCATATCCTTATCCCCAGTGCTGATTAGCACATGGCGACTCTCCTCCGACGCTATTTTAGAGAATGTACCGATCACGTCATCGGCCTCGACACCACTTATACTTACCAGTGGCAGGCCCATTGCTTTAATGATTTCGTGGATCGGCTCAATTTGCGTTCTCAGATCATCCGGCATAGGTGGGCGATGCGCTTTATACTCGCTATACATTTCGTTGCGGAAAGTTGGCCCTTTAGCGTCAAAGACTACTACCATATGACTTGGTTGATATTGCTTAAGCAAACTCTTAAGCATATTGATCACACCGTAGATCGCACCAGTTGCTTCACCTTTTGAGTTTGTTAAATGTGGTGGCGCATGATAAGCACGAAATAAATAGGAAGAACCATCAACCAAGATCAACGGATTTTGAGGGATCTGAGACATAAATATTGGATCCTAAATTAGTCTTTTGTAGAGTAGAATGTAAGGATGCCACAAGGCACAAGATAAAACGAGTTTCGCGTTATCTCATCATTTAGATAAATCGTGCTTCACCTGTGGATAACTTTGTAGACAAACACGAAAAATCGCTCCGGAACTTTGTTTTAAAAGTCAGAGTGCAAATTAAAACTTTGATTTATTTGCGTTTTTTGTGCCTTTTTTATTGTTATTATCTTTACCGCTTTGTGGATAAAGAATTTTTTTAGTCACGCTTAACAAACTGGGTGAGTAAAAAATAGCCTGATTTTCTCAAGCGGAGGAATATACTAACACAATTGATCAAAGATCATAGAAGATCCTTTATAATTTTTTAATTCGTGCATAATTCTTTTTATGCATATAGCGCGCATGATGTGACATTGAAGGGAGAAATGAATGAAAAAAGTAGCGGTAATTTTAAGTGGCTGTGGAGTATTCGACGGTGCCGAGATCCACGAGTCAGTATTAACACTACTCAATCTTGAAAAAGCAGGGGCAAGCTATCAGTGTTTTGCACCTAATATTGATCAATTCCATGTGATCAATCACATCACCGGTGAAGAACAAGATGAACGTCGTAATGTTCTTGTTGAAGCCGCCCGCATTGCTCGCGGAGAAATTGCAGATCTGGAAACATTAAGTGCAGACGAATTCGATGCTTTGGTATTACCAGGAGGTTTTGGTGTAGCAAAGAACCTTTCCGACTTTGCTTTTAAAGGCGCAGACTCCACGATTCTTGAAAGCGTAAAGCGCGTATGTCGTGAGTTTAATCACCAGCAAAAGCCTATTGCTTATTTATGTATTGCGCCAGCACTTATCGCCCATATCCATACACCAGGTACACTCACGACCATAGGTAATGATGTTGATACCGCAACGACAATTAATACGCTTGGTGCAAAGCACGTGGATTGTGAAGTGACCGAGATCGTCGTTGATGACAATGAAAAAGTGATTAGTACACCGGCATATATGCTGGCGTCATCCATCCTTGAAGCCGCGACAGGCATCGAAAAGGCGGTGACTAAACTAATCGAAATGGCATAGAAGCGATCGTTTCCCCCATCCATTCGTAATAGAAAAAGAAAGTGCCAAGGCCGAACAATTCGTATTTCGGCCTTGAGTGATTGCAAATTTAGGCAGAAAAGCTTGCCCTAACGCAATAAATTAATGGTTTTAACCATTTATACTCAAGTTTACGTTTTATAAATGAACAGGTGACGTTATAATCCCAATAATTCCGTCATCCATTATCGTGATTGAACACGTTCAAACGAAGTGAGCAAGGTAAATGAAAAAACTTTCAGCAGCACTTTTATTGCTATCAACAGCCGCAGTTGCGCAACCATACGACAATTCTTTAACTGAAGAAGCGATTAAGAAACGTCTTCAGCCTATCGGCTCAGTATATTTAGCTGGTGCTGAAAGTGCTGCAGAAGCCGAGCCATCAGGACCTCGTTCAGGTGAGCAGGTATATCAAGCGGCATGTTTCGCTTGCCACGGCACAGGCGCACTAGGTGCACCAAAAACAGCTGACGATTGGGCACCTCGCATTGCCAAAGGTAAAGACGTATTACTAGACCATGCGATCAATGGCTTCAATGCAATGCCTCCTCGTGGTACTTGTATGAACTGCTCGGATGATGAGATTGCAGCCGCAATCGATTTCATGACAAGTAAATAAGTATTTCAACTTCTCTATTTAGGGCAGAAAGACTTATTGGAGAGTGCAGCGTTTATCGCTGCATTTTCGTCTCAATATAGTGTCATAGAAGCTGTGATTAACGCTGGCTTGATGTCATTTTATAAAGCGAGCAGGAATGAGAAATTTACACTTGACCACCTCGGCTAAAAGTGAAACTATTAAGCTCAATAATTAAACAACAATAAGAACTGGTTTCGTCATTGGAAGAGCCACAACAGCAGGTTAGGAGACTATCTCGGCGAACCGCCAGATTAGAGTCTTTACTCAAAAAGTATAAAAGAAAGTCTCAACTTCAATACACATTAATTCAGTTATCAGAACAGGCGAGCACTGTTGCTGAGCTTACCCTGTTGTATCCAGCAATCCATAATATTCTGTCTCAGTATTTACCTAGCAGAAGCTTTTATGTTGTCCTGCAAAACCGTTTTACTCAAGCGCTAGAGCTATCGTATTTTGTTGATGAGAAAGACGGTATTTCTGTCCCCCTTCATGAAGCACATCACTTCAACGATGGTGTAACTGGGTTTGTATTTAAAATCGGTGAAACCGTTTATCTCACCAAAGACGACATGCTATCGCGAGCCAATGCTGGCGATTTTAAGATAATGGGCAGTCAAGCAGAGCATTGGGTGGGTGTACCTATCTATCGCGATGGCGCAATTATTGGCGTTATGGTGTCACAAAGCTACGAAGCGGAACAATCCTATAGCGATCATCAAGTTGAATTGCTTGAAGTCATGTCATTATATTTGGCCACTGCAATTGAACGCGTTAAAAAGCGTGAGTTACTAGAGTCTGAAGTGAAAATCCGCACGCGGGCACTAATGCAAAGTAATGAAGCACTTAATAAAGAAATAGAAAACCGCAAACGCGCGCTAGAAAGGCAGCAAATCTTATTTAAAATCTCAGAACTAGCAACCCAGTTCTCCGATATTGACGATGTTTACCAACAAGTTCACGATATTATTCGTTCTATTACTTTTGCCGACAACCTCTACATAGCGCTTTACGATAAAGAGACGAATTGGCTTACCTTCCCGTATAGCGTTGATGAAAAAACCAGTTATAACCCTCGCCCATTTGCAAAAGGGTATAGTGAGCTGGTCATTCGTACTGAGCAAAGCCAGTTAATAGACAGTACCCGTGCCAAGGCCTTAGCACTTGAGGGCACAGTAGAGCGCCCTGCTGGCTATAACCACAAGCTTGCTGCAACTAGTTGGCTTGGTGCACCGTTAAAAACCGCTACTGGCGTCATCGGCCTGATCGCATGTCAGGCGTATGAGCACAAACACGAATTTAATTATGATGATGTCGAACTGATCTCTTTTGTATCTAATCAGATTGCCTCTGTACTACAAACGCACCTAGCGAACCAAGCACTAAAGATCAGTCACCAGCAGTTAGAACATCGAGTTGCGGAAAAGACCAAAGAGCTACAGCAAGCCAATTTACATCTACAAATGCAGATGGAAGAGCGCAAAAAAATTGAGCAACAGCTTTATCATGATGCCCATCATGACTCACTCACGGGTCTACCAAACCGTAGTTTGTTTTTAACTCAGCTCGAAAAGACGCTGCAAAAACATCATCGTTATCCTGAAGATAATTTTGCCGTTCTCTTTATCGACTTAGATAAGTTTAAAGACATTAATGATGAATTAGGTCACCAAGCTGGTGATCAGTTTTTGGTGTGGGTGGCTCAGTCATTCTTAGAGTGTATTCGTGAACACGATTTATTAGCTCGACTTGCTGGTGATGAATTCGTGATCTTACTTGATCACCTAACCGATCGTCAGCAAGCGGAAGATGTCGCAAAGCGTATTATCAAAGTCATGCAGCAACCTTTCTGTTTGAAGGGGGTATGCATGCAAAGCGGTGCCAGCATAGGTATCACCTATAGTAATAAACTATACCGTAACACCGATGAAATTATCAGAGATGCCGATGCAGCAATGTACTATGCTAAAAATGCTGGCCGTGGTCGCTATGAGTTTTATCACCCATTACTAACCGCAAGCTCAAGTGCTCAAAAGCAGCAAGAGCAGCATCACTTAGATAAGCTCCCTACCCACTTCCGCTGTACGGAAGTCGTGAACTGGTCAGATAACGCCCAACCAATTGGCTTTTTGGAAGCCTTTGGCGAGCATCCAGTGTTAGGCAGCACCAGTTTTGATATTCTGAAAAAGTTTGCCGCAGAAAAATCTCAACTGCTTGAAATTGAATTGCACCTACTTAACAAAGCGCAAGAAATAGCCCGTAGCCGCGATAAAGATATGCTATTTGGTTGTTCAGCAATGTTACTAGAAAGCGCACATTTTGACGCGCTAAAGCAGCAACTTAAGCGGCAAGACAAAACACTTTGTTTGCTCTTCGAAGAAAGCGAAATTCGCTTTGCGTCTAGCCAGCAGGTATTAAATCTCAGGACCTTGGCCGATATGGGGATCCCAATTGGGCTGAATAATTTTGGTAAAGATCGCTGCGATCTCACCCTAATCAGCCAAGTTGACTTTACCTATGTCTTATTAAGCTCGACGTTTAGTAAACGCGTCCTACAGCAAACAAGTTATGAGGTTCAATTGCAAGGTATTTTAGCCGTTACTAAGGTGAAGAATATTAAGGTCATCGCCCGAGGTCCTGCAATTTTAAACTTTAGAAGCTTACTGGAAAAGCATGGCTTGCAGCTGTTCTTTGGCAAACAGCAAATGCTGGATAAGGGCAACGAACGTGTAGCCTTTATCCAGAGTTTTGATAACGAATCAGTCCCGTCTTAGCATTGCCCGTAAATTTGCAACGTTCGACTTACCTTTTTCCATTCGTTCTGCCTGTGTCGCCACAGGCTTTTTCCCTTCAATTTGTAAATCATCTTGCGGCAATTCTTGTACAAAGCGACTCAGCTCTGGGGTGATCTGCTCACCAAATTGACGACGACTCTTGGTATAGGTCAAAGTTAAAGTTTGCTGAGCGCGAGTTATGCCAACGTAAGCCAAACGCCTTTCTTCTTCGACATTGTCTTCGTCAATACTCGTTTGATGGGGTAACAAGCCTTCTTCCATCCCCACCATAAATACGTGTGGATACTCGAGACCTTTGGACGCATGCAGCGTTAACAACTGCACTGCATCTGAGTCATCTTCCTCTTCATTGCGCTCAAGCATATCTCTTAACGTGAGTTTGCTTACCACTTCTGGCAGTGTCATAGCAGGGTTATCTGCATCTCCAGTGAGCATATCACTTATCCAACGGTATAGTTCTGATACGTTTTTCATCCGCATTTCCGCCGCTTTAGCGCTGGGAGATGACTCGTAAAGATAAGCTTCGTAATTAATTTCACGGATCATATCTTTTACCGCTTCCAAGGTATCTCCCCGGGTTGCTCGATCGGAAAGCTCAACCACCCAGCGTGCAAATCCCATCAATGCATTTAAGCCACGACCCGCTAAGCGATCCGCGAGCTCTGACTCAAAACACGCTGCAAATAGACTAATATGACGCTCGTTGGCAAAGCTTCCTAACTTTTCTAATGTCACCGGACCAATCTCGCGTCGTGGGGTATTGACGATCCGTAAAAATGCGTTGTCATCATCTTGATTCACTAAGAACCGTAAATAAGCCATGATGTCTTTAATTTCACTGCGTGCAAAGAACGACATACCGCCACTAATTTTGTATGGAATGCGGTTGGTCATGAGTGCCTTTTCAAACACTCTAGCTTGGTGATTACCGCGATAGAGCAATGCATAATCGCGATAGCTGGTACGTGTCATAAACTTGTGTGAAATGATCTCCGCGACCACACGCTCCGCTTCATGTTCTTCGTCACGAGTCGCTATCACACGGATCGGGTCGCCATACCCCAGTTCACTAAACAGCTGTTTATCAAATTCATGGGGATTGTTAGCGATAAGGATATTCGCGGCTTTTAGGATCCGCCCAGCACTGCGGTAGTTTTGCTCCAACTTGATAAGTCTTAGGCCCGGAAAGTCTTTGCTCAACAGCACTAAGTTTTGCGGTTTAGCACCACGCCAAGAATAGATAGACTGATCATCGTCACCAACCACAGTAAAACGTGCGCGCTCGCCAACTAATAGTTTCACTAACTGGTACTGGCTGGTATTGGTATCTTGATACTCATCCACCAGCAAATAGCGGAAACGTTGCTGCCAGCGCTCTCTCACATCAACTGACTGATTCAAAAGCAGCGTTGGGATCATAATAAGGTCATCAAAGTCTAAGGCATTGTAAGCACGCAGCTGTGTTTGATAACGCGCATAAAGCTGAGCGAATAGCGCTTTTTGTGGCTCTCGCGCTTCTCGAATAGCACGCTCTGGCAAAATAAGCTCATTCTTCCAGTTACCAATTTGCATCTTCAGCAAGTTGAGTAAGTCTTTATCACGCTCGAGCTCTTTTTCAGTGAGTTCACTTAACAACTGATTCGTGTCTTGATCATCAAACAAGGAAAAGCCAGGTTTATACCCTAAGGTCTTGACCTCTTTTTTAATGATTTCCAGTCCTAATGTATGGAATGTCGACACCCACAAACCCTTAGCTTCTTGCTTACCCAAAGTTTGTGCCACACGTTCACGCATTTCTTTCGCCGCTTTGTTGGTAAAGGTGACCGCAGCGATATTCTTTGCTTTGTATTCACACTGCTGCACTAGGTAGGCAATTTTATTGGTAATAACCCGGGTTTTACCTGAGCCCGCCCCTGCCAATACAAGGCATGGACCACTGATATATTTTACCGCTTCGTCTTGTTTTGGGTTGAGCTTCATGCAACTAATCCGGTTATCTTCTCGCTTGGCACAATGTTGGCAACAACTGTCAGTGCAGAGGGGTTGAGGAATTCTTATAAACAGGCCCTAGTTTACCGTATCCATGTAAAACTATGAAGCGAACCTTTTCCGTCTGCGACGCATAAGGTAAGATGGACTTTGTATACTGACTCGCAAGCTAAGGTAAGAAGATGATTAATCCAGCCAAAATTGAAGAAATTGCTAAGCAAATTTCCAGTAACATGCCACAGGGCGTAAAGAATCTTGCTGAAACATTTGAAGCAAGAACGAAACAGGCGATCCAGAACAAATTATCAGAAATGGATTTTGTTAGCAGAGAAGAGTTTGATATTCAAAGCAAAGTGCTGATCCGCACACGTGAAAAATTGGTTGAACTTGAAGAAAAAGTGGCGCAGTTAGAAGCACAACTTGCCAGCCAAGCATCCGACTCGCCGGAATAAGCAACCACAGCTTCGGATAGTAAAGCGTGCGCTTGTGGCGCACGCAATCTCTAAACTCTGTTGACCCTAGCAATAGCGTTGGTTCACACCAAGCAGAGACTTTTCATAGCAAAGCGACAGTTGCTCCATATTTTCTACGGCGTTCACCACCTCATTTAAGAGGCCATCAGCAAGGCCATAAACCCACCCGTGTACCGTCAAAGCTTGATCTCGCTGCCAAGCATCTTGAACGATATTGCTCTGACACACATTACGCACCTGTTCAATCACATTTAGCTCACAAAGTGCCGCACACTGCTTTTCTTTACTCACTTGTTCAATAATGGCTTGGTGTTTCTCTTTCACATCAGCGACATGACGCAGCCAGTTATCGATAAGGCCAAACTTAGCATTATCGAGCACCGCTTGCACTCCACCGCAACCGTAGTGACCGACCACCATAATGTGATCTACTTTGAGCACCTCAACCGCATACTGCATGACCGACAGACAGTTGTGATCAGTATGCACCACGACATTGGCAACATTGCGGTGAACAAACAATTCTCCAGGCATTAAGTCAACAATCTCGTTGGCAGGCACACGAGAGTCAGAGCAGCCAATCCATAGATAATCTGGATTCTGTTGTTGCGACAGTTTTTTGAAAAACTCAGGATCACTGGCATTGGTGCGATCTGCCCACTGCTTATTATTATCGAGTAAGTGACTCAGCGGACTTGGGCTCGTATTACACATTAATGGTTCTCCGACTGACGTTCAGCCTGTATCAAAATATTCCTTGGGGTGAGTGACTTTTCGCAAAAAGTACTAAGGGTGACATCATACCCAGCTGCTTGCAGATATAAAACCCTATCCAGGACCAACCAGATCTCAATCGCGCGACGAAACACGTGTCGTACTAGCTCAATTCTGTCCGTTACTTGTTTTCGTTCGCGCCCAATACGTTCATATTGGTCAAAATCAATTCCATCAGGCAGGACGAGCTGCTTCTGTTCGGCTGCCCAATAACAGAATTCACTAAACGACCCCGAAAAAATAGCCTTATTGACCGAAGGCACACTCACGTAATGTTTATCAGCAGTGAATTCTCTGCGCAGCGCATCAAATCCTAAGCGCCAACTCACCTCTTTTTTACGTACTTGCGCCACTCTCCCGGGTGCTGTAACTGTCTCTTGCAGCGCTAGCTTCATATCGTGATGAGATAAATTGAGTTGGCTCTGCTGTGCTTCAACGCTCATGGCTTGATAATCAGGTGGTGTAAATAAGTGATAGCAGCACGGAGAGAGCGATAGCTTTTTCATGCCATTCGCCACTGCTTGGTGCATAAAAACACGATGTAATTCACCACATGCATGCAGGGCAATACCATGGCGGTTTTCAACGAAGTGGTGATGCATGTCATCTTTCAGCACGTCGGCACAATGAAAATGTAAGTTTAGATTTTGTCGCTTCGCGCTTTCCTCTCCTTGTCGACACAGATCCGCTTGAAGCTCAATACTGTTCACCTCAGGTGCGCCATGATAAGAAAGCAATCGACCTAAATGACCTTTACCTGCGCACCACTCTAGTACCGATGCTTTGGTTTCATTTACTGCGGCAACAAAGTCTTGAAGTTGCTCTAATTTACGTCCTTTTATGCCATTACTCAGCCAAAATGGTAACTCATCTCTACGGCCTATTTTTTGCGGTAAAGCACTTAAGAGCGTAAGTTGTTCAAGTTCGGGGATATAGCGACTAAAAAAAGTAAAAAGAGCATCAGTGTCATTATCTAATGTTGAAACTGCGTCATCGCTTAACCGCAGTAATTCAGATTGTAGTTGTGGCCAAGGAATAGTGAGGTGCTCAAAAGCAACGACCTGCCAATATTGTCGGGTATCGCATAATAATTTATCTAGAAGTTGAAAACGTTTACTCGGTTCCACAATGGCCACAGTTGTCAGAAAAACAATATCCTTATTCTAGCGTAATTGTTGGTGATATTTACGAGAAAAAATTAAGTGGATATACATGGGAATACAAACCAATGTCAAAATCGCTGCAATAATCAACACCCAAGATAACTTAGGTTGTTCATTCTTCACTTCTGAATAAATAAAGCGCGCTTTGTGTTCATGAAATTGACTCACATCTAAGTGGTATAGCTGTGCTATCCATTGCCATTTTGCCGTCGACATTGTTCCAATTGGAATATTGGCCACTTTTATGAATTCCCTTAACTTCTCTGCCTCAAATGCGAGCTGTTCTAAAGTTTTTTGGGTAGCGTACTGCTGCTTAGTGATCGCTAAGGTTTCTTCTAGATGTAACATAGCGTATCGCCAACCTTTGAGGCTCGCACGACGAAAACGCTTAACAAGCTCAGGACGGTTTTCTAGTACGCTTTCCGTAGTAAAGAGCACGTCAGCATAAACGTTTAAACCAAATTGCTTAGGGCAAATTTCACGGGTTGATAGACCGCTTTGCTGTACTGCATAGGGCTCATTGGTGCTATAAACTTGCATCGCATCAAATTTACCCGCGATAAAGTCTTTCAGTGGCTCACTGCCTGAATACAAGCGCATATTTTGTGTATTGACGCCAGCACGTTGCAACATCATAAGTAATTCGCCGTTTTCAGTGTGACCTAAATGACTGAGACGTTTCCCCTGAAAATCTCGAGGAACATAAATATCACTGTCAGCCCTCACCATCCAGCAGTAAGGAGAAGACTGTAGCACGGCTGCAAGTGCCACAAAGGGTTTACCATTGAGTCTTTGTTTTAAAAGGCCTGAGTGAAATACACCAAACTGAGCTTGACCATATAACACACGAAAATCAACGTTAGGATTATTGGGATCGGCAGGGAGAATATGAACGTCTAATCCAGCTTCTTGATAAAACCCCTTTTCTTTTGCCATATAATAACCCGCAAACTGAAATTGATGCGTCCACTTTAACTGTAACGTGACTTTTTCAAGTGCAGCAACCGGTATGCAAAATAAGAGAAGCGATAACGCAGCACAGTAATGAAACATCATATCCTTGCGTTTTTTAGCTGATAATAGCTAACTATAGTTTAAACCGTTCAGGCTGCCATTAAGATTGGGTAAGTATTGAATATGGCAGTGAGTTAAGTACGACTTTCACTGACTAGGGTTCAAAGCAGTTGTACTTTGCAATTCTCTATATGTGTACCTAGTATGTTCTTAAGGTGATGATAGATCTGCTCTTGGCTGGCTTTGCAGATAATGTCATAGCCATTACCATTATTCTTCTCAATGATCCCAAGGTAATTCTCATCAATAGCGACAGACTCAACTTGCGCTATTGGCATCATAATTTTACTTGCCCCGTAGATGAGAGTTAACTTCTCGCCCTCTTTTAATAACATTTGCTCAAGGCGTCTGTTAGTACCGATATCACCTTGGAATACGACCGATATCACTGTTATTGCAAACGCAATTGGCAAGAAAAATGTGTGTTCGATCAGATTAGGCCAAAGCGCGCTCGCACCAAAATATAAGCCCGCAAGCAGTAAAAGCCTAGCAACTAACGTTATGAAGATGTCTTTGTTATTTCTTTTTTTATTCATGTAATTCACAGATAAAATTAGGTACTTTCATTACCAACGTACCTAATTCAGTACTTATTATCCAGCCTTTTGCTTTGCTAACTGCTCGCCATGCAAAAAGCGTGTAAAACACGGGTTATCTGTTTCTTCTTGAAACTGATACGCTAACTTTGCAAGATGTTCATCAAAGCGCTCATAATCACTGGGCTCTACTTCAAAGGCGGCTAATACATTCCCCTGTGCCGCACCGTGATTGCGATAATGAAATAAAGTAATATTCCAATTACAGCCGAGCATGTCTAAAAAGCGCGCTAATGCGCCCGGATATTCAGGAAATTCAAACCGCAATAAACGTTCATTCATGACGCTCGGCGGTTTGCCGCCTACCATATATCGCACATGTAACTTTGCCAGTTCGTTATCTGATAAGTCATCAAACAGATAGCCATTTTGATGCAACGAGGCAGTTAACTCGGTTAGCTCTTGTTGGCCATTTCTAAGCCCAACACCAACAAAAATTTGCGCTTCGCCACAGCCAGCATAGCGATAATTAAACTCGGTGATCGCTCGGCCACCAAGAGAGTGACAAAAACGCTTAAAGCTGCCTTTTTCCTCTGGAATCGTCACCCCGAGCAATGCTTCATGTTTAGCACCTAGCGCCGTTCTTTCGGCGATATATCTCAACCGATCGAAGTTTAAATTAGCGCCTGACAAGATAGCCGCAACACTCAGCCCCTTTTCGCCCGTTTGCGTGAGCCACTTCTTCAAACCCGCGGTTGATAACGCGCCAGAAGGCTCTGCAGTTGCTCTCGTCTCCACAAAAATATCTTGAACCGCCGCACAAATTTCATCGGCATTAACCGTAACGACTTCATCACAAAACTTTTGTGCTAATCGAAAAGTTTCTGTACCAATAAGCTTTACCGCCACGCCGTCCGCAAAGCCACCGACTCGCTCAAGCTCCACAGGTTCTCCCGCTTCAAGTGCAGCTTTAAGGCATGCACTGTCCTCAGCTTCTACCCCAATAATACGGATATCAGGGCGAAGTGACTTCAAATACACTGCCATTCCCGCAAGCAACCCCCCACCTCCTACGGGAATAAATACGACGTCTAGTTCATCAAGTTGCTGAATTAACTCTCGCGCCACCGTACCTTGGCCGATGATCACATCTTTATCATCAAATGGCGGGACAAAAACACCATTTTGCGCTTCACAAAGATCTAGCGCGTACTGCTTTGCCGCATCAAAGTGATAGCCGTGTAAGATCACTTCACCACCGAGCTTACGAACCGCGTTGACCTTGATCTCTGGCGTAGTCACAGGCATAACAATCGTGGCGTGCTGACCTAGATGCGTTGCACTTAGTGCAACCCCTTGAGCATGATTACCCGCAGAAGCGGTATACACCCGCGATCCTTTCGGCAACTGACGTAGCTTGTTATACGCACCACGCAATTTGAAAGAATAGACCGGCTGTTGGTCCTCTCTTTTTAGCCAAATTTGGTTACCAAGCTGGGCGGACATTTGCTCTAGTTGATTCACTTGCGTTACCTCAACGAGCGGTGCTACATTCGCCTGAATAATGGCTCTAAAGTAATCAAGCTCTTGGGAAACCATCGCTAGCCTAACTCCTCTAGTTTTTGTAAGTCACGTACCGCGCCTTTGTCTGCACTCGTTGCTAACAGTGCATAGGCTTTTAGTGCGGGACTCACATAACGTTCTCTGTTAACTGGTTTGTACGCTTCTTTACCACGAGCGAGTTGCTTTTCATGGCGCAGCGCCAACTCGGTGTCGTCCAATTTAACGTCAATGCTGCGGTTATAGATGTCGATGGCGACAACATCGCCGTTTTCAACCAGCGCCAAATTGCCACCACTGGCAGCCTCTGGAGACGCATGGCCAATAGAAAGTCCAGAAGTACCGCCGGAAAAACGACCATCGGTAAGTAAAGCGCAGTCTTTATCTAGCCCCATCGATTTAAGATAGCTAGTTGGATACAGCATTTCTTGCATACCCGGACCACCTTTAGGCCCTTCGTAGCGAATGATCACTACATCGCCTTTCTTAACTTGGCCACCCAGTATCCCCTCGACGGCATCGTCTTGAGATTCAAATACTACAGCGGGCCCCGTAAAGCGCAGCATTTCATCGGCCACCCCGGCACTTTTCACGATACAACCATCGGGCGCTAAGTTACCTTTCAATACTGCAAGGCCGCCATCTTGCCTAAAGGCATGCTCGATAGAGCGAATACAGCCGCCTTCACGGTCTAAATCAAGCTCATCCCAGCGATACTCTTGGCTCATAGCTTGGGTAGTGCGGATCCCAGCAGGTCCCGCGCGATAGAAAGTTTGTGCCCGTTCGTTATCACTGTCTGCGGCATTCCAACGCGCAATAACTTCACCTAGATTTCCGCCAGCAACATGCCCCACCGACAGGTCCAATTTATCGCCACTCGCCAGCTCGTTGAGAATGGCCATAATGCCGCCAGCACGATGAACGTCTTCAATGTGATACTGTTGTGTTGCCGGAGCAACTTTACATAAAAAAGGTGTGCTACGAGATAAGCGATCTATGTCATTCATATCAAAATCGACAAAGCCTTCTTGCGCTGCCGCCAATAAATGCAGCACGGTATTGGATGAACCACCCATCGCGATATCTAATGTCATGGCGTTCATAAATGCGGCTTGGTTAGCAATGTTGCGTGGCAGCACTTGCTCATTGTCTTTACCATAGTATTCATCACACAAAGCCATGATGCGATTTGCTGCGCCCAAATAAAGCTGTTGGCGGTCTTTGTGTGTCGCTAGTGTCGTACCATTACCAGGTAACGCTAAGCCCAGCGCTTCTAAAAGACAGTTCATGGAGTTGGCAGTAAACATGCCTGAACACGAACCACAAGTAGGACAAGCTGAGCGCTCAACTTGCTCAGAGTCTTCATCACTCACCGTTGGATCTGCGCCTTTTACCATGGCATCGACAAGATCCAATTTTAGATCGATATCCGCTAAACGAGTTTTTCCCGCTTCCATCGGGCCGCCGGAAACAAAGATCACCGGAATATTCAACCGCAGTGCGGCAAGTAGCATGCCAGGGGTGATTTTGTCGCAGTTAGAAATGCAGACCATAGCATCGGCACAATGAGCATTAACCATGTACTCTACCGAATCTGCAATTAAGTCTCGAGACGGAAGCGAGTAAAGCATGCCGCCGTGACCCATGGCGATACCATCATCAATAGCAATGGTATTAAATTCGCGAGGTACGCCGCCTGCTTCTGTTATCGCATCAGCCATCAATGCGCTAAGTTGATTGAGGTGAACATGACCCGGAACAAATTGGGTATATGAATTCACGACCGCAACGATCGGTTTATGGAAATCACTGTCCGTCATTCCCGTTGCTCGCCACAATGCACGAGCACCCGCGCGTTGTCTGCCCTCAGTAGTTGTCTTGCTCCGTAATTTAGCCATGTTTCACCTTTTTCTCGGCTATGCCGAGTTCCTCATTCCCACAATTTACAATGCGCTTTTGTTCGGGGCGTTTGACCCCGATACCAATAAAATTATTCGTTTACGTACTCTAACCAGCCATTTTCGTCATCAGCTTGACCTTTAACCAAAGCGAAATAGGCCTGCTGTAACTCTTCCGTAATTGGACCTCTACCACCATTACCCACGGTAATTTTGTCTACGCTGCGAACAGGTACTACTTCCGCTGCGGTACCAACCATAAAGAACTCATCAGCAAGATAAAGCGCTTCACGAGCGATCGGCTCTTCACGTACTTCATAACCGCGTTTTTTCGCCAAATGGATGATAGTGTCGCGCGTGAGACCAGGTAGAATACAAGCTGTGGTTGGCGGGGTATAAAGCACGCCTTTTTTCACAACAAATAAGTTCTCACCAGCGCCTTCGCTCAGGTAACCATTAACATCAAGTGCGATCCCTTCAACATAACCATTACGCTTCGCCTCACCTGAAATAAGCTGTGAAGATAAGTAGTTACCACCCGCTTTAGCCGCAGTAGGCATGGTATTTGGTGCGAGGCGACTCCAAGAAGAAACACACACATCAACACCTTGTGCTAAGCCTTCTTCACCAAGGTATGCACCCCATTCCATCGCAGCAACGGTCATGTCTGCACGGTGCGATTTCGGATTTAAACCAAGGCCTACATGACCCAAAAATGCAAATGGGCGAAGGTAAGCATTGGTAAAGTCATTTGCGCGGATAGTCTCTTTACACGCTGCGACTACTTCCTCTTTGGTAAAAGGAATTTCCATACGGTAGATCTTTGCAGAATCAAAGAGGCGCTGAATATGATCGGTTAAGCGAAAAACAGCTGGACCATTTGGCGTATCGTAAGCACGGATCCCTTCAAAAACTGAGCTGCCATAATGTAAAGCATGACTAAGCACATGGGTGGTCGCTTGAAAATAAGGAACCATTTCACCGTTATGCCAAATTACTTCTGATGTTTGTGTCATTGTTAACTACCTTAATTCTTCTAAATTGCCTGTTTCTGTAGTGTATGCAAGTCAACCGCTTGCACTTCTACTAGCTTACTCAGTTGTGAGGTTAATAAATAGATAGGTTTATCACTATCTACGGTCATTTTGACGTGGAATAAGTCATCTTGACCTTGTAATTCCAAATTCGTTAAGCGAAATCCGCGATGTCTGGCTACGCGTAAAAAGCGCTCCACTGCGATGCTCTGTTGTTTTACTGCAACGGTTAAATGGTGTTTCATGAAAGGCTCTCCGTCATCATTTCATCATTGGCAGCACCAGGTGGAACAAGCGGCCATACGTTTTCTTTATCGTCGATACAAGCATGTAAAATATAGGGCCCTTGCGCATTCACTATGGCGTCAACGGCATCATCTACTTGATTTGCATGGGTAATTGTCTGCCCTGGAATACCGAACACGGCAGCCAACGAGACAAAGTCTGGATTGTCTGACAGGTCGGTTTCACTGTAACGACCGTCAAAAAAGAGTTGCTGCCACTGTCTCACCATACCCAGCCTTTGGTTGTCTAATATCAATATTTTAACTGGCAGGTTATTACGGCGGATGGTTGCCAACTCTTGAATATTCATCATGATGGAGCCGTCGCCAGATACCGTGATCACCGTGTTATCTGGACGTGCTATCTGTGCACCAATTGCAGCAGGTAAACCAAATCCCATCGTACCAGCGCCACCACTGCTTAGGTGATTGCTTGGATGGCTGAATTTCATGTGCTGCGCCACCCACATTTGATGTTGGCCTACATCGCAGCACACTACTGCTGTATTGGGTAGCTTTTGGCTAAGTTGATTTAACAAATACGGTGCAAATACTTTTTCGCCAGGATAGTCATAACGCCATGCATGTTGACGTTGCAGTACTTCGATAGTCTCTAGCCATTCGCTATNCTATTCGTAACCACACACTCAAGTTGCGGCAATGACTGTTTTAAGTCTGCAATAAGCGAAGCGGCTGCGGGTTTTCGTTTACCCACTTCTGCAGGGTCGATATCTAAATGGATCACCTTTGCCCCTGCAGCAAACTTTGCCAAGTTTCCCGTGACACGGTCGTCAAACCGCGCCCCGATACATACCAACAAGTCGCATTGCTGAACCGCCAGATTCGCCGCTTGAGTACCGTGCATACCGAGCATTCCTAAGTCATAATCATAGTCCGGCGTTACGCTGCCCAAGGCTTTTAGCGTCGATACTGCCGGCATATGGGTCTTTTCTAAAAATTGCATCAGCTGTGACTGCGCATCGGCACTCTGCACGCCGCCGCCAATGTAGGCAACAGGTCGTTTAGCGTCACATAATAATTGATTGGCTTTTGCTACTTCAGTTTGCGAAACCCTCGGCTGTTCGTCTTGTGGCGCAGCAAAAGGATGAAAAGGTACTTTAGCTAACTGAATATCTTTAGGAATATCGACCAACACAGGACCGGGCCGGCCAGACTGCGCTAAGTACATGGCTTCTTGTAATACTTCAGCCAAGTCTTCTGTTCGCTCAACCATGTAGCTGTGCTTGGTACATGACAAAGACATACCCAGTACATCCACCTCTTGAAAGGCATCCGAACCGATAGCAGCGGTCGGCACTTGCCCAGTGATAGCCAATAGCGGAACAGAATCCATCATGGCATCAGCAAGTGCGGTGATAAGATTCGTCGCGCCAGGTCCAGAAGTGGCGAAACAAACCCCAAGTTTGCCTGTACTGCGAGCATACCCAACAGCAGCAAAACCAGCACCTTGCTCATGGCGAGTCAAATAATGCTTAACTGGTGCGCCATACAAAGCGTCATAAATGGGCATGATGGCACCACCAGGGTAACCAAATACATGTTTAACGCCTTGCTCTTCTAGCACCTTGATAACAAGTTGTGCACCGGTTGTTGAATTGCTCATGATCTGCTCTCAGTTGCCTTTTTATGCCCTAAAACGAAAACGCCCCCCGAACCTTTTGGTGCGGGGGGCGTTTATGCTGATACTTTTCTTACAGCACTAACTAGCCCCCGCGGTAATAATAATCACCACGTTGATAATCACGACTAGTAGAGTTGCTATTAGTAACATTGCTTGAATTCCGTAAATTTAAACTTGGCAATCATCCAGTGTAAGCACTGTGCTGCCTCTTTTTCTATTAATACCGCGCCTTGCACACTTAAGTCAACACAAAAAACTATGCTATTTAAAATTAAAAACCTTAACTTGATGCATAAAAAAACCACAAATACACAAACAAAAGAATTAAAACAACTACAAATTTTAAAATGCGAATTTTCTATTGGTTCAGTTTCGATATAACGAAAAATTTACTTTCTCGATTTGCCTATATGAAATTTTTTCTACGGCCTCAACGCACTTCATTTTTTAGTGACATTCATATTTCAATATCGCAGACTGACCCTTTAAAACCAACAGGGATCCTTACTATGGTTAAAGTATTTTCACCATTGTTATTTATTTATCTTTGCTTAAGCCTTTTCAGTAATCTCGCCAACGCAGAAGTTGGCCTGTGGAAAATAGAAAAGGACAACAAAACGTCGTACTTATTTGGTACCGTGCACGTCGGTGACAAACAAATGCAAGGTTTACCGACCAAGGTAAAAAGCGCCATTGCGAGCAGTGATAGAGTCATGGTTGAAGTGAACTTAGAGGCGCTTTCTCCATTTGCGATCCAACAGCGCTCCATGCCATTTATGCTGTTAAAAAACAACCAAACACTAAAAGATCAGCTCTCTGCAGAAGTCTATCAGAAGCTGCAAGATTATTTTTCCAAAAAGCAGATAGATATCGCCTTATTTGAACGCTACGCACCATGGGCCGTGATGGTAACTATGCTACAACTGGAATATCAAAAGCTCGGATTTACCGATACTAATGGCATCGATAAACAAGTAATTGCCTATGCAAACGACAAGAAGATCCCAATTGGTGAATTTGAAACCTTAGAATATCAGCTTGAAATGTTCAGTCAGCTTAGTATTCATAGTAATGCGATGCTCAAGGAAACATTTGCACAGATGTCAGATTTGAATACCTACTTCTTGGATTTAGTTTCCGCATGGCGAAGCGGCGATTTAGAGAAGTTATCGCATTACTATCAGGTAAGTTTTTCGGATGATAAATATGGCAAATTAGCCGAGCAACTGATGATCATTGAACGCAATAATAACTGGATCGAAGTGCTAAAAAAACAACTCCCTAATGAATCAATGTTTATTGCCGTTGGCGCATTGCATCTCGTTGAGAAATATGGCCTTGTTGAGCAGCTTAAAAACAATGGCTATTCAGTCACCCGACTATAACACTCAGCGCTATCTTGCAAAAAGGTAAGTCGTTTACTTTGTGGGCGTGTAAAGCAGGTACTTCCATCAACACGCCCTAAAAAAATAATAATCTTTTTAAACCTTTTCATTTTTATGTGCGACTTACCTTTCAAACACTCTCGTTGAAGGTAAAGAATAATGAAAAAGTTAGCGTTAGTTTTAGCATTAAGTGCAGCGGCAATGACTGCACAAGCAAAAGATTCAAAAACCATTTCAGCATCATTTCCAAGCAATAGCCTAGCCGAGTTAGAAGTGGATATTGCCGTAGGTAAAATCGACCTACAAACTTACAACGGCGACACCATAGAGGTCGAAATTTTGGTTGAACCGAAAGAGTCAGACAGTTGGTTTAGTAAACCCGATGTGAGTGAAGCTACCCTAAACAGCAACACATCAGGGGATAAGTTATCACTCGAGATCAATTCTGATGATTATGAACTATCTTGGCAAGTTAAGGTGCCTGTTAATTTGGCTTTAGATGTTGAGGTTGGCGTTGGCAAAATTGATATTCAAGATCTTAATAACTCTGCTGATTTAGAGGTAGGCGTAGGAAAAATTAAAATTGAGACTACCGTCGCCGATTTCAAAAAGGTGTCTTTAGATTCAGGTGTTGGTAAAACGGCAATGTCAGGTTTTGGCAACGTAGAAACTTCCGAGAAGAGTATGGTTGGCTCAACAACAGACTATCGTGGTCAAGGCCAGTATTCCATCGATGCAGAAGTCGGGGTTGGAAATATTCGTTTAAGACGAGACTAAGTCTCCACATTCATCTAGCAATAGCGCCACTTTGCTATGCAGCACATCCGGTTGCAACGGCTTATACAAATGAGCCGTTGCACCGAGTGCATAGACCTTATCCAAATCCTCCGCACTCGTATTTGCGGTCACGACCAAAATAGGCACAGCCGAATCTAGCGCTCTCAAACGCTTAGTAGCTTCAAATCCATCCATCACTGGCATATTTAAATCCATTAGCACGATGTCAAACTTCCCCTCTTCATATACTTCAAGGGCACTTTCACCATGTTCGACATGCGTTACCAATTTGGCTATAGGCTGAAGCATTTTTTCAATCACGCGTGCATTTAGTAAATTATCTTCCACCAGTAAAATGCGAGCCGACACCAGCTCCATTGTACGAGCTGGCACCTGTTGATTGTCAATTTCAATAGGGATTCTCAGGACTGCTCTTGTACCGGCAGGTTCCCTTGCAATAAAATCTAACCGCCCTCCAAGCGCTGAAGTGAGTAATTGGCAACGCTTAAGCCCTAACTGTGTGCCTTGAAAGTGCTCGCTATGCACAGCCTCTCGTAACTGCTGATAGTCAAACCCAGGCCCAGTATCTTCAACAACAAATTCTAAATATGGCACATCGTCATCCACAACCAGATCTGCAAATACTTGAATACTACCGCGCTCAGTAAATTTAATTGCATTATTGACTAATTCACTGATCAACCAACCAACTCGCTTACTATCACAATAACAAGTCACATCTAACTCATTACTCAACGCCAAATTAAAAGCGAGAGATTTCTTATGTGCGGTTAATTGACAGGCAATACAGGCCGACTTTATTACTTCTCGCAACGCGACTTGATGGCGCTCAATTACCACTTCTTGCTCGGAAAGGTTATTAAAGTCTTGAACGGAATAAAGTAATATATCTAATTGATTTACTGAACTTTTCACATACTGTAATTGCTGGGTGTCTTTGTTATTCAAATATTCATCTAAATACCCCTGAATGGCCTGCAATGGCGTTCTTAGCTCGTGACTGACACGCGCTAAAAATCGTGATTTTGAGTGTAGTGCATCGTCGGCAAGCTTTCTTGCAGCCTCTAATTTGTCGAATGCTTCAGCAATTTCTCGTGCCATCGGGTGAAATATAAATTTCGCTTCAATAAACAGTAACAACACTCCAAGCAGCCAAATTAACAACTCTATTTTCCTCACCATCTCTGTGTTACTTCGCGCATGTTGCTCGAATAGTGAAGCGGCCTCATTAAGGTTTGGAAGTAAATGCTGAGATGCAGTAAAAGTTTGTGTCAACAATTGGGGAGCTGGCTGCTGTAATTGAGCCCTTGTTAAGGTAATAAAAGCTTTACTCTGCACATCCAACGGCACGGCTCCATGGTAGTAAAGCGCTTCAAGGGCCTCATTCAGATAAATAGCCTCCCCACTACTTTCTGTTTTAGTTAAAAACTCATGATTACTTTCAAACTTATCAATGGCTTGACGTAGCGCCTCACTATCTCGTTGATTGCCTTGCGCACCATATAGCGCGATACGTTGGGACAACATCCGCTGCATACCCGCAATATTAATTACGTGTGCATCTTGGCTCTGCTGATACAGTAGATATTGCATAACCCCCATCGCCATCGACAACAATATAGCCATAGCAAGTAATGCCCCGATATAACGATTTTTAACTTTATTTATTAACGACATATTTTTATTTTTCATCTCATAGCATTGTCTCAGCTGCAGTGTTAAGTGTAGTTAACAATCGTATTATTTACAGTCCAATACTTGACACCTAGACGGCCAAAATGTTTCAATGCGCGTTCACCCTATTTAGATAGTTTGATGCCACGGCGTCAAATTGAGGGCTGGAAGAGGTGCGTTATTCAGGTAACTAAGTGAAGGAGAGCAAACTCCGTTGCAGCTTAGTGAGGGGAATATACGCCGAGAAATTGAGTTATTGTTTGCTAATACTCGTTTCGGGCGACTGGGCTGAATCCCAGCGACTGTCACCAACATACTTGGTGGAGAGCTTCTGGTCTTAGAAAAATAAGGCCATTGGCTGCCTTATCCTTTTTAAGTCCACTGCTCTTCGAATTTTAACGGTTCGAAGTTTGGACACCCTCCTAACTCCGAACATGATTTAAGTTCGGTAGAGATGAAATCACAATTCAACTTATCTGACTATCCATTGTGGACGGCCTTAGTAACACCTTTTGATGCTGAAAATCAGGTTGATTTTGACGCATTAACGGCACTTGTACGCGATCAAGAGCAGCAACAAATCGTTGAGTTTGTTTGTCAGCTCGCGCCAAGCGTACCACTTATGATTGCCGTTGGCGGCAGTAATCTTGAGCAGCAATCGCAATGGGTGCGCTTTTGTAATACGCAGCCCATTCATGCGCTCTTACTTGGCTCACCAATCTACGCAAAGCCCGGCAAAGTTGGTCTGGCGCATTGGTTTAGTACACTACTCGATGAGAGCCACAACCCTTGCATGCTCTACAATGTACCTGGTCGCAGTGCCGTTGCTATCGCTCCTGAACTACTCGGCGAGCTAGCTTGCCACCCTAATCTGTGGGCACTAAAAGAAGCCAGTGGTGATATTGCCACCTTTGAAGCATTTCGTCAGGCAGCGCCTGATGTCGCAATCTATAGCGGCGACGATGGCTTAATGCCCTACTTTGCACAAGCAGGTGCAACGGGTCTGGTGTCTGTCGCAGCAAACGCATGGCCGCAGCAAACCGCGGAATTTGTAAGGCGCTCGTTAAACGGCACTTCTCCTAATTTATTTACCATCTGGTCAGAAGCTGCAAATAGCTTATTTGCAGTGGCAAACCCTATTCCGGTCAAAATATTAATGCATTTACAGGGCAAGCTCACAAGTCCTAACTTGCGCCCGCCACTGACACATTTGGAACTCACCCATACCGATGCGATCACTCGCGCGAACGAAACGATTTTATCTTGGAACTAAGGCAGTAAATATGAGCTGGTTAACCCTACTAAACGATTTAGAAAATGGCACAGTACGTGCTGCAACACAGGATGAGCAAGGCCATTGGCATGCTAACGTAGAAGTAAAACAAGGGATCCTTGAGGCATTTAGAAATGGCGTAAATACGGAATTCCCAGGTGGATTTGTTGATAAGGATAACTTAGCACCACGCGGATTTGCTGCACAAAATGGTGTTCGTATGGTTCCTGGCGGAAGCAGTGTAAGACGTGGCGCTTACGTTGCAGCGGGCACAATCATTATGCCACCGGCTTATGTCAACATTGGTGCCTATATTGATTCAGGTACTATGGTAGATAGTCATGCGTTGGTTGGTTCTTGCGCGCAAATTGGTAAAAATGTCCACCTTAGCGCAGCGGTGCAAGTAGGTGGCGTATTAGAACCAGTTGGAGCAAGCCCTGTTGTTGTTGAAGACGATGCCTTTATTGGTGCAGGCTGTGTATTGGTTGAAGGGGTTGTTGTTAAACGCGGTGCCGTATTAGCACCGGGTGTGCGCCTTTCAGCAAGTATTCCTGTCTATGACTGCGTAAACGAGCGCTTGCTTGACAAAGGTGAAGCCATCCCTGAAAACGCGATAGTGATCCCAGGCTCCCGTCCAGCCTCAAGTGAGTGGGCACGAGAGCAAGGACTAAGTATGTCATGCGCACTTATCATAAAATACCGTGATGAACAAAGTGATGCATCACTGGCGCTGGAAGAGGTTCTACGCTAATGACTTGGTTGAGCACGTCACAGCGAACCGCAGCTGAGGCATTGATCCAGCAACAGGACACGCCTCTCTTTTGCTACGATTTAGATAAGCTAAGTGCGCATGTTAAGCCCTTAGTTGATCAGCAAATCGTTAAGCTTTGGTATGCCGTAAAAGCGAATCCGTTATCACATATCATTCAAACCCTAGATAACGCTGGGTTTAACTTTGATGTGGCATCTAGCGGCGAGCTTGATCAGGTGTTATCTCAAGGGATCGCACCTGAACGCGTGCTCAACACAGGTCCTGCCAAATCGCTAAAGCAGATCCGTCATTTTGCCACACAAGGCGTACGTATTTTCGTGGCTGAAAGTCACAATCAAGTACGCTGGTTAAATCAAGTGGCCGAAGAGTTTGAGCTTCAATTTGAAGTTTTACTGCGGGTGCAGTTACGCTTTGATAAAGCAGAACACAATCCACTTGGTGGCAATACGCTAACTCCTTTTGGTCTTGGCACAGAGCAGTGGCAAGCCCTAACTTTAAGTGACTACACCCACCTAGACTTTGTCGGACTGCATATTTTCCAGTGGGGCAATATGCTCTGCAGCGATACACTCGCTGAACTTTGGCAGGCTATGGTTGCACCTTTAGTTCAGCTCGCTGCTGATTTAGGGATTACTCTACAGGTACTCGACTTAGGTGGCGGCCTTGGCATTCCCTATGATAGGCAAAGCCCTTCCCTCGATTGGCGAAAATTATTAGGCGCGCTCGCATTAATAAAATCCGCCACGCAAGTGGAAGAATTATGGATGGAATTAGGCCGCTATGCGGTTGGCGAATGTGGTTTTTATCTCAACCCTGTGGTGGAACAAAAGCAAAACTACGGTGAACAACAACTGATTGTCGCTGGCGGTGTCAATCACCTGCTGCGTCCAGCCGTTACCAGACAAGCGTTCCCAGCTGAATTGTTACGCCAGTCTCAAGCTGAGGTCACAGACTTTCATATTCATGGCCCACTTTGTACAGCATTGGATAAATTAGGAACCCTAGCCTTACCAAGCGACAGTAGCGAGGGCGATTGGCTTGTTTTCAGTCAATGTGGCGCCTACGGCTACACCGAAAGTATGCCGTTCTTTTTATGTCATGAGCTCCCAGCAGAGTACATCATCTCAGCTGGAGAAATCAGCTGTGTCCGTGAAGCAGAGCCCGCTTCAAGTTATTTGAGGTAAACATGAATACCATTACACAACAACATATTCAGGTTGGTGAAATTGCCAATGGTCTGCCTTTGACTATTCCAGTCTATCGCATCAAAGGCGATGGCAGTGGGCCTAAGGTGTATATTCAAGCGAATATGCATGGCGCTGAAGTGCAAGGTAATGCAGTGATTTATCAACTGCTGGAACAGTTGAAGCAGTTGTCATTAAAAGCGGACATCACCTTAGTGCCTTACGCAAACCCGATTGGTTGTAATCAGAAATCTGGTGAGTTTACCTTAGGACGTTTCGATCCAATTACGGGCACGAATTGGAATCGAATGTACATCAACCACTCCGCGTTAGTTGCCGAGTTTGTGGAGCAAAACCCGACGCTATCAATAACAGAAATCGCTCAGCAATTTCGCCAACGATTAGTTGAGCGCACCCAAGCACTACTTGATGGGCCCTTAGATAGGTTGACGACAGGTAAGCGCATCGCCTTGAATTTACAGCGTCTAGCTCATGAGGCTGAGATTGTTTTGGACCTTCATACGGGACCAATTTCAGCAAAACACCTGTATTGTCCTGAGTATGCAAAAGACAGCGCTCGATATTTTGATATTCCACATGTGTTACTTATTCCAAGTGACTTTGATGGAGCAATGGATGAAGCAAGTTTTTGTCCATGGTGGAACTTGCAGCAAGCCTATCAGGCTATAGGCCGAGAGATCCCAGTATTAACCGAAGCGTTTACGGTTGAGCTTGGCTCTCAAGAAAAAATTGATTTAGCGGAAGCATTGAATGACGCTAATAGCATTTTGAGCTACCTGAACCATAAACAGGCCTTTCAAGATGCACACTTTATGCCGCAAGACATCACCCGTTACGTCTGTCGACTAGAAAATTATCGCGCCTTTTATGCCCCAATGGGTGGTATGGTGGAATATACGGCAAAGCTTGGAGAGCATATTAAAGCGGGTCAAACCATTGCTAAAATTCTCAGAATGGAGCGCTATTTATCAGAAACGCCCTTAAATGAGATCAAGTTAGACGAAGATGCCATTGCTATTTTGCACTTTGCCTCTGCAAGTGTGAACCAAGGCACTGAGCTTTATAAGTTTTTTACTCAAGTTGAAACGCTTTAACTTGAGTACTTTGATTGCGTGAGAGTAAGTCAAAGCAAATAAGCTCAGCTTGTTTAGCTTAACGCTTACTAAGGTATGGCGGCGATAGCCGCCACCTTTTTCTTATTCGTACGTATTTCGCTTTCTGACATTTTTGACCTTCGAGATTCATTTCCCTTTCATTATCATTGGTTAATAATGTAATCAATTGTACTTAACTCTCGGCGCACATAGAATGAATCTTACACACTTATCAATACCAGCTTTGGCCTTCCTTACCTTGCCACTTTACGCTCAAGAAGCCCAACGGGAAGATGAAATCGATTTAGTCAAACAGTGCGTGCTAAACGCGGTATTAACTGGAGAAAAAGACAAAACCATAGAGCAGGTCCGTACCGAATGTGCCGAGGCTGATGCTGATAAAACCTTAAGCCAATTAGATAAACGCATGGCACGTGAACGTGTAACGGAAAAAAACCGTAACGTATTGACACCACATAAGCGCAATTATATTTTGCCGGTGTCCTATATGACCAACGTCAACAGCAGACCATTCGACGGTCTAAAAGCCATTGACGATGAAGACGGCGAGCCTATCGACAACTTTGAAGCCAAATACCAAATCTCGTTAAAAGCACCTATTTATAAAAACTTTTCAGATAAAGATCAGGCAATCTATTTTGCTTTTACGCTGCAATCGTATTGGCAGCTGTATAACAAAGATGTGTCTTCGCCATTTCGTGAAACCAACTATGAACCAGAAATCTTTTGGGTTAACTTTTTAGATGATGATAATGTTCTGTGGGGCGATGAGATGGCCTTTGTACTTGGGATTTCCCACCAATCTAACGGACGCAGTCAACCAAACTCCCGCTCTTGGAATCGTATCTACGCAAATTTCATCTGGGAAAACCGAGGCTTTGTATTCAGCTTTAAGCCTTGGTATCGCTTACCTGAAGATGGCAAAGAGAATGCTTTGGATCCACGCGGAGACGACAACCCAGACATCGACGAGTACTTAGGTCACTTCGAGTTTAGTGGGGTATATCGTCACGAGGAGCATGAATTTGGCTTTATGTGGCGCAATAATTTAAGCAGCGATAATCGCGGTGCAATTCAGCTAGATTGGTCATTCCCGATTTGGGGAAGGCTGCGTGGTTATACACAATACTTTAATGGCTACGGCGAAAGCTTAATAGACTACAACACACATACCCAAAGACTCGGCATCGGTGTGCTGCTCACTGATATTCTTTAAGCACATTCGAATACAAAAAAAGCTCTGAACACTCAGAGCTTTTTCGCTTGGTAAGCTGAAAATAATTCTCTGCTTATTGCGGTTTAATCACCACAAACTGCCCCTCAAATTTGGCAACCAGCATGTCGCCATCGTAAACATTCACTGGCACCACATATTTTGCTTTGCCAGCCGTCTCTAGCGCTTGCAATTCACCTTCGCAGTCCGCAATGATAACCGTTGCCGCTGGTGCCGTGGTCAGAGGCTTTAAATATTTAATATTGGCGTCAGCTAGCACAATATCTCCCTCTAACCCGAGTTCCTTAAGTGCTAAATACGTTGCCCCCCATCCCGTTAGCGTCGCCATACTATATATAGAGCCAGCAAACATCGAGTTATGTAAGTTGAGGTTCGCTTTTAAGTCTGCCTTAGTGGAAAACTGCCAGTCGGTATAACTTTCAACTTTAATCCCCATCGCATCACTGATTGGAATAGACTCGCGCCAAGTATTTTGTAATACATGAGTCCAATTTGGTTGCCTAAACCAACCCGGTTCCGTAGGACGTTGTTTTACCATTTTCCAGTGCTGCACATCGCCATAGGCTAAGTGTGCCTTTTCAATCACTTCATAGCCATGGCGTTCATAAAATGACAACGCGCGCTCGCGAGCATACAAAACCAGCTCTTCTGCTTTTTGCGTCCAAGCAATAACCTCAAGCTCGTGTAACAAACGGCTGCCTAAATGATGACCTCGATGCCCTTCCGCAACGGCCATATAACGTACTTGAGCTTGCTTATGATTGTTAAAATGGAGTCTAGCTACGCCTAGCACTTCACCATCATTATTCTTAATATAGCGATGCTCGGCTTCTTGTTCTAAATCATCCTGTTCGCTGCCACGAGGTTGATCCCATGGCGCTCTTAACACCTGCCAGCGTAACTGGTAATAGGCTTGCCAATCTTCGCTGCTTTGTGGTGAAGTTACCTCAAACATCACTGACTCCTGTTTTGTTATTAGCCTGTTAAACGACTTTGAATCTAGTACGGATACACCCTACAAGATAAGCTCAGTGTAGGGAATAAAATGCGCCAAAACACTTATCCTTTAGTGTAAAAACTGATGGACAAGCTGGCATTCACAAAATCCTCGTCTATGATGATGTTATCATGGGAGAATTTATTACGCATTCAGGCACTATCAGCAACGATTTTGTGGACCAGAGCCATCAGCTAGGACACTTGCTATATTGGCATAAACAAGGCAGAAATAGCATCCAAGTGCGGCAAGATAAATCGTTAAGATGGCTTCTGATAAACAACACATTACAATCCGTTGTGGAGTTAAACCACCCGGAACACTTGTTATTTCCTCATTTAAAAGCATTCGCGAGTCGTTGGCAGCAAGTCACCCCGCCAACCAGCGTACTAGAGCTGGGTCTTGGCGCGGGTGCAATCCGTGATTACCTCAATACCACTTATCCAAATTGTCACATTACCACCATAGATAACAACCCAGATGTGATCCATTGTTACAAACGCTACTTTGGTGGCGACCCTTTGTGCGATGTTAATTGTGTTGATGTATTTAAAGCGTTGCAACAAGGCAAACGCTACGATTGGATTGTGCTCGATTTATTTAGCGAACTCGAGCCTCCCATTTTCTTGTTTCAGCACCAGTTTTATCGCCTACTCAGAGCTGCTATTAATGATGGGGGCCGACTGTATATCAACTTTTTAACTGAACATGAGTCGCAGCTCAAGCAACTTCAACACTTATTAATTACCAACTTTGGTAAAAAGCCCTTTGTCGAAAAGGTGCCGGACTACGCCAATATAATTATCGAGGTTAAACGCTAACACTGGCTGGCCCTAGTTTTTAAGTCAAATCACTATTCAACACTAAAATTAAAAGTCACAGGGCCGTCATTCAGTAAACTTACCTTCATATCCGCAGCAAATTGTCCCGTCGCGACTTTCAACCCTGCTACCTTAGCTTGAGCCACAAAGTATTCGTAGAGTGTATTCGCTTGCTCAGGTGTTCCTGCGCTCGAAAAACTTGGCCTCATGCCTTTTTTAGTGTCTGCCGCCAAGGTGAATTGCGATACAACCAATAGTTCGCCTTCAATGTCTTTTAAACTTAAATTCATTTTTCCCTTGTCGTCAGTAAAAATACGGTAGTTACTTACCTTGTGCAGTAACTTATCCGCCGTTTGCTCGGTATCCGACTTTTCAACGCCTAATAGTAACAATATCCCCTGATCGATTTGACCTACAATCTCACCTTCTACTTCTACCTTTGCTTCTCTGACCCTTTGAATTAGTCCTTGCACTACCTACCTCTTGTGACTGCTAATGATGCTGAATTTTGCACAGTAATAGATCAGCCGCCCGCCTTATTGCTTCTGCATAAACGGGGTTAGCACAACAATGCCCAACCCCATTCAAAATCAGCAACTGCGCCTTAATACTTTGTGCTAACTGATGAACCGGTGCGTATCGACACATTAAATCATGCCGACTGTGAATAAACCAGATAGGTAAGTGATTGAGCTGATGTGCATCCGCCGTAATTTGCTGTGTTTTGATAAAGCACTGGTGACTAAAAAAATGTACCATATGCTGTGCTTTACTGAGCTGTTTGTCTGCTTTGCAAAGCCTAATACCTTGCGTATCACTATCCGTTGTGATCAGGTTATCCCACTCACACCATCGCTGCGCCGCTTTTCTTTTGAGTAATTCATCCTCGCCAAAGAGTGCCGAATGATAATGGTCTAGCAAGGATTCCACAGTTTGTGCACCTTGTGCAAAGGCAAGGTACTGCTCTGGATAAATTTGCGCGGGGGCACCTTGGCTGCCATAAAGCCAATGAAGGTCCGCCTCATTGCCCAAAAAACTCGACCACAACACCATCCCCAAGACATCTTCACGATGTTGCTCAGCATAAAGAAGTGCCAGCATGGCACCGAAAGACTCCCCGGCGAGTACAACCTTTTGCAGCCCCAAATGCGCACGAATGGAGTGAATATCTTTCAGCAGGTTCGCGGTATTTATATTACCAAAGTCAGCAGGCGTTGAGTTGCCACAGCCTCGCTGACTAAACAGGATGATGCGGTATTTTTGCGGATTGAAATAACCGAGCACATTACGAGAATGGCCCTGACCTGGGCCACCATGCAGCATGATAAGTGGTGTGCCATCACTGCAGCCATATTCCTCTATGCCCAATTGATGTCCTTCACCTACCGCGAGATGAAAGCGACGCAATGCATCGCCATGTTGATACAATAAGCTCATAACTCCCCCTTGGGGGCTTAAGCTAACCGTTATCGGTAAAAGCTAAAGTCCCTGCGCGTCTGGTGGGTCAAACTCCGAGCTTGCATCTAGTCCTGCAGCTTCCATATCTTGGGTTAAGCACACGGTAAACTCAGCACCTAACAACACCACTATCCAAGATAAATATACCCAAACAAAAAGAATAGGTACTGTTGCGAGTGCTCCATAGATAACTTCGTATGAGGGAAAATGGCTAATGTATAATGCAAAGCCTTTTTTCGTTAGCTCGAATAACAAAGCTGCAAACAAAGCACCCGGAACCGCGGCTCGAAATGACACACTGGTATTTGGTACTAAAGTATAGAGCATGATGAAGCCAACCATAGAAATTAAATAGGGCAACATCTTAATTAGTGCACCACTAAACCCAGGGATCCCTTGATCGGCAAATGTCACTAAAGAAACGATATAAGATGTCATACCAATACTCGCGCCCAATAGCACAGGGCCAAGCGTGAGCACCATCCAATAAATCGCAAACGAAATCATCAACGGGCGTTTCTGCTTCACTCGCCAAATTCGGTTGAGTGTGGTGTCAACATTGCGAATAAGTAACAAAGCCACAACGGCCAAAAAGCTCACCCCCACAGCTGTCATCTTATTCGCATTGCCAGTAAACGCACTAATGTGCTCTTTAATGGTGTCCGTAGATGTTGGCACAAAGTTATTGAACACAAAGTTTTCAATAGCAAAACGCGTATCTTCAAATCCAGGAAACGCCGAAAAAATTGCCACACCCACCGCAACTAAGGGGACTAACGAAAGTAGTGTGACATACGCTAAATAGCCCGCGTTGACCGTGATCTGGTCCTCAATACAACGCTTACTATAGCGGCGCCACCAGCTAGGCTGAGAATGTAAGAATCGCAGTGCTACGACCTTTATTTCGGTTATTCTTTGCATCATAATCAAGTTAATATTCATGGATCACTTTACACATCATAACAATCCCCGCCATAATTTATAACGCTAAATAGTAATATATAACGACGGTCACGTGGCCACTTACTAATTATTGACCTTCTAGAGCCCGGGAGTGCAAATGAAGAAACTCACCTTAAGCGCAGTGTTACTTTTACTCGTTACTGGCTGCCAGAGTGCCTATTACGCCACTATGGAAAAGTTTGGTGTGCATAAACGCGAGATATTGGTTGATCGTGTCGAAGAAACAAAGGAGTCCCAAGAGGAATCACAAAAAGAGTTTCAATCAGCGTTGGAAAGACTCACCACGTTAATTAACTTTGATGGTGGTGAATTACAAGAAGCCTATAACCTGCTTAACGATGACTACCAGTCATCCCTTGCCGCTGCAGCTGAAGTAAGTAGCAATATAGACAAAGTGGAAGACGTAGCCAATGCGCTATTTGACGAGTGGCAAGATGAACTTGAGCAATATTCAAGTGCAAACCTAAAACGCGAGAGTGCTAAGCAATTAAGCCAAACACAGCGCCAATTTGAACGCTTACTTCGCTCAATGCGCAGCAGTGAAGCCAAAATGCAGCCCGTGCTCGACTCGCTACAAGATAATGTGCTGTATCTTAAACATAACCTAAATGCACAAGCGGTAAGCGCTATTAAAGGTGAGTTTACGGGGTTAAAGCGTGATATTAGCGCCCTAATCGCTGATATGAACCGCTCTATTGAAGATTCGAACAAGTTTATTGCTGAGATGAATGCACGTAGCGCGTGAGTATCTTAGTCATTAACAGTTAATAAATAAGACTAAATAGTATCATCCAAAAAGCATACCTCACTGCTATAGTGATTTGCACTTATAAGAATACGATTACAGGCCATGCTAATCAAAAGATTAGTATGGCCCTCGGGTTTAACAGTCTATATTGGCCCACGTCGCAGTTTAATGAGGTGTAGGACTCCCCATTAGTAATTGCCATGCAGCAGCCATATAAGTTTGATATTCAAGGGTTGGTGCTGGCTGCTCAACACCTTTATCACCCTGTTTGGGGTTAACCTGATAGCTATAAAACTGCTCACCATCACCTTGTTTCCAAACTCGCTCCGTATCTCGAATTGTTTTATAACCAAAAACATTTTCTGGAGCTTCAGAACCAACAAGTGAATAGCAAAAACTAGAAAACGATGTGTTGGACCTTGCTATCAAGTCCATAATCGTTGCTGTGATATCCATATGTGAAGCAATTGTTCGGTTACTCAATTTAGGTGAAACCCCTTGCCCCAGTATAAGGATTGGGACATGGGTGAGTTCGTACAAGTTAGGCTTAGCATGAAAATAGCGGCGGCTGTAGTGATCTCCCGTAATGATAAATAGCGCGTCAGGATATTTGTGTTGCATATTATCTACAAACTGTCCCATCATTTGATCGGAATACCATAAGTGTCCAAGAGTGTTAGCAGATAACACCTCATCACCCATCCGCTGAAACTGAGCTGGGTAGTCACCATTTTTCCAAGGGTAATCGCTAGCTGAAAAATCTAAATTAAATGGGCCGTGATAGCTAGTCGTCATAATCAAATTAAAGCTATTTTCTGGCACTGACTGGCTAACGAGATCAAATAGCTGCCCATCATCAACCCCCCATACACCGGCACTTCCCTTACCTCCTGCATTTGCCGCCGAATAAATATGATCGACGCCATGCCTACTCATAAAATCACCTACTGTTTGCCAAGACAATAAGCCGCCATAAAAAAATTGTGATATATAACCTTGCCCCTCCATCAAATGGATTAACGAGTATGTTTGAGCCTTACTCGTGAGACGGCTCATGTTAATACCACTAAATGGAATCCCTGAAACTAGACTGGACAATGAGTTCATTGTACTTGAAGCAGCAGGCAACGCTTGTTCAACATAAATACCCTTTGCTTTTAGTCGATGAAAATTTTCTGTTAGCGCTAAATCCCTATATTTATCCTGCAGAGGCCAAGAATCAAAGCTTTCCATTACAATGTAAAAAATGCGCGAAGGTTTTTGAATTAAGGGCCCCATACTACGGGTTTCATTATTTAGCAGCGCATCATCGATCTCATGCTTATCGGCCAAATAAGGATTAGTACTTAACGTGGTGAGCTGATTTAATTCACCATAGTCTTGTATCGCGTAAAAAAAACTACGGAACGGGTTAATAACTAAGTTGTTTACAAATGGATCTGTAGTGACGGCCGACCACTTTCTTGATGCAGGACGAGAGTCAAATGAGCCTCTAGCGGCGCAAACAAACATAACGAACACCAATATCGAAATAATTGCTTGCTTGATTCTGCTCTTCGGACAAATGTTTATCAGTAAGCGATAACTTCTCTTATCCACAAAACGAGTCCATACGACTACGCAAGATAGCAGTATACCTATGCTCAACAAACTACCCCAAGGCTTATACTGCTGAATGACCGTGCTCAGTATAGCCTGCTGATCATCATATAACCCTTCCAGCATAAAATAATTGTATTGAGTTCCATACTCACTGATATAAGTTATCCCGCAGATTCCTAATAATACAAAAACACTCAGATAAATTAGCCCTATTATATTGCGTACTCGTCTAACCCAATTATCTAATCGCAAAGGTTGTAGGAAACAATTCAGCAAAAAAGGAATAGCGAGACAAACTCCAGCAGCGGAGGAGTCAAATTTAAAACCAGTGGCTAAGGCATCAAATATTTGCTTAGCCGTGATATTTAACGAAATGTTCTCGCTGAAATGAAATAGATAAAATAGCCTAAATGACATAAGTAGAAATACCCCACTCAGCCATAATAAAAGTATCTTCCAACTCTCAGTAATAAAAAGGTACCACCGCCCCACCTTTGGTGCGCTAAAAGAAGCTTGCATTGAATGTCCTTTGCAAATTGTAATAAACAATTGTACCAATTTCAGGTTTATATGGGAGGCTTTATAGGTAAGTGTTTACTATTTTTTACAATTTTATGACTGCGATGAGAAGCTATAGCAGGGGAAGGATAATTAAGGGAAAAATAGGACTTTTAGATAACTGAGAAGGTATGTTGATTACAAGCCACTTTGTGAAAGCGGCGCAGAATAACAAATGTAGCGCAGCTCGCGTTAAAGCCAGCTGCGTGCATAGCATGGAAACTCAGCTTTAGTTCAACCCTAGCTAAATACCATCTCCGGTACGTCATCAGGGCAAATCAATATGCCTGCGGTTTTCGCTTGAATTTCCGCGACGCTAACACCTGGAGCTCGCTCAAGTAAATGAAACGCACCACCTTTGACTTCAAGCAGCGCAAGATCGGTTACTATCTTATTGATACAGTTTACGCCGGTGAGCGGTAAACTGCAGTGCTGTAGCAGCTTGGACTCGCCTTGTTTATTCGCATGCGTCATGGTGCAAATTATATTTTTAGCCCCAGCGACCAGGTCCATCGCGCCACCCATGCCCTTGATAAGCTTACCTGGGATCATCCAGCTGGCAAGATTACCTTGCTGATCTACTTCAAAAGCGCCAAGCACCGTCAGGTCCACATGACCGCCACGGATCATTGCAAAGCTTTCTGCCGAACTAAAAATGGCAGCTCCCGTACGGGCCGTAACGGTTTCCTTACCCGCATTGATCATATCCGCATCCACTTTCTGTTCAGTTGGATAAGCGCCCATGCCTAATAAACCGTTTTCCGATTGCAGCATCACATCCATACCCTGCGGCACATAATTGGCCACCAGCGTGGGGATCCCAATGCCAAGGTTGACATAAAACCCACCTCTTAATTCCTGTGCCACTCGCATGGCCATTTGCTCTCTGGTTAATGCCATTATGCTTGCTCCTTCACAGTACGTTTTTCGATGCGTTTTTCGAACTGTCCTAGAATCACTCTGTCGATATAAATTCCGGGGGTATGAATTTGGCTCGGTTCGATTTCGCCGGGCTCAACTATTTCTTCCACTTCAACGACGGTAATTTTTCCAGCTGTTGCGGCCATTGGGTTAAAGTTCATGGCGGTGTGGCGATAAATACAGTTGCCAAAACGGTCTGCTTTCCACGCTTTTACAATGGCAAAGTCTCCCGTAATACTCGGCTCTAAAATATATTCTCTATTACCAAACGTTTTTACCTCTTTGCCCTCAGCGACAGGTGTACCAACGCCTGTTGCGGTATAAAAAGCGGGGATCCCAGCTCCACCTGCGCGCATCTTTTCTGCAAGTGTCCCTTGTGGAGTTAATTCAACTTCCAATCCACCGCTCAATAACTGCTGCTCAAACAAGGCGTTTTCTCCCACATAGGAAGCCACCATTTTGCGGATCTGGTTATCCTCAAGCAAAATCCCTAAACCAAACCCGTCTACTCCGCAGTTATTAGAAACCACGGTTAAGTCCTTTGTGCCCATGTGGCGTATTTGGCTTATCAAACCTTCTGGGATCCCGCATAAACCAAAGCCCCCCGCAATCACGGTCATGCCATCACACAGTCCTGTCATTGCTTCTTCGTAGCTTACGACTACCTTATCAAATCCAGCCATCATTCCTCCTATTGCACTGTCCAGCCGCCGTCCAGCACAATGGCTTGGCCAGTAATGTTGCGTGACTCATTTGCGAGTAAAAAATTGACAGCATGAGCAATCTCATCCAACCCTATAAAGGCCTTTTTCGGCATTGGTGCCAACATAATATTGTTTATCACTTCATCTTCGCTGATCCCATGCTGTTTCGCTTGCGCGGCAATTTGCTGTTCTACTAATGGGGTTTTTACATAAGCGGGGCAAATGGTGTTCACGGTGATATCGCAGTCCGCGGTTTCCAGCGCCAATACTTTGCCAAACCCCATCAACCCATGTTTTGCAGCGACATAAGCAGACTTATACTTAGAAGCGACTAGAGCGTGGATAGAACCAATATTGACGATGCGGCCAAAGCCGCCTCTGCGCATATGCGGCAATACTGCCTTACACAACATGGCGGGGCCTGTTAGCATCACGTCTTGCAGCAATTGCCATTTATCTTCTGGATAATGCTCCAGTGCTTCAACATGTTGCACACCTGCGTTATTGATAAGCACATCAATGTTATCGTGCTGACGGACAAAGTCAGCGATGTCTTGCTTACTAGCAATATTGAGCGCAAACGCTTGAGCATTTCCTCCGTCACTGACGATAGACTCAGCCACCGTCTGTGCTTGCGCTAAGTTCAAATCTACGAGCAATAAACTGTAACCTTGTTTGCTCAAGGCCATCGCGATATAGCGACCAATGCCACTTGCAGCCCCTGTGATCAACGCCGTCTTCATCGTCACTCCTTGATTATTTTGCTAAGAACTGAGCAATAGTGTCAGCCTGTGATTGAATTGAAAAAATACCGTCTAAATGCCCCCAAACGCCTTCTATCTCTGTGATCTGCACGTCTTTATTCTTGGCTTTTAGGGTTTCTGCTAACTTACGAATGGGCTCAGGCCTTAATAACAAGTCATTGCTTGCAGGCATCAACAAAACCTTTGCTGTGATTTTATCAATAGCGCTATCAAAATTACCTTGCATGCCTGCGGTGTATAGTTGCGAGGCGCGGACTAAGTACAAGATTGAATTCGCGTCTTGCGTTTCGGCCCTCGCTCGTGCGCGCGTGGCTAGCGTTTGGCTGAGTTTAGGAAGCTGACGAATATCTTGTTTTGCTTTGGGATCAAGCACAATAAAGTCTGGAAAACTGGCGTTGTAAATAGCGGGGTGCATCGCATCTTGAGTAATATTAAGCATCGTGGCCGTGAGTCCAGCAAGCGGCCTTTCCCCGTCGTAGTAGTCCCCGCCCTGCCAATTTGGATCAAGTCGAATAGGTAAAGCCCATTTCTCTAGCGCTGCAACAGTCCAAGCATCCATCTTTGCCGCGCCAATCACATGAATTAAACGTGACACTTTTTCGGGGTAGCGCACCGACCATTCTAACGCTTGGAAAGACCCCATAGACGCGCCCATCACCGCATGTAGTTTGTCGATACCTAAGCTATCCAATAGTTGCTTTTGCACTTCAACAAAGTCACCGATGGTCACCACGGGAAAATCCAAGCCGTAAGGTTTGCCCGTTTTCGGATTAATAGACGCTGGGCCCGTCGTGATAACATCTTTACTATGCCAGTTTGCATTGACCAAAGTATCTGCGCTTATCACAAAGTACTTGTTAGTATCTATCGCTTTACCCGGGCCGATAATGGCATCCCAGTAACCCGCCAATACGTCAGACTCTCGATACTTACCCGCAGCGTGAGATGTGCCAGAAAAGAAATGCGTGATCAAAATTGCATTGCTTTTGTCGGCATTTAACTTGCCATAGCTTTCCCAGCCGACCTTAACGTCAGGAATACTGGCTCCAGACTCCGTAGTAAAATGCGCGAGTGTAAATTCCCGCTTTTCAACCAGCATAGATTTGTTTGTCTCACTGCCATAGACAATATTGCTGGCAACGAACAAAAGTAACAGGAAAATCCGCTTCATTGCTGTATCACTCCGTTAAAATAAGATGAATAGGGTTAATGCGAGGGCAACGCCCACCAGCGGCACGACCGCAGTCAACGCAGCCATGGACCAATATGCTCGTTGATGTGTTTCTTTACAGATGGCGCGAATGGTTGTGACCACATAACCGTTGTGCGGTAAGGTATCCAAAGCGCCTGAGCTAATAGCGACAACACGATGTAATTGTTCTGGATTGACACCCGCATCAATGTAGTGCGGTGCCACTAAAGGTAACGCAATAGCTTGCCCACCGGATGCAGAGCCGGTTAAACCGGCTATTACACTTACCGCCACAGCGGCGCCAAGTAGCTCATTACCGGGCATCTGTGTCATCAACTCGACCGCTAATTGAAATGCCTCGGTGTTTTTTGCTACCGCACCAAAACCAACCACTGCACTAGTATTACCGATAGCAACTAGCGCACCTGTTGTACCTAAGTTAATCGCAGCACCCATGTTGTGAAAATGCTTAAAGTTAATCGCGACAATACTGAGTACACCACCAAGTAGAGCTACAATGAGTGCACTTTGCTGCAACACATCATGAAGTGTAAAAGATAAGATCAACACCACGATTAGAGGTAGTACGCCAGTGATTGGATGAGGGTAGTTACGTTCATGGATTTCAGGGTCGTCTTCTTTCGCCTCAAAGTGCTCTCCATTTGCTACCGCTTTGGCTATCATCTTTTTCAACCACCAATAGCCCGTAATAGCCATAAACGTGGCAACCACTAGACTGACTTCCCAAGCCGCATAAGGCGACGTACCTAAATATTTTATTGGGATCCAGTTTTGAATTTCAGGGGAGCCTGCCGAAGTCATGGTGAAGGTGACTGAGCCGAAAGCCAAAGTTGCGGGAATAAAGCGCCTTGGTAAATTGGCATCTTTAAATAAGCTGAGCGCCATAGGGTAGACAGAGAAAGCCACAATAAAAACGCTGACGCCGCCATACGTTAGTACCGCACAGGCAATCACCACCGCTAATACCGCATGTTTCATACCTAACTTGTCGACAATATAACGTGCCACGCTGTCGGCAGCACCGCTGTCTTCCATGAACTTACCGAACAAAGAGCCAAGCAAAAACATGAAAAACCAAGCACTCAAAAAGCCAGCAAAGCCATCCATATAAAGTGTAAGAAAGCTGCTTTCTACAGCTTCTGTGGGAAATAGCGCAACGCCACTCGTTAATGCGACCAATAAAGCGCACAGAGGAGCTGCGATAAACAAGTTTACGCCACGGAGAGTTAGCCAAATAAGCAGGCCAAGTCCTCCTGCCAATCCAAGCATACTGAGCATAAGGGCTTCCTTTTATTGTTATTAATGCCCGTTATAAATTGATGTGTTGGGCATACTGTTGATGAATATCAGTGTGGCGTGCAGGCACAATAAAAACCATAGTACTAAGGTTATAGAAGCCCTACACCCCGTGTTAATCCTAGCGTATCAAGGCATTAGTACTAAGGTACTAATAGAAAAACTTTACAACTCCCCTATGCTTTGATGTGACAACAAGCACCCAAAATGACAATAATAGGGACCACAGGATGAACAGTTACCAACCTAGATATTCAGCTATCGCGTTGGCTATTACACTCGCAACTCAAGTCAGCCCAGCGGCAGCAGAACAAGCAACACAATCAGAAGGCAAGCTAGAACGCATTGAAGTCACGGCGCGTAAGACGGTAGAAAACCTTCAAACCGTTCCGGTTGCAGTGACTTCTATCGGTGAAACCGATCTACTCGAAAATGGCATTTCGGTACTCTCTGAAGTCCAGCAGTTTTCACCCAATACCACACTTCAAGCTAGCCGAGGCACTAACTCTACCCTCACTGCCTTTATTCGTGGTGTCGGGCAACAAGACCCATTATGGGGTTATGAACCTGGTGTCGGCATTTACGTCGATGACATTTATTTGGCAAGGCCACAAGGGGCCGTACTCGACCTCCTTGATGTACAACAGATTGAAGTACTACGTGGACCGCAAGGGACGCTATATGGCAAAAATACCATTGGTGGCGCAATAAAATATGTCACTAAGGAAATGTCTGGCGATGCGACATTTAACGTGGAAGGGACTGTTGGTAGTTATAATCAACGCGATCTTAAGATCACAGGTCAACTGCCGCTCGTGGACGACACGCTCTATCTAGGTTATGGCTTTGCCACTTTGAATCGAGATGGCTTTGGTGAGTTCAAGGTTTCAACGCTACCCGGCCAAGACAAGGAAAACTACAATAAAGAAATTCAAGCTGCGCGGTTAACCTTAGAATATCGTCCAAGCGATGATTTGTTCTTCCGTTTAGCATGGGATAAAACCGACGATGACTCCAACTCTAAAGGGGGTTATCGCTTGTTGCCGAGCTTACTGACTGACGCCCCCGTGCCCGACAGCGTATTTGATTCTTACACCAGTATGCCAACTTGGAATAAAGTCGAGCTTGAGGGATATAGTTTGACCGCTCGCTGGGATCTTTCTGACGCCACCACGATAAAATACATCGGTGCTAGCCGAGATAGTTACTCCCCGACCAATATCGACTTTGATAATACGCCATTACGGATCTTTGATGTACCCGCCATTTATGATGACGAGCAAACCACGCATGAGATACAGCTAAGCCATGCAGGCAGCGGCTATAAATTTGTCTCAGGTCTATATTATTACGATGGCGAATCATGCGGTCAATTCCAAGCAATTTTGGAAGTGTTAGGACAAAGCTTAGGCGCTCCCGGTCTTACGCGAGAAGTCAGTGGTTGTAACAACTCAAATAGTAAAGCCGCGTACATTCAAGGCACCATTGATTTAGCAGAGCAGTGGTCGCTCACATTGGGCGCTCGTTATACTAAAGACAGCAAAGAGGCACAAGTCAGCAATGGTTTGGTCTTTGATGTCGTGTATCCCGAATCAAATTGGATCCCAGGTTATACACGCCCTGCTGGTGAACTCGTACCGTCAGTGCTTGATGATGAAGAAGATTGGTCACGGTTTACACCAAGAGTGGGAGTGGAATATCAATACAACCGCGATATTATGTTCTTTGCCAGCTATGCTCAAGGATTTAAATCCGGCACCTTCAACCCCAGAGCCAGCACCGCGGAGCCTGCTGCAGACCCTGAAATCGTAGATTCATTCGAAATCGGTATGAAAAGCGAATGGAACGACAATCTAAGAGCCAATATCACGCTATTCACCTTAGATCACAAAGACCGCCAATATATTTCCGTATTGCCCGGTGCAACTTCTGCCGATCTAAACCAACGACTTGGCAACATCGGTAAGTCTACAGCAAACGGTATAGAAGCAGAGCTGAGCTATGTCGCTACAGAGGCACTGAGTTTTGACGCCGCAATAGGATATATAGACAGCGACTTCGAAGAGGTACTCGATACTAACCCAGACACGGGCGCGACATTTGACAAATCAGACCGCTTTAGTATTTCTAACACCCCTGATTTAACTTTTAACCTTGGGACAACATATAAACTCTACAGTGATATTGGCGATTGGGTATTCAATGCCAGCTACTACCATCGTGGTGATTATGTCTTATTTGAGGAAGATAGCCTACTGACGCAGGATAGCTATGGTTTAGTCAACCTGAGTATTAATTGGTACAGCACAGATGGCAATTGGCGTGTTGGTCTTCATGGGAAAAACCTGACCGATAAAGAATATATGATAGGAGGCTATCAGTTCGTGACACCAGACCCGAGCGATCCGAGTAATGTGAGTAAGTACACGCCGGGGCTTGGTGGTGATAATACTTTGATAGGCTACTTTGGCGACCCAAGAACCGTTTCGCTTACCGTGGGTTATCGTTTTTAGCACCGAAAGCGAGGCTGCAAGGGAGCCTCGCTATCTCAATCACTTGATGTAGTTTTGGAAATACCCTATAACAACGGATACTAGGAGTTAGTTAAGGATGCCTCAGGTGCAAGCAATTATCGCTGATGACCACCCATTATTTCGCAGCGCACTCAAACAAGCCGCTGCACAAGCGATTGGTCATGACCCTATCAAAGAAGCCAGTACTTTAGACAGCTTATTCGAGATGTTGCTCGCGCATCCTGAAACAGAGCTAGTATTTTTGGACTTATCTATTCCTGGCGCGAAAGGTCTCGAAGGTCTTGCCCGGTTAAGAAATCAGTATCCAGACATATTAGTGATCATGGTTTCAGCCAACGAATCGGCAGCCATTATTAGCCAATGCATTGCCCTCGGGGCAAGCGCTTATATTCCCAAGTCTTCCTCACTAGAGGTGATCAGTGATGCCATCAAGCTCGTTATTGAAGGAGAAACTTGGTTACCCGAAATCGTGGATATCGCGCCTGAAAATGACAGCGAACAAGCGCAATTTGCGCGTAATTTAGAAAAGCTAACTCCCCAGCAATATCGAGTATTAACCATGATTGCCGACGGCCTTTTGAATAAGCAGATTGCGTATGCAATGTCGATTCAAGAGACCACCATCAAACAGCATGTTTCAGCTATTTTAAAAAAGCTCAATGTGTATAACCGCACCCAAGCTGGGATCCTCTTTAATCAGCTGGCTACAGATGTACACCTCGACGATGAAGCGAGTGCTTAACTAACTAGATTAGTCGCTTAATCATGCGCTTTAGGGCTGGTGTTTTAAGCGGTTTATACAGTAATGGGATCCCTGCATCACTCACTCGCTCTCGGATGGCTTCGTCATGGTTAGCCGTGTTGATAATGATTGGCATATCATCAAGCTTAAGCGCAGCTATCATCTCAAGCCCAGTGACACCATGATCAAGCTGATAATCCGCGATCAGCATATCTGCCCGACTCATTGCTTGCAAGGTGCTAAGCTCTGCTTCATCTCGCGCTACGGCCACCTGGCACCCCCAACTTAGTAATACTTGAGATAGTGCATTAAGCGCGTTGGCATCATTATCTAGCAACCAAATAGATAGCCCCGATAATTGTGTATCACCGCTGGGTTTGTCAGCGGTTACTTCGGTCTTTTGATCCGTCTGCATTCCAAAACTTGGCAGTGTTAAGGTAAATTGTGTGCCTTTATTAAGTTGTGAGCCAAGGGTGATGGGAATTTCCAACACTTCGCAAATTCGTTTGCTGATCGCAAGCCCGAGTCCTAACCCCTGCGCTAGCTCTTTACTATGAAGCTGTTTGAACTCTTGAAATATGGCGTCCTGATCTTGCTTTGCAATGCCCACACCTGTGTCTTCAACAATGATAGAAACGCTCTCCCCCTGACATTCAGCGATAAGCCTCACCGTACCAGACTCAGTGTAACGAATAGCGTTACTCAGTAAGTTTCCCAATACCCTTTTTAGCAGTGCTTTATCGGTGTAGAGCATGACATCACAAACCCGCACTGCAAACGCTAATCCTTTGTCTTTCGCAACCGCCCCATATTCATTTTCCAATGGTTCCAGCAGTGACGACAATGCAAAGCGCGAGCGATTAACCTTAAACGCCCCAGCCTCTAACTTTGTGAGCTCAAGAATGCTCGATAACAGTTCTTCAGCACTTGCCAATGAACTTTTGATGCTTTGCGAAAGCTCAGCTAAGTCGGTTCCTTGGGCCTTTTCACTCATCAATGAGCAAAACAGGCTCGCTGCGTTAAATGGCTGTAACAGATCATGACTTGCTGCGGCGAAAAAGCGGGTTTTACTCTCCGTTGCATGCTCTGCTTGGCGTTTAGCAGAAGATAAAGCTCGGTTGGCATCTATCAACTCTTTAGTCCTTGCCGCGACAGTTTCTTCTAGGTTCACATTAACTTGCTCTAGTAAGGATTGTTGTTTTACAAACTCAGTGATATCCGTATAGGTCGTTACAAATCCACCGCCAGGTAGGGGATTACCTTGCATTTCAAACACTCGGCCATCGTGGTGCTCGCGGCGGTAGCGATATGCATTGCCTCGTCGTAAATGTGATAGACGCTTCTCTACTTGCTGCTCGACATCAGCATCACCAAATAGCCCACGCTGCGCATTGTAACGAATAAGCTCAGCCACAGGACGCCCGATAAACAACGCATTGTCTGGATAATTAAACATTTCTGCGTAGCGCTGGTTCCAAGCGACCAATTGCAGTTGGCTATCTACTACACTTATCCCCTGACTGACGTTTTCTATCGTCGACTGCAGTAAGTCGCGATTAAAACGTAGCACCTGTGACGCTTCATCGACAAATTCTGCAACTTGCTCTAAAGGCTGGCGCTTTTCATCTTTGGCGACATCTAAAATCAGTTTCGCAGATGCCCCGCCAACGAGCGTCGACATCTCCCGTTCGATCATATTTTCAACTTGCAATGGCGCTGGCAGTTTCCAGTTTGCAGGTTCTTTAGGAAAATGAAGCTCAACAAGCTGCTGCGCACGCGCTTGCTCGCTAAAGCGCTGCAGTAATGTTGCCAAGTCTTGGTAACTCAATACCGTGTTAGCGGACTGTGCAGATTTGGACGGCATTACAAATTTATTGCTTTGTAAGCGCTCAGCAAGACGTGCTGATGAAATAAACGGCACCAGCAAATAAACCAACAAATTTGCACTTAAAGAGATAAGGACGGACTGGCTCGTACTGTCTAACCCCAGACCCAAAAAGTCTAAAGGTGCTAACCATGTGATATTCAAAGGCCCCGCGCTCAACCAGTGACTTTCGAAGTTAAAGCCACTAATGAGGCTCGGTAACAACAGCGTGTAAAACCAAATAGCAAACCCCGTCACAATCCCCAATTGCGCGCCTAAGCATGAAGCCCCACGCCACCATAAACCAACCACCATAGCGGGCGCAAACTGCGCAACCAAGGCAAATGACATGAGCCCCATATTGGCCAACGTGTTGCCCTCAGCCAGCACGCGATGACTGGCATAACTCAGTAATAAAATGCCAACAATGACCATCCGTCGAGCATTGAGCAGATTAAACTTAGATAAGCCCCGATGGCTCGAATTTAACTGCGAGCGGCGCAACAAAAATTGATTGATAAAGTCATTGGTGATCATAATAGATAGCACGATGGCTGAGACTATCACCATGCTCGTCGCCGCAGAGAACCCTCCTAAAAAGGCTATCAAAGCGACTACAGGTGCATCAGATCCCAGTGGTAAGGCAAGCACAAACGTATCGTAGCCAACATCTTGACCATTAAAATACACCAGCCCGGCATAGGCGATTGGCAAAATAAATAAATTAATCAGCAACAAATAAACTGGAAACAACCAGCGTGCGGTCTTAAATTGGTTTTGTTCATCATATTCAATAAAAGAGGTATGAAACTGCCTCGGCAAACACAGCGTTGCTAATACCCCTAAAAGAACATGAACTAGATAAACATAGGTTGGGCTAGCGGTTGCCTCGATTTGCTTGGTAATACCCTGCTGCTCCGCCTGGTTAAATAAGTGAGTGGGCGATTCAAAGAGCACAAAACAGACATACACACCGACAGCAATAAACGCCAGCAACTTAACTAATGACTCAAAGGCGATTGCAGTCATCAACCCTGGGTTATGCTCACTCGGTCTCAGCCTACGTGTGCCAAACAAAATGGCAAACAGGGCTAACAGCAAGGTGATATAAAAAGTACTATCCTGCCAAAACGTGACACTCACCCGCTGGGTGTCGCTTGTTAGCATACCGATACTGGCGCTGGTGGCATTAAGCTGAAGGGCAATATAGGGCACAACTGCAATGACTGAGATCAGAGAAATGAGCCCAGACAGACTAGAAGAATTACCGTAACGAGTAGCAATAAAGTCCGCCATGGAAGTGAGCTGCTGCTGGCGACATATTTCAGCAATTCGTGTGTAGATTTGCCAACCAAATATAAACAGTAAAATCGTGCCAACATAAGTTGGAGCAAGCCACCAGCCATTATTTGCAGCTTGCGCGGTAGTACCAAAAAACGCCCAAGAGGTGCAATACACCCCTAGTGACAAGGCATAGGTAACTTGCTTGGCACGATAAGATCTAAATTTCGTACTCGCCCTATCTGCGCCCCATGCAATGGTAAATAACAGCGCTAAATAAAGCAGCGCAATAAGACTGATCAGCCCGATAGAAAACATAACTGTGATGATTTTTTATTGTTTGCTCTAGCATAACGGCTGTACTGTAAAAAGACAGCGCACTTTAGTGCTATCCCTCAGTGCTTAATATCATCACTTATAATCTAAAACTGCTCACCGACTTATCCAATACACGAGATAAAGACAGCAGCGACAATGCTTCATCTGATGCTCGCTCGGCTCCGGTTGCTGTCTCTTGCGCGGTTTCGCTGATTTCTGTCACACTTTGCGAAAGCTGCTGTGTAACCGTGTTTTGCTCCTCAGAAGCACTGGCTATTTGTAGATTCATATCTTTAATCGTACTCACAGATGAAGAAATCGCTTGTAACACTTCATCCGTTTTCGCTGACTTGTCTGCTGTATCTTTAGCATCTTTAACGTTATCTCGCATCATGCCAACGGAGCGCTTCGCTTCATTTTGCAATTTAGAGATCATCTCTTGAATTTCATCTGTACTCTTCTGGGTACGANCCCCCCCCCCCAGCCACTACGGCAAAACCTCGCCCTTGTTCACCAGCCCTTGCGGCTTCAATCGCTGCGTTGAGCGCCAACAAATTAGTTTGCTCCGCTATCCCCCTGATAACATCCAAAATAGAACCAACCGATTCTGTTTCTTGTTCAAGATTCTCAATGGTTTTGCTAACATTTTCTATTTTACCAACTAGACCTTCCATTGCTTGCTGTGTTGCAACAACAACTTGAACACCTGAATTAGATTGAGAATCCGCATCGGTCGCAGCATCCGCTGCGAGTTGAGCACTTTGGGTTATTTCAGCAATCGTGGCAGCCATTTCATTCATCGAAACAGCACTATGACTGAGTTGCTCCATTTGGTTGTCCGCCCCCTGTTTAGACTGGGCAGTGATAGCACTAAGTGTTTCCGACGAGGAAGATAATGCATGCGTGGAGCTTTGAATTTCTGCAATGATGGCTTTTAGTTTGTCAGCCATATCACGCATTGCCAAATAAATACCGCTGACCGATTCCCCCCTGTCAAATTGTATAGAGAGGTCACCACTGGCAATCTTTGATGCCACTTCCGCGATTTCTTTTGGCTCTCCACCAATAGGGGTTTTGATTAAACGCGTAATATACCAGCTTAAAAAACAGCCTAGCAGGATCACAATACATGCAACAACAATAATGGTATTCACTGTGTTTTCACTTTGCGCTTGAGCAACTGGCCCTAATTCGTCTTGTTTATCTTTTATCGACGCTTTAATACGTGCTAAATAGCCCGCAATACTTTGACCATTTTTGTTAAGTGAGCCGGCTATTAACTGGTTCCTCTCAGTGATAATTCGCTGAACTTCGTTTACCCCTTCTGAGTAACGCTCCCCAAGTGACTCTGTATTTGCAATAAGTTGCTTGGCTGTGTCTTCCGTAAACTCCGACTTAGATTGGTTTAGTAAGTCCTTCTCTTGCTTAAGCTCTTTCATTGCTCTTTCATAATCTTCTGGCAGGTTACTCACTAAGAATTTACTAACAAATAATCGCCCTAGTAACAGTTTTTCTTGCATATGAGCAGCAACATTTAGCCCTTGAAAATCATTGCGTTCGACACTTAAATCCATTAACTGAGTAACATTTTTGCGCATTTTAGGACCTATTTGATCCAACGTATCGTTAACTAATGAATCTCTGCGATGGTAAAGCGTTAGGATCTGTTTAAAGGTTGCTTCATATTCGGTTAAAGCCTCTTCGCTTTTTTCTACTAGCGCCACCAACTCAGGCGTAGCTAGGATCTTTCTAGCTTCAAGAAAATCTCTATGTAATTGCTCTGTCTTTTGTTCAAATTGACGTACATCTTCTTGGGACTGCTGTTTGAGAAAATTTAAAACATTGACTCTGGTTGACAACAAGTTTGCTTCCAGACTACTTGCAAGGTTGCTTGCCCTGGCTAAGCTCCGATATTCTACAAAATTACTAAAGCCACCATTTAGCCCTATGTAAGCTACGCCTGAGAGCATTATCATTAAAGCAATCATAATTCCAAATGAAACCGATAATTGCTGACCTAACTTTAACTTTGTAAGCATATAACAACCTTAAACATCGTCTTCACGGATAGTCTAGTAGCTATTGCACGAGACGCACGAACAGATGCTACTTGTGTTTAATACAATAATAATTGACGTTGTTCACCATTTAGTAAAGGTATGTACCGATTAAAAAACAACTTTGGGGGATGCCGATATATCGCGCTTATTGCATTTAAAAGGAGCAGAGATTTGTTAATGGTTAATATTAGTTAGAACGGATTAGAGCTTATTACACGATAAAAATCCGCTATGACCGAGAAAGTGCTATTATTTATTCTCTTTAAAACACNAAAAGTCTAATTTAGTTAAAAACTAAAATTAAGCTTTCTTAGGACG
>NZ_NSDG01000082.1:0-11768 GCF_002289345.1 Pseudoalteromonas sp. HM-SA03 | reverse complement strand
TTCAATCACGTCAACTAGCGTCCAAGATTTTTTCTTAGAGATTGGCGCACATTCGCGAATAGTCACGACGTAACCTGTGAGTAGCCGTGTTGTTTTCATCGTGTGCGTGCAACTTAGTTGTACGCTTGATGCTTTCTTTCTATAAAGAGTACCGTAGATCGGGTGGTTATACCAATTACACTAAGTCTCCAATCAATTTGAAGGGTGAAATACCATATTAGCGTCGTTAAAAATTTCTCATTTAGAACAACTAAATAGCAAAATTTTTGCCTAGCTACTAAAGCTATTTCTCCGCTTCAAATTGCTCATTTACCTAATACAATTGGTATTAACCTGACGTTCGATGGCTATTTATAAAAATTATCCAGAAACGCAAAAGCCCCAGCTAATGCCGGGGCTTTATNAAAAGTCTAATTTAGTTAAAAACTAAAATTAAGCTTTCTTAGGACGNTTCAATCACGTCAACTAGCGTCCAAGATTTTTTCTTAGAGATTGGCGCACATTCGCGAATAGTCACGACGTCACCTGCTAGTGCCGTGTTGTTTTCATCGTGTGCGTGCAACTTAGTTGTACGCTTGATGAACTTACCGTAGATCGGGTGTTTAACCTGACGCTCGATAGCAACAACGATTGATTTGTCCATTTTATCGCTTACTACACGACCTTGAAGAGTACGGATCTTATCGCTCATTATGCACCTGCCTTCTGGTTAATAACCGTTTTAACACGCGCAATGTTGCGACGTACTTTTCTCAGTTCGTGAGTTTGAGCTAGCTGACCAGTGCTCGCTTGCATGCGCAGATTAAACTGCTCACGAAGTAGCTCTAGAAGTTCAGCATTTAGCTCTTCTACGCTTTTGTCTTTTAATTCGCTAGCTTTCATTACATTACCGTCCGAGTTACGAAAGTTGTCTTGAATGGTAGTTTACGAGAAGCAAGGTTGAATGCTTCACGAGCAAGCTCTTCAGAAACACCTTCCATTTCGTAAAGAACTTTACCAGGCTGAATTTCAGCAACCCAGTATTCAACAGAACCTTTACCTTTACCCATACGAACTTCAAGCGGTTTTTCTGTAATTGGCTTATCTGGGAATACACGGATCCAGATTTTACCTTGACGCTTGACGTGACGTGTCATAGCACGACGAGCTGCTTCGATTTGACGAGCAGTCATACGGCCACGGCCAGTCGCTTTCAAGCCGAAAGAACCGAAGCTAACTTTGTTACCGCTGGTAGCCAGACCACGGTTGCGGCCTTTGTGTACCTTACGGAATTTTGTACGTTTTGGCTGTAACATTAGTCGCTACCTCTTACTTAGCACTTTTTTTAGCTTTCTTCGGCGCACGTTTAGCTGGCTTCTCTTGCTCTTGAACTAGTGGAAGACCACCAATTACTTCGCCTTTGAAGATCCAAACCTTAACACCGATGATACCGTAAGTGGTCAAAGCTTCTGAAGTTGCGTAGTCGATATCAGCACGTAGAGTGTGTAGAGGTACACGACCTTCACGGTACCACTCAGAACGTGCGATTTCAGCACCGCCTAGACGGCCGCTTACTTCAACTTTGATACCCTTAGCACCTAGACGCATTGCGTTCTGTACTGCGCGCTTCATAGCACGACGGAACATAACACGACGCTCTAGCTGAGAAGAAATACCGTCAGCAACTAATTGTGCATCTAGCTCTGGCTTGCGTACTTCTGCGATGTTGATTTGCGCAGGTACACCAGCAAGCTTAGTTACAGCTTGGCGAAGCTTTTCAACATCTTCACCTTTTTTACCGATAACAACACCAGGACGAGCTGTGTGAATTGTTACACGGATTGATTTAGCTGGACGCTCGATAACGATCTTAGCTACAGAAGCACTTTTCAATTCCTTAGTAAGGTATTGACGTACTTTGTGATCGCCAAAAAGCTGTTCAGAGAAATCTTTTGTATTCGCGTACCAAGTAGATACCCAAGGCTTTGAGATACCTAGGCGAATACCAGTAGGATGAACTTTTTGTCCCATTACTTATATCTCCTAGCTATCCGATACCACAACAGTGATGTGGCTTGTACGCTTAAGGATGCGGTCTGCGCGTCCTTTAGCACGTGGCATAATACGTTTCATTGTAGGACCTTCGTCTACAAATACTTTAGCCACTTTAAGCTCATCAATGTCAGCACCTTCGTTGTGCTCCGCGTTCGCGATAGCAGACTCAAGTACTTTCTTAACTAATACAGCCGCTTTCTTCGGGCTGTACGCCAGGATTTCTAGCGCGCGATCAACCGGAAGTCCACGGATCTGATCTGCCACTAGACGTGCTTTCTGCGCCGAACCAGAGGCGAATTTGTGTTTAGCTAATGCTTCCATCATACCCTCCGATTAACGCTTCTTAGCTTTCTTATCCGCAGCGTGACCGCGGTAAGTACGTGTAGGTGCAAATTCACCCAGTTTGTGACCGATCATTTCGTCTGTGATGAACACAGGAACGTGCTGACGACCATTATGGACAGCGATGGTCAATCCGATCATGTTAGGTATGATCATTGAACGACGGCTCCAAGTTTTAATTGGCTTCTTGTCACCGCTTTCCAACGCTTTCTCTACCTTCTTCAGCAAGTGTAGGTCAATAAATGGACCTTTCTTGAGAGAACGTGGCATGGCAATTCCTCAACTATTATTTAGTACGACGACGTACGATAAACTTATCAGTACGCTTGTTCTTACGAGTCTTGTAACCTTTAGTAGGTACGCCCCATGGAGATACAGGGTGACGACCACCAGAAGTACGACCTTCACCACCACCGTGTGGGTGGTCAATCGGGTTCATGGCAACACCACGAACTGTAGGACGGATACCACGCCAACGATTTGCACCAGCTTTACCTAGTGAACGTAGCATGTGCTCTGCGTTACCTACTTCGCCAAGAGTCGCACGACAATCAGACTCAACCTTACGAACTTCGCCAGAGCGAAGACGTAGTGTTACGTATTGACCTTCACGAGCAAGGATCTGTACGTAAGCACCAGCAGAACGTGCAATTTGTGCACCTTTGCCAGGTTTAAGTTCAACGTTGTGTACAGTAGAACCTACAGGGATATTACGCATAGGTAGTGTGTTACCAACCTTGATTGGTGCATCAACACCAGATTGGATTGCATCACCTGCTTTAAGACCCTTAGGTGCAATAATGTAACGACGCTCACCGTCTGCATATAATACAAGAGCGATGTTTGCGCTACGGTTTGGATCGTACTCTAGACGCTCAACTTTAGCTGGAATGCCATCTTTTGTGCGTGTAAAGTCGATTACACGGTAGTGCTGCTTATGACCACCACCGATGTGACGAACCGTGATACGACCGTTGTTGTTACGACCACCTGATTTAGAGTTTTTCTCTAATAGCGGAGCGTAAGGCTTACCCTTGTGTAGATCAGGGTTAACCACTTTAACGACGTGACGACGACCCGCAGAAGTTGGTTTACACTTTTGAAGTGCCATAATTCTAACTCCCCTTATTACTCGGCGCCGCCGACAAAGTCTAGCTCGCTACCTTCTTTAAGAGTAACGTATGCTTTTTTCCAATCGCTACGACGGCCAAAACGCATACCAGTACGCTTTGTCTTACCCTTAACATTTAGAGTGCGAACACCAGTTACTTCTACTTCGAAAAGCTTTTCAATAGCAGCTTTGATTTCTGCTTTGTTTGCATCTTTAGCTACTTTGAAAACGATAGTGTTGTTTTCTTCAGCAGATACAGTGCTCTTCTCAGAGATGTGTGGAGCAAGGATTACTTTTAAAAGACGTTCTTCACGGATCATGCTAGCGCCTCCTCAAGTTGCTTAACAGCAGCAGCAGTAATCAGAACCTTATCGAAAGCGATTAGGCTTACTGGGTCGATGCCAGCTACGTCACGCGTGTCAACCTTGTACAGGTTACGTGCAGAAAGGAATAGATTCTCATCTACTTCTTCAGTCACGATTAGTACGTCTTTAAGCTCAAGTTCTTTAAGCTTAGCTACTAGTTCTTTAGTCTTTGGTGCTTCTAGACCAAAGTTTTCAACAACTACTAGACGATCTTGACGAACAAGCTCAGAAAGAATGCTCTTGATCGCACCGCGATACATTTTACGGTTAACTTTTTGGCTGTGATCTTGCGGCTTAGCTGCAAAGCTCACACCACCGCTGCGCCAGATTGGGCTGCGGATTGTACCAGCACGTGCACGGCCAGTACCTTTTTGGCGGAATGGTTTCTTACCACCACCGCGTACTTCAGAACGTGTCAGTTGAGCTTTAGTACCTTGACGAGCACCTGCTGCATAAGCAACAACTACTTGGTGTACTAATGCTTCGTTAAACTCACGTCCAAAAGTAGCTTCGGAAACTTCAAGCGCGCCAGCGCCTTTAATTGCTAATTCCATCACTAAATCTCCAGGACTTATGCTTTAACAGCTGGTTTAACGATAACGTCACCGCCGATAGCGCCAGGTACTGCACCTTTAACTAAAAGCAAGTTACGCTCTGCGTCAACACGTACTAGTTCAAGGTTCTGTGTCGTTGAACGAACATTACCCATTTGACCGGCCATTTTCTTACCTTTGAAAACTTTACCAGGAGACTGGTTTTGACCGATTGAACCAGGAGCACGGTGAGATAGAGAGTTACCGTGAGTTGCGTCTTGCATGCTGAAGTTCCAGCGCTTAACACCACCTTGGAAACCTTTACCTTTTGAAGTACCAGTAACGTCTACTTTTTTCACTTCTGTGAAAAGTTCAACAGTTAGCTCTGAACCTACTTCAAATTCACCTTCACCGCCGTTAAGACGGAATTCCCACAGGCCGCGACCCGCTTCAACGCCAGCTTTAGCGAAGTGACCCGCTGCTGGTTTGTTTACACGGCTTGCTTTTTTCTCGCCTGCAGTAACTTGAAGCGCGTTATAACCGTCAGTTGCGTCAGATTTGATCTGCGTAACACGGTTAGGAGTCGCTTCGATAACTGTCACAGGGATAGATACACCATCTTCAGTGAAGATACGTGTCATACCCACTTTACGACCGACTAGACCTAATGCCATTTTCCTAAAACCTCTCTAATCTTCCGATTAACCCAGGCTGATTTGAACATCAACACCAGCAGCAAGGTCTAGGCGCATTAGAGCGTCTACAGTCTTGTCAGTTGGTTCTACGATGTCGATCAGACGTTTGTGGGTGCGGATTTCATACTGATCACGCGCGTCTTTATTTACGTGCGGAGAGATCAATACTGTGAAACGTTCTTTGCGCGTAGGTAGTGGGATTGGACCACGAACCTGTGCACCAGTGCGCTTCGCTGTTTCCACGATTTCCGCCGTTGATTGGTCAATCAAACGGTGGTCAAAAGCTTTTAGGCGAATACGAATGCGTTGATTTGACATTCTTAAACCTCAAAATAAAAAGAGCATTTAAAAAGAGCATAAAAAAACGACCGAGACTAACTCAATAATTCCTGAGAAGTCGGTTGTTAATTTATTTCTACCATTGAACTCGCAATTGGAGTTCCTGTTCATAGGGCCTGAAATCCAGACCTTTCATTTACTTTCCTAGACACTATGGTCAAGAAAGTCTGCATATTATAGTGATATTGGTGATAAATGCAACAACTAATACAAAGTAATTTTATCGCTCGGATCCGTAGGCGCTGTCGCGCAGATAAAGCGCATTGAACATACACAATATTTCACTCACAAAAAGCACTTAGAGCAAAATTCACTCTACTCAAGCATCTGCTTCTGTTAATCTTCCATGGATATATTGCGGCAGGAAAACATGGATGACACCTTTGTAAATGGTCAGTCCAGTTAAATCTTGATATTCTATGGTTAATGATAATTGTTCGGTATTCCCATGCAGATTTTTTCTTATTTGCTAACAGCCATCGCTCGCTGTAGCAACTGGCTTTTTGTTAAAAGTAAAGTATTGCCAGAGCATCCCATTGAGGATTACGAGCTAGATCCCAGCATTCCCACATTTTATGTAGCGAGACTCGACTCGGTATCAGACATGATAGCGCTAGACGTTATGTGTAAAAAGCTTGGTTTACCAAGGCCGTCTCAAAAAGCGCGAATCGGCAATAAAGAGCTCAATCGTTTTGTTGGGATCCAGACTCCGCCAAGTGTCTTTGGTAATAGTCATAAACCAAGTGATGCGCTTGAACATAGCAAAGCGATTTTTGAAGCCTTAAAAGATAACGACAATACCGATGCGCAGGTTATTCCGGTCACCATATTGTGGGGTCGTAATCCAGGTAAAGAAAAGCCAGGTGTGGGAACCTTATTATCCAACTCATTAACACCGAGCTGGCTACGCAAATGCTTTGTGATCTTGTTTTCAGGCCGGGATAACTTTGTTCGATTCTCCCGCCCGATTGAACTTAATCAATTGTTAAACGATAAAGCAGATGTTGAGGAGCTACCACATAAGCTACTGCGCGTTGCACGTGTGCATTTCCGTCGTCAAAAATTGGCCGCTACCGGCCCCAAACTGCCATCACGTGAGCAGCTATTTAATTCTATCTTAGCGTCGCAAAGCATTAAAAAAGCCATTGCAGACGAAGCAAAGGCAAAAGGTCTAAGTCAGGAAGAAGCGAGATTACAAGCACTGAGGTTATTGGACGAAATAGCCGCGAACTATTCAGACGCCATGGTACGTGTAGCTGACAGGGCCCTCACTTGGCTGTGGAACAAGCTTTATAATGGTATTGAAGTTAATAACTCAGACAAAGTACAAGCACTTGCGGACAAAGGACACGAGATAATTTACGTGCCATGTCATCGTAGCCATATGGATTACTTGCTTCTAACTTACGTGATTTACCACCAGGGCTTAGTACCACCGCATATCGCAGCTGGCGTTAATCTCAACTTTTTCCCTGCGGGCCCGATTTTCCGTCGTAGTGGTGCCTTCTTTATTCGCCGCTCTTTTTCGGGCAACAAACTCTATTCCGCGGTATTCAAGGAATATTTAAGTCAGTTATTTATCAAAGGGTATTCCGTTAAGTTTTATACCGAAGGCGGCCGCAGTCGTACCGGTCGTCTACTACCACCAAAAACGGGGATGCTGGCAATGACACTGCAATCTATGCTTCGCGGCATTGATAGACCTATATCATTAGTGCCCGTTTATCTCGGCTACGAACATGTTATGGAGATCAACACCTACCTCAAAGAGCTGGCTGGCAACAGTAAGAAAAATGAGTCTATCTTTGGTATTTTTAAGGCGATTAAGAACCTTAAAAACTATGGTAGAGGGTATTTAAATTTTGGCGATCCGATATCCGTCAACCAATTTTTAAATGAGCATCAACCAGATTGGCGTGATTCTATCCACCCCACCGAAACTCAAAAGCCAGCTTGGCTGAACAAGCAAGTTGCCGATCTCGCTGATGTCATCATGACTGAGATAAATAACTCAGCAGCACTGAATTCAGTTAATTTACTTGCGACAATTTTGCTGAGTAACGAGCAATTTGCATTGCCTAAATCACAACTGCTACAACAGCTCGATTTGTATCTTGGACTACACAGACATGCACCTTATCACGACAATGCGACGGTGCCAGATTCGAGTCCTGAGGGCCTACTCGATCATGCGCTTAAGCTTGATAAGTTCGATATTATTGAAGACAGTTTTGGCAGCATCATTAGTGTTAAGGAAAAAGAACGCGCTCTGCTTAATTATTACCGTAACAATATTCTGCACCTGTTTGCCGTACCAAGCTTAATCGCTCAGCAGCTCTTCAATCGCTACAGCTTGACTGTTGATGAGTGCCGCAAAGAGGTAGCGCTGTTGTATCCCTTGTTTGCAAAAGAGTGGTTCTTAACAGACCTAAAGACTGGATATATAGAGTCTATTTTTGAATACTTTGCGGCTAAGGATCTGATCACTTTTGATGGTCACCTTGCCTCAGTTAACAAAGATGGTAGCGCATTGGCACAATTAGAAATGCTAGGTAAAGTGATCCACTTAACGCTTGAGCGCTATGCAATCACGATTAACCTCGTTAAGCGTCATCAAGGATTAAGTCGTAGCGAGCTTGAAAAAGAAAGTGCACTTCTTGCCGACCGACTAGGAACTTTACACGGTATCAAAAGCCCAGAGTTTTTTGACAAAAAAGTGCTCAGTGCGTTTGTTACTAGTCTAAAAGAGCAAGGCTTTATAGAACAAGATGAAGCCGCGGGCATTCGCGGTACAGAATCACTACATACTTTAGAGCAGTACTTAAAAGCCCTGCTACCTGCTCGAATACATCAGTCTATTCAGCATATCGTCTAATATCATAAGGCCCCAATTTAGGGGCCTACTTTATGGTGCATAGCAAAGCTTAAGTTAGACGATTATCTACTACTTGCTTTGTAACAACAGCAATAACACATAGTGCCGCCGCTATATCTACCGAGATCATTTGATGCGGCCAAACTAAAGCGATACCTAAAAGCGCTAACACCATCCTGATTGGTTTACTAAGCTTCGCCTCCGCATAGCCATATATCGCTGCTACCAAAGCGTACATCCCCACAAGCGCAGTGAAAAAAACCTGCATGATCTCAAAGTTACTCCCCCCGATAAACGGCGTATAAGCAAACAGTAAGGGAACTATGTATAGCGCTTTGGCCGTTTTCCATGCTTCTATACCTGTTGCCATCGGCGGTGTTTTGGCAATTCCCGCGGCGGTAAAAGCGACCAAGCATACCGGCGGTGTCACATTGCTATCTTGCGATAACCAAAAAATAATCATATGGGCAGAGAGTAGCATCATGGCTAAATGCGTGGCATCAAATTGGCTACTGCGAATAATATCAACAGCCTCTGGCGGCAAGCTTGCCAAAATAGTAAACACTTGAGCCGCGGTAATATTTGGCTGGTTGTATATCTCACCTAGTGCTGGTGCCATCATACTCATCATCATCGTCGCAGTGTCATTNACTATGATCTCTACCAGTGCTGACTGGCTGATCAAGCCATACAAAGCCGGTGCAGAAAGCGTTGCCAACACAATATATGATGCCGTCACGGGCAGTCCCATACCGATAATTAACGAGGCCAATGCAATCAATATCAACAACAGTATCAAGCTTGCTCCCGCCCATTCATTTATCATTAGAGAAAATGTAACCCCTAAGGAGCTGATCGAAATACAATTCACCAACATGCCAATGGCCACCAATAATATTGCTGTCTTAGCGCTGTTTTCAGTTGTATTTGCAAGCGCAGCCAAAACCTTTGACCACTTCATCGGCGAATGTGAAAACAAAGAAAATAGACACACACTGAGCGTCGCAATACTGACTGCATAAGTTGGCGTAAAGCCATAAATCATCAATGTTACGAGCAACACGATAGGTAATAAATGATGCCAACCGGACTTCAGCTCTTGCCAAGCACTCAATTGCTCTGATTCTAATGCTGGCTGGATATTCAAACGCTTAGCTTGAATACGTACAAAGATGGCGATAGATGCGAAATAAAGCAGAGCGGGAACAAAGGCCGCCGCAATTATCGTAAGATAAGGAATTTGAGTATAAGAGGCCATCACAAATACACCGGCCCCCATAATCGGCGGGATCAGCTGACCTCCCGTCGATGCTCCGGCTTCAACTGCTGCCGCAAACTTTGCAGGAAAGCCTGCTTTTTTCATTAATGGAATGGTAATCACCCCAGTCGCCGCTGTATTCGCGATAGCAGAGCCTGATACTGAGCCCATCATACCCGAGCTCACGACAGCAACAAGTCCTTGTCCGCCAACCATGCGACCAACAAGCGCATTGGCAAAGCGAATGATAAAATCCCCTGTTCCTGCTTGGACTAGAAATGCGCCAAACAGGATAAACATAAAAACAAACGTCCAAGAAATTTTAGCAATAGGTCCAAACAAGCCGTCATCAAAGTAATTGCGAAACAAAATAGTTTCTGCGCTTAAACCCGCAAAATGAAACACGCCATCGATATACTGTCCCAAAAACAGTACATAACTCATCGCCAGTAGGATCATCATCGGGATAAACCAGCCCATACAGCGCCGGACCAACTCAAGCGCGAGGAGTACAGCGGTGGAAGATGCTATCCAGTCAGCCGTAGCAAATTCATAATTACGCGCAGCTAGCGCATCACTGTACAGAACAAGATAGCCACAGCTAACGATTAAACCGATAAACAGCCCGATATCAATCACGCTAGAAAGCACTGCTAATTTACCAACTCTAAGTGGCAAGGTGAGCAAGATAATGCTACCAAATAGCATGAAATGAATGGCTGAAATATAGTTATCCGGCCAAGTGGCGACCAAGTTAAAATAGAGGTGCAACAGACTCGTGAGTATCGCTAAATAAAAAGCGATCCGCTCACGAGCTGCTGTTGGTGCTGCTAATGTGCTTTGCTCATTGCTACTATTACTCATTGATAGATACTATCCCGTTTTACTTAGTTGGCGGCGTTACTGCAGATGAGCAGGTACGGCAATACCTATTTCTTTATAATACTTCAGCGCACCGGGATGTAGCTTAGCAGGCAGTCCCATGAGTGCCTTTTCTATCGCCATGGCTTTAGTCGCTTTATGGATGGTTTGAAGAAAGACTAAATTTTCATAAATTGCCTTGGTGAGCAGATAGACATCTTCCTCACTCATGTCTTTATGTGCAGCAAGAAAGTTTGGCTGGGCAATCGTTTTAATTGCGTTAGTTTGGCCGGGGTAAGTGTTAGCTGGGATCTCGAAGCGTGACCATAGCTCTACATCAGCGTTGACTTTATTTAGCTGCTCATCAGTAAAATCCAGCACTGTGATACCATTGGCATCGGCTGCATAAGCACTTGTAATAGCGCTGACAGGTACGCCTGCTGGAATATTCATTCCCGCAATCTGACCATTTTGTAGGGCGCTAGAAGAGCCCGCGTAACCTTTATGCACCAAAGTGAATTTGTCACTATCAACGCCCAGTGCAGCCATGATGTGCTTCCCAGAACCTTCCGTTCCAGAGTTACGCTTACCAATACCAAACCCCTGTGAATATAGGTTTTTCAAATCTGAGACGTTGCCCGTTTTGACATACTGCTTAGCAATGACAAAATGCTCTACGTTTTGCCACAGCATAGTCACAGAACGCAGATAATCTTGTTTGCCAACGGCTGCTATTGCCCCCGTCCCCTGCGTCGCCCACGCACCGTAAAGACCCTGTAGAATAGCCAGTTCAGCTTCTTTATTACGCATGAGTTTGAGGTTATCACCAGAACCAGCAGAGGTAATTGCCGACACGCTCATACCGTGCTGTGGCGTGACCTTTAGCTTAGTTAGTGTCGCAATTGCGACGCCTACTGGGTAAAAAGTGCCACCAGATGAGGCTGTCGCCAAAATATAGGATCTGTCCTTATCTACATTGGCAAAGCTTGCAAAAGTACATAGTGACATTGTGATACTGAGCACAGCAGAAATTGTTCGAGCCGAAAGACCTAACATCTTTACACTCCCTAATTTTAGGTTTTATATGGACTTATTGTGCACACCTTTACGCAATTAACCAAATTTTTACGTGACTGGTGGCAGGATACAATATATAGAATAGGGAGATTAAATGGTGAGAATATGGATTTTAAGCTGTCGAAAGCAAATATAAAAACATTATCGGGTTGTTCATTATAAACATCACAACGACAAACATGATGCTTTTATATGAGAACGACCCTTTTATTTGTCGCGATATAAAATCGCTGCTACAAGGTATTAAAAAAGTCTGTACGCCTTATCGGAGAATGACC
>NZ_NSDG01000081.1:970-66187 GCF_002289345.1 Pseudoalteromonas sp. HM-SA03 | reverse complement strand
AATTTTAGGGTAGTAAGATCGTTTAGATCTTCAAGTAATTCAATAAATTAAATTGGTTTCAGGGGCGACTACTTACCAGCATTGAAGTTACGTTACATTGATCTAAATGTGAACACGACAAAAACGACCCACAGGGTCGTTTTCCTGACTATAGAAGAAACTCAATTACAATGGATGTATACACAGTTATTTAGGTGAAAGGATGAACGTCAGCTTTTCGCTCAAAGCCACCCTTAGAGCATTTACGTTAACTCATTTCGGGGCAGAAACATGTTAGTGCCGCAGTCCGCACCAGACCAATAGCTGAAATGTCAGTATTCATAGCGTTCTATATTTGTACTCTGTCAGGTTAAAAATTAGCGCTTATTCACTTAATTGAATAAGTCACTTTATTCACTTGGATGATAATGGCGAATACCATTGTCATCCACCATGACGTAACAGCTATCGTGGTTTTGAAACGCTTTGTAAAACACCTCGTCATAAAGCAGCTTTTCGCTTTTCGTTTCGCCGCCAACTCCTTGATAACTAACCAACATGTGACATTCGTGACAAATAAGCGGATTCACCAAGCGCTTATCAGCAGCTTTGACTACTGCGGTTACTTCATACACTTTACCGTGCTCTTTATTTTTGAACCAAGTCATACACTAATTTCGCTCCAATTAAATCACTCAGCGCTGTTCCTACAGACTTAAACAAAGTAATTTCATTCTCGTTACTTCGACCTAGGTTATTTTTAGTCATTTCGCTAAGCTCTGCAACCACCTTATCGGGGCTAAACTTACCTTCACTGATCGGTAACAACAATTCGCCCGCCTCGTTCAATACATTGGCGCGACTATCTACAAAAACGCGGCTCTTAGTTACCGTTGTGGTATCAATTTCTCGACAATCTTTATGGTGATTGCCAATGCAGTCTATATGCGTGCCATCGCTCAACCACTCTCCATTGAACAAAGGCGTATGACTGCCTGTTGCACAGCTGATCACATCTGCCGAAGCAATAACAGACGCGGTTGCCTCCTGATAAAGTGCAAATTCAACCTCCGGATGCTGCGAGGACAATAGCTCCAGCAACAGACGTCCATTTTCAGTATTGCGTGCAATTATTGAAATTTTACTATAATTTCTAACACTTAAATGCGCGTTGATCATGTAACTGGCTAAATTGCCTGAACCAAAAAAAACCAAATGTTTAGCATGCTTAGGTGCTAAATACTCCGCGGCTAATGCTGACACAGCAGAGGTTCTCCACAACGTTACTTCGGTGCCGTCCACAAGCGCGAGCGGCTCACCGAACTGCCTAGAAAACAGCATGATTTTCGAGTAAAGAGAAGCTTTATCATGTTGGTTGTTATCAGGGAAATAGGTAAACGCCTTTACGCCAATCACATCGGCATTCCAAGCAGGTAAAACAGCAAAAGCGTCATGATTGTTGTGACTATTATCTAGCTCAAAAACTTGCCGTGTTGGTGTACCTGCTGGTTGCGCAAAACCCTGTTTAAGCGCCTGAATTAAGCTTGGGTAGTTGAGGTTATCCGCGACCTCTTGGCGAGTAATAATTTGCATCATCATTCCTTAGTTTGTTAGCTGAAATACTTGTGGCGCGTGGGTTAAGCATTCAAAACCATTTTCAGTCACCAATACATCTTCTTCCAAGCGCACACCACCATAATTTGGAATGTAAATACCCGGCTCTATGGTTATGATATTGCCAGCTTCTAACTGGTGATCGACCCCAGGTTTAATAAACGGCTGCTCGTGTAGAAATAGCCCCACACCATGACCAAGTCCCTCACCTGCGTATTGTGAAAAGTCACTATGACTTAACACATCGTGTGATGCGTTATTTAAATCTATGCAGTTAACGCCCGCTTTTATTAGCGCCAACGCAGCTCGCTGCGCATGTTGAACCGTGTCATAAATGGATTGTTGTTGCTTCGTCGGCTCCCCCAACACGTAACTTCGCGTCATATCAGAGCGATAGCCGCTTATCACCGCACCAAAGTCGATAAGTACCAAATCGCCTAGGTTAAGTTTTGTCTGTCCTGGGTTTCCATGCGGTAAGGAAGAACGTGCACCAAATAATAGGATTGTGTCAAAAGATAGTCCTTCGGAGCCTAGCTTTTGCATCTGATACTCAAGCTCAATTGCCGCGTCTCGCTCAGTGATCCCTACTTTTAACAAAGGCAGTGTATGGGCAAGCGCCGAGTCAGCTATCTCGGCGGCGCGTTTAATACAGTTAATTTCATAACCATCTTTAACTTGTCTTAGTGATTCAACCCAAAGTGGCGCGGCAATAAGCGTGGTATTCTTTGCGCTGATGTTTAATGAAACATAATCTGCGTGACTGACTTGATGCGCTTCAAATGCAAGCTGTCGCGGCCCATCCAATAATCTAAAAATACAATCAGGTAGCGTTTCTTTATCACGATTTCTTAAAATAACTTCGACTCCCACCGCTTCATCGCTAGCACGCTCAAAGTAACGATAATCGGTAATGAGTCGGTGTTGCCCATTTGAAGACATCAACAATGTTGCTGCATGACCGGTAAAGCCGGTTAAATATACAATATTCTCGTAGCCATAAATAATGATAGCGTCACTTTGGTGTTGTTGTAATTTATTGACTAAGCGTTGCTGTCTGGCTGCGTAATCTACATTCATCGTAGTAAAAATCCTCTTACTAATGGATCGTGGTCGTCTAAAATAAATTGGTGTCGGCCTGTAATATAGGCCACGCCCGAAACTATTGGGATCAACGATTTACTGTCATCACTAAGTTGATAACAAACATCTAAACCCAAGCCTAATATACCTTCAATAAAGATACGTTGGTTTGCGGCAAGCTCATCTCTGGCGGCAAGAATTGCAGCCCTACCACTGACCCCAGTCCCTGTTGGACTGCGATCTAATTCGCCATCGGCAAAAATGCACACATGCTTACTGTGAGCAGAGTCCGATTTTTGAGAATTGGAATAAAAAATCACACCATATAAAAATGCGAGGCGCGCATCGTCATGCACTAAGCTAATCTGTGTTGCAATTTCTTGTTTAAGCGTTAAACCTAACTGCTGAATGTAAGCTGCATTTTCTGACGTAAGAGCTAAATCGATTGTATCAGCGTCAATATAGGCATAAAACGCACCACCAAATGCGATATCCACTGAGATTAAACCAAATTCAGATGTCTTGACTTGCTTATCAAGTGTCACTACCTCTGCTGGTACATTAGCAAATTCAGCTTGGCCGTCTCTTAGCCATGCGGTAATTAGCCCTGCAGGCGTATCTATCAACAACTGTTTCTTTGCGGGATTGTGCTGTAAAAATAGTGTAGCTAAAGCAATAATCGCATGACCACACATTGTTGAGTATCCTTCATTATGAAGAAATAACACGCCAAAATCGCTTTCTGGTAACTGCTTTTCAACGATAAGCGCACCATACATATCAGCATGACCCCTAGGCTCATACATCAGCGCGGTGCGATAGTGATCAAGATTTTCTACGCAGTATTGCCGTTTATCTAAAATAGTGTTGCCTTGAGGTTCAGGGAAACCATCGACAATTACCCGCAAAGGCTCTCCGGCGGTATGCATGTCAACCGTCTCTATTACTTCCGCGTGGCTCAGTATTTGCTCAAAATCTATTGTTAACGTCATCATACTCTCCGTGACATGAAATAAGCCAAACGTTTTGTTTGGCTTAAACCAAGAACTAGGTGCATAGCACCCAGTCTTGGCTATCACCAGGGAAATTAAAACGTAAACCTTGCAACTAACGACGCGTAACGCTCAGTTTGTCGTAGCGTTGTAATGCCGTAGTCAGGGTTAACGATTAAGCCATTTTCACCATCTAAAGATCGCTGTTCATTGATCCCAAGCGCTTTATCACTGTTTAGTAGGTTATAAACGGTGCCCTTGAGTAACAAGTCATGTCCCATAATATCTGTAGAGTAACTGAGTGATAAGTCTATCGTGGTTGCCCAAGGAAGATTATCAACGCTACCGCGAGGAGCTGGATTGCCGTTTTCGTCATAATGTGAAACATGTCCATAATCTTTACTTACGCATGCATCCCAAGGACTTCCTGCGGCACAGCTATCTACACCGACAGGGTGTTTTGAGAAATAGTTAGTCGGGCGACCTGACGACGTTCTTGCAACCAGACCCAAAGTTAACTCATCTGTGATATCGTAAGAACCTGATACTTTTATTGAATGGCGATGGTCATTCGGTAAATTACCATAGCCGTGATCCATCAGGTCCGCATAGTCATAAGAAGTTGTCCAACCAGGATCAGCCTGATCGTTATCGGTTTTCACTAAACCTTCTGTATTACCATAGCTGTGTGACCAAGTATAAGAAGAATTAATCCGTAACTTATCAGTAATATTTCCTTCTAAGGTAAATTCAAGTGCCAGATATTTACGCACAGCTTGTTGTAGGGCAAGCTCTTCTGCACTGAGTGTCACTTCATCGACTTGACCATCGCCATCAAAGTCATAACTCATGGTGATCGCCTCACCTGGGTTATTTAGCACATAGTAAGAACCTTGACCGACATTGTCTTGAATACCTAGTTCAGCCAATTTCTTCGCAAGCACGGGGCCGACATCTGTATCTTCAACACTGCGTCCAAGATCTCGATAAATCGCTCTAACCCCAAATGCCATATCATCAAAAATTGACGTCTGATACCCTAAAGTCAATTCGTCAGAATACATCGGCTTAAGGGTGGACGAAGCAATCAAACCGGGCTCTGTAATTCCGCGTTGGCGCCAGCGTCTATCTCGAAGCATGTCCCCCCGGCTTGGCGAGCCATCACTTAATAAAATGGGGTAGCCATCACTGTCTACTTGATCTAGGTCGAAATACTCAAACCACTCTACTGAGGCTGAGCCTTGAGTGATGTTCATGTTGGCAGACACCGGCTGAAAGTATCGCCCGTAAGTAAAGAAAACTTTGGATTCACCGTCACCATTTAGGTCATAAATCGCTTGAAATCTAGGCGCAAGTTGGTTGTCCATATCAACAAACGCTCTGCCGTCAGTGACGGTATTTTCAAACTGACTATAACGCAGGCCCAGATTTAACACGAGCTGGTCGGTGACTTGCCAAGAATCATTCACGTAAAAAGCAAGCGAGTTAACCTCAGAATCAACCGTCCTCGTCCTCACTCGGCGTTCAATATAGTCTTGACCAAGTGCAGCACCGGAAATACTCCCTTCACCAGCGGTTTTGATAGTCCACCAGCCTTCTGCATCTCCAAGGCCATTTTGACCTTCAAAATAATCTACTGTCACTTTGGTATAATCGACTCCAAACAGAATGGAGTGATAGTCCAAATCGATATTAAAGTCTATTCTCGCTTGGTCTCGGATAAACTCTTGCTCTGAAACACCACTTGCCGTATGGCTTGATAACGTTACCGTCCCTTCTCTTTCATCCCAAACTCCCGGTACGGTCGATGCGACAATATTCTCTACATTTTCAGTGACTCGGCCCACTACCGCAGACACCGAGAAAAAATCTGAAAAGTACCCATTATAATTGATGCTATAAACCTTACCGCCATCTTCACCTGGGGCCGCGACACCTTGTTTATCACCAATCACATCGTTTTCCCAGTCATAGGCATAGGTTTGCCTCGTCCATTCTCTTTTGTTATTCATGGCGGAAAAACCGATTGAGTGGTCTTCATTGATGAACCAATCTAGTTTTGCAAACCAGCGGTCTTCATCTCGACTTCTGTCATTGAAGGTCGTTTGCCCAGCCCAGCGATTAACCTCTCGTCGAGGCGCATACAGACCATAGTAAAATAAGCTGTCTTCAATGAGTGCGCCACTCGCCCAGATTTGTAGTTCTTTGAACGAATCATAATCTTGCTCGGTATTTATATTGATGGTGCCATTATCTAAATAATTAGAGTCGTGATAACTATGACTTGATGAAGGATCGACCCTCACTTCCGCCCCTAAGTTAAATTCGTTATCACCAGATTTAGAAATTGCATTAACGATACCGCCTAGTGCACCACCAAACTCAGGACTAATTCCCCCCGTTTTGATTTGGGTTTGCGAAATGGCTTCCCAGGGTAAGCGAATTGAGCCTAAACCCGTTTGAATACTCGTGACATTTAAGCCATTAAAGTAATAGCCATTTTCTGCTGACGAAGATCCCCCAAAGCTTGACGCACCTCGAAATGAACTACCACCGGGTTCAGCCGTACCCGGTGCGAGTAACGCGATACTTTCAAAGCCGGTGTTTACAGGCATAACTTTGAGCTCTGCGTCTGTAAAGGTTACGCCAGCCGTTGAAGAGGCCATATCAACGCGTCGAATCGCCGTACCAGTCACCGCTATCCTTTCTATATCCTGTCCCTGTTGTAATAGTTGAGCGTCTAAGATCAAAGCCTGTCCAATATTAAGCTCAACATCCTCTTCAATAATAGTTTCAAATCCTGCTTTATTAATTGACACGCTGTAACGACCAACAGGCAGATTACGTAGAATGTATTCGCCCTTGCCATTAGTTTGTACAGCAAACTTCAACCCCTTAGTTTTGTGTGTAAAGGTCAATTGAGCCTGCGATAACTCAATACCTTGACCATTGACGATACTCCCTTTCACAGTGCTATTGCCATCTGCAGCAAATGCAGTAGCAGTCCCCAATGCTAGAGCAAGTGCTGATGCTGTGAGTGATTTACACAGTGTTTGCGCTGTTTTTTTGTTATTACGCATATTGTTGTCCTTTTGTTCCCATTGATTTGAGTGTTTTTTGGTAACGAACAAACAATACACAATAGATATATTGTATACAATATTAATTATGCAATAATTATCTGGAAAAATAGTAACACTATGATTTAGATAAAGATTATTTATTAATTTTTTATTTCAGCCCGTTCTCGATATCGCTTATACTCAGTACAAGTAGCTTGAAAAAAAGCTAGAGCCTCATCTAACCCAATGAATTATTTGATATATTTAAAGCTTAACCTAATTTGATTAGTGTCTATAACTGCAAAATTGGATCCACTTCAACCCAGCTGCTAGCCAGAGCGTTTTACTTAGCCTTCAACTTACTCGTTTTACGCTTCATATAAATTCGCCCTAACCCAATCAAATTACTCATCAAAAAAGTACTTTCTAATACAATCGCCATCGGTGAACCGATATAGCAATTATGTACCAGCCAGCACACCGTACCTAGCATCATCACACACCGAAATGCCACCTGTTCACGAATAAATGCACCATATGTCAATAAAACACTACCAAAAACAGCATAAAGTTCGTAATTTTCATTTATGTGCACTAAGGGTGGCACTGTATTGAGTAGTAGAAACCCGATAAGTAAGTGCTTGGACTGCGACTTGATAAACACCAGATATCTGAGGCTCGCAATCGCCATAAGCAAAGCACCAGCCATAGCATCAAGTAGATAGAAGTGAATTGCAGTGAGTGCAGTCGACAAGCTTAGTGCCAATAACACCTGCTGACGTTTCATAAATTGAAATGAGGCGAGATCGAGTAAAACAGCAAGGGTAACCAAAACTTGAGATAATAAGAACATGACAAACTCCTAAAAGAAGCATTGTCACAGGCAGTTAGCCAGCCGTAATTCACCTAAGTTAATTTTCAGCCGTTATTTTCTTAAACGGTACTTTCATCGTAATTTCGACACCTTGTAATTTTGCCGTTTTACAGCGGATCTCGCCTTTTAAGAGTTGCGTTACCAAATTATAGACAATATGCATACCTAATCCGCACCCGCCTTGGTTACGCTTTGTGGTTACAAATGGCTCAAACAAGGTCTTTTGCATTGCTTCGTCCATACCGACACCATTGTCACAGTATATAATAGTCCAGTGGCTATCTGTCGCCTCGACTAACACGCTGACCGTGCCAGAGGCACTCCCCTCAAAGCCATGGATAACAGAATTGTTAAATAGGTTTGCCATTATTTGATAAACCGCTCCGGGGTAAGTGGAGAGGTTTACATCAGCATTACCATCTATAGACAAATATACTTCTTTATTTTTAGCCAATGGTTTTAGTGAATCGAATACATCATTGATATATTCAAGTAGGTTAATATCACGCTCCGTCTCACTAGATTGGTCTACTGCGACTTGCTTAAAGTTACTAATAAGGCTTTCTGCTCTTTGCAAATTGCGACTGATCAGCAGATAGCCTTCTTTCTGTGCATCGATAGAGGTAACCAAGTCTTTTTGCTTAAGAGTTTTATTCTCAAGCTTTTCCACCAGCTCAGATAAACAGTCTTCATTATGCGAAAGTGCGGTGATAGCTATACCTAACGGAGTGTTGATTTCATGCGCAACACCCGCAACTACCACACCCAAAGACGCCATTTTTTCACTTTCAATTAAGTCTTCTTGTGCTTGTTTTAACTCAAACATTGCTTGCTCAAGTTTCTGATTCTTTTTATATAGCTCATCGGTGCGCATCGCGACTTTTATCTCAAGTTGCTCGTTTAACGACTGCAAGGCTTGTTGATGTGCTTTCAAATCAGCAATATCTTTCAGTGCTCCCGCTATCCGCGTTGCTCTACCATTGTCATCTCGAGCCACCACCTTTCCTCTGTCTAATACCCAGATCCATGCTCCTTGTTGATCTTTGACTCGAATAGATAGTTCATAAACGTCTTCATGTCCGTCTACACAGGACTGAAGACGCTCCTCAAGTAATACACAATCCTTAGGATGTACAAACTGGTCAAGCTCATTGAGAATAAGGTTATCTTGGAGTTCACTAAAGTCGATCCTTGGATTCACGCTGTAGCGATAAATCTTACCCGACTCAACATGCCAGTCCCAAAGTTCGTCACCACTCGCCCACAACGACAACTCCAACCGCTCTTGTAGCGCAGACATTTTCTGATTATCCCGCAGTACTTGTTGATAGCGCCGTTGTCTCGCTCGAACAAATGCAGCGATTATCAGTACAATGACTAAGGTATAAAAGGTTTTCGAGTAAGCATTCCACCAAATTGGCGCGGAGATATAAATACTAAATTCGTGAACGGGCGACTGCATATTAAAACGATTTACGGTATAGGTTTCTACTCGATAGATGCCAGGCTCAAGCTGGAGTAAGTTTATTTGTCTTGCTCCATTTGCGAGTTTTAACCATTTGTCGCTTAGCCCTTTAATACGGTAATAAAAGTTCAGCTTCTCAGAACCAAAATCTAAGCTTGAGTATTGTAGCGATATAATATTTTGGTCATAGCGTAGCTGCAATGAACCAGCAAGCTCTGGTGCAACCGTGAGGATCCCATCGAGATTTGGCTTTAATGGCTCGCCCAGTAATTCGATTGTGGAGACCAAAATAGGTCGCGCGGTATTTGAAATTGATACATTCTGAGGAAAAAATTGATTAAAGCCTTTGGCTCCGCCCATAAAAATTCGGCCATCAGGGGCTTTCCACGCAGCATTGTAGTTGAATTCGTGCGCTTGCACTCCGTCAATGGGTAGAAAGTTGTCAATGGCAAAATCCATTACATTTACGCGCGACAGCCCACCACTGGTACCAAGCCACATGTATTCATAGTCATCGTAAACCAACCCCCACACGGCTTGGTTTCCTAGCCCTTCTTGCTCACCAATAGTACGGACAACTTTCATTTGTTTATCAACTAAACTAATACCCGCTTCACTTGCAACCCAAATACGTTGCCATGGGTCTTCATCTATCATAAAGACCAAATTCGACTTTAAGCCATCCTCTGCGGTGAGGTTATGAAGCTGACCTTTACTAAATTTGAACAACCCCTCACCGATAGAACCAAACCATAGGTCCTGCCCGACCACTTTAAACGACGATACATGTGACGGCGCATCTGAACGATTTTCAAAAAACTGCACTAAGGTTTTCGATTCTTCGTCGTACCTCATAAGACCTAGCGTCCTTGAACTCACTAAGATCTGAGATTGGTATTCAATGACATCATTAAAACTGAGTTCTGGGCCATTATCAGAGTCAGGCATCAAATGGCTGTATTCCCCTTGTGTTAAGGCGTACCTAACAACGCCATCTCCTCTTGTTGTTACCCACAAGGTATCATCATAAATCTTTACTTGGGTGATAAAGCTTCCTTTGATTGCAGATAGACTTGGGAAAATACGATGCGCTGCAATAAAACTCGATTTTTGATAAATATATAAACCGGATGATGTACCTATCCAAAAACGCTCGCTACTGTCTAATGCGAAATTCCTAACGTCAGGATGCCCCAAAGGAGCATGTGGAAAGTTTTGTTCACCAACATGGCCAAACGATTCACTCAGTTGACTAAAAAAGTGCAGCCCCTGTGATTCTGTACCAATCCACAAATCACCATTTCTATCTCGTTGAACGCTCAGAACATTGTTGTCTTGTAGTCCGTCATATTGCTCTGCACGGCGATACCAATGACGCTTAATATTACCTTGCAGGTCTAAAATAAACACACCCGTATTGGAAGCGACGAGTATTTCATTCGCCCTTACTTTAATTTGATGAATGCTGAGATTAACTTTCGCGCTGACCGACTTTTGCCATTGCACTTTATTAAACTGAGTGTCGTAGCTAATGACTTTATCATCCGCGTCAACTACGAATATCCGTCCGTGGGAAAGCGACAATGTTTTAAACTCACCTTCCAACAGGACACTCGCTCCGACCTTGTCTTTTGGCTGACTGACTAAACCATCTGCATTGAGGTAAACAAACGCATCCCTTGTTTCGTGGACTTCACGAACAAATTTACCGGTTAAATAGAGTTTTTCAGGCGTAAAGGTTTGGTAATTAACTCGATAAGCATCGCCTTCTTCTGTTGATACAGTGACTGATTCACCATAACAGGCCACTTTTTTAACTCTATCGGAGCTAACCGCCTCATTCTGCGCCGCTAAGATAGAGCGAAAGGTGCCCGCTTCAGTATCGTAAATACTAAGCCCTGTGCTTGTTCCAACCCAGATATATTTGCCACTGTGGCATAGTGAGGTAATAAAGCCACCGGAGAGATGATGCTTGGAGTTCTGTTTTACTTCAAATTGAACAAAATCATGACCATCAAAACGATTTAAGCCTGACTGTGTACCGACCCAAATATACCCAAGTTGATCTTGCGTAATGGCAGTGATAGTGACCTGACTAAGGCCAGAGTTATAGTCGTAGCGTCGCATAACCTGCGCCGTATCACTAAACTCGGGAAAACTGGCGGCACTAGGAAAGCTCAGTAATAGCAATAGCAGCAACACACAAAACCATTTCAGTGTGCTATATGGTACAACGAACGGATACATGCGCTTGAGTAGAGTCATATAGTCGAGATATTAGCCCGTGTTATATTAACTATAGCAAAAGCGAAAAAGAACACGTGTTTTTTGACGGGTTTAGCGCATCATGCAAGCATACACTACCGAGCTAAGCTACAAATAGCTAAAAACGGTGTATTTAGCCTTCTAGGATTTATAACTCAAAATGACTGTGGATCCCAGTACCGTGCAGTAGTTCATACTTTTCTAGCAAGCCGTTTTCAAGAGTTACTAAGCTAATGGCAGAATCAGACACCAAGTAACCATGTTTTTTTAGCGATGAAGGATGCTTACTTACAGATAGCTGCCAACGTTTCGTAAATAGATTCAGAGGACTATATTTGGCGTACAAAATCGTGTCCATCTTATCCAAGATATTGATAAGCGGCTTCGGAAATTCATTTTTTATCCCTGATGCAGTTAGCTGCCAAATACGGTTATCATGGCGGCCAAAACGTGCCTGAACCGAAAAGCAAAACGAATAATGTACATCGCCAGAAAGTATAATTGTTTCTTTAGGTGTATCTGGACGCTTAAAAATTTCAATTAGCTTTTTCGCAGCCCCTTCATGTGCCATCCAATTTTCCACATCCACCACCAACGGTTCACCACAGGTGTTAAATATGGCTTGTATGGTTTCGATTGCCTTTACCCCAAATACTGGCGCAGGACTGACCATCAATACTGCACTGTGGTCGATAAGCGTATCTTGCAGCTCCATCAACATTTCCCAATCGAGTAAACCACTCGGCTCATTGAAATCTTGTTCATTGCGCCAGCGGTGTGTTCGAGTATCTAGTACTACCACTTTTGGAAAAGTATCTAAACAATAATGCCAATGTGTGAATCGACGAACTTGTTTGTCAAACGCCGAAAAGTGCCATTCATTGTCAATCAGGCTTGAATTAAAACCTGATGTCAGCGCCCCGCTATACTCAAATGCATCATTACCAATGCCTTGAAACAGCCAATAGCTAATGATGCCATTACTGATTATACGGCGACTCACTTTATGGTTTGCAATTGCCTGTTCCCATTTAGCAGTCAAGTTCCAATCATCGGTCACATCATGGTCGTCAAACATCATTAAAACGGGCACGTTCGCACACAACCGCTCAGCACTAGGCAACGTTTCAACAAAGCCTTTTAGGGCGTCAAGTTCGGACTCAAATATTCGCCTAACTTTATCGTTGCCACCATCATAATGAAGCGCATTAAAGTTAACCAACTGCCAAGCAAGATGAGAGAAGTTTAACAGGTAACAAGCGACAAACTCTTCGAAGAAAATTAGGTGATTAAAGGCCTTAACACTAGAAAAGTGCGGTTCATCCTGTCGAACCCAATAGCCCAGTGAAAACTTTGAGCGCTCCTGCCATGGCGTCTTCGGTAGATATAAGTGACGATGGTAAAGTTGAGCTTGTTGATCAGCAGGTAGGTGCATTGGCAATTTGGTTTCTTTAAACAAACCTAGCCTTGCTATAAGTTGGTGAATAGCCAACAGCATGGCACCGGCAACATCATCTGCGTAGATCTGATCGCCAGAAAAAATACACAAGTCAGCACCTAACTCGCCAAGCTCGCGCTGCTGCTCCTGCCACTGATCCGCAGTATGTAGACTGTCTTTAGCGTGGTGATGCGGGTTACGGCATGAGCCATGTAATATTTGCTTGAGCAAAGCAGGTATCGCAAAGCCAAGCTCTTCTCCGTAACGCAGATAATCTGGCTTATACACGGCACCATTAATGAGCACTTGATACTCGATCAGCTGCGCTGTCGGCAGAGCCTTCTCGCTGCATATCATCAAAAAATGCAAAAAGCAGGCTGCACCGAGCTGAAATGTCTCAACCTCACATCGACTTTGATGGGCCAATAGCGAAGCCGAGATGTCCACGGCTTCACAAGTAACAACCTGAATACAAATTTTATTCTGCTCTGCTCGGCGAACCAGCGGGCCCATCAACACCTGAGGTAGCTGATTAAGTTGTGCTACCATCTTGGCGTTTCACCAAATTAAATAAAGAGTAAAAGTTATTCGTGGTTTGCTCTGCAAGCGCTTTGTAGCTCACTCCTTTTAAGTCAGCAATATAATACGCAACGTCTTGTACATAAGCAGGCTGGTTAGTTTTGCCACGATGTGGTACAGGTGCAAGATAAGGTGAATCGGTTTCAATCAGCAATCGGTCCATAGGGATTTGCTTAACGACTTCCTGCAGCGCCGTCGCATTTTTAAACGTCACAATACCAGAGATTGAAATGTAAAAACCAAGGTCTAGTGCCTGCTTTGCCATCGGCCAATCTTCGGTGAAACAGTGCAACACGCCACCGCAATTTTGCGCATTGTGGGCTCGCATGATGTCTATTGTGTCCGCTTTTGCATCACGAGTATGGATGATCAGTGGTTTTTGCAGCTGATTAGCCACGTCGATGTGTCCAGCAAAGCTTTCTTGCTGTACCTGATGCGTATCTTTTGAATAATAATAATCTAATCCCGTTTCACCAATAGCAACGACTTTATCATTACTCGCCAGTTGCACTAGCCTTTCAATATCCAGTTTATCTTTTTGATCCAGTGGATGTACCCCACAAGATGCAGAAACATCATCAAAATGGGCTATTTTTTCTAACATCGATGGAAATTGGTCCAGCGTCACGCTAACGCACAAAAAATGTTCTACTTGTTTTTGTCTCGCGTTGCTGAGTACTTCTTCAAGGCTTAGGCCTAACTTTTCAAAATCGAGTCTATCTAAATGACAGTGAGAGTCTACAATCATACTGGCTCTACATGGTGTAAGTTGGTTTATCTGAATGCAAAGTCGCACCCAAAAGCTTATTTATTTTATCGTTCAGAGCTGGCGCGTCTATAAACGCAACGCCAACGCCTGGTGGATTAGAATTTTGCGCGCCTTGTGGTGTTAACCAAGCAACGACCACTTCAACTTCGTCCGCCTCTAGGGCGTCAGGCAAGGTGACTCTTAGCTTTAGCTCTTGCCCCATATCAAAATGGGCATTGGATTTGATAAATATGCCACCGGATTTCAGAAATGGCATATAACAACGATATAGCTCATCTAAATCTTCAAAATCCGCAAGTAACTCTTGCATGCACCACCTCTTTATAGCTGTTTTTGTAAGGCAAAAAGTAAATTAGAAATGCTAAGGCTCTGATTTAACCCTAGCACATTTTTCTGTTCGTACATAAACCGATGTACTAAGCTCACTAAGTCTTGATACTGGGTAAAACTCAAACCATTTCCTTGTGTCATCGCCCCTTTAAGACGGTTGAGCAAAAAACGGGCGAATACATCGCTCATTGCGCTGTGCTTTAATAAAATCTTTTCAACCGTTTGCGCACTCTCTACTGTTAATTGATTCGCGGCGTGATAAAGCGCAGTCACATCCTCAAGCACACCTTCTTGTTGCCACGCTTCAATAATAAATGGCTGTAGAGAAAATTCATCAAACCAAGAAAAATCACAAGTGACATTTTTAGCAGCCAGCCACTGTGCGGCCTCTGCTTGATTGGGCGAGTGAATCGCCACTTTATTACAACGGCTCAAAATGGTGGCAGGTAACTTACTGTCATCATCGCTGGTAACGACCAAATAACGATTAGCATTTGGCTCTTCAAGTGTTTTTAACAGTGCATTAGCGGCTGAATGGGTCATCAAATGCGCTTGTTCAATCAACGCGACTTTATTGCCACCTTGCTGCGCAGAATGGTTCAAGAAATGCGTAATTTCTCGAATTTCATCCACACCGATTGATTTTCCTTCAGGTACTACACTCAGTCTATCCGGATGATTACCAGCTAAGTTCAAGTTACACGGCTTACATTGTCCACAGGCTGTGAGATTTTGTGGATGTAAGCATAAAAGTGCATCTGCCAAGTGCGCCGCAAGCAGAGACTTTCCCACACCTTTTTTACCCGATAACAACTGAGCATGGTGCAAACGACCATTTTGCTGTGCCCGAGCAAGATAACTCAAAGCGCCGCTGTGCCAACTTGGAAGCAAATTATTCATTGCCATCCACTGTAAGGTGTTTGGCAATCAAGCTATTAAGCAGTTCAATACTTTGCTCAAGTACTTGTGCTTTACTTTGACTAGCATCAATCACGGTGAATCGTTTAGGGTCATTCTTCGCTTGAACGAGATAACCCTCACGTGCACGCTGCAAAAATTGTTGCTTTTCATCCTCGAGTCTATCTAGCCCCTCACCTCGCGATTTGACTCGCTTTAAGCCCTCTTCAGGGTCCAAGTCCAAAATCAAATTCATGTCTGGACGAAAGCCGCCGAGCGCAAGCTGATTAATGGTTGTGATGGTGGCAAGATCTAGCCCTCTTGCATAATGTTGAAAACTAAATGTTGCAGCGTCAAATCGATCAGAAATAACGACTTTGCCTTGCTCAAGTGCTGGAATAATTTTTTCACGAACGTGCTGAGCACGCGCAGCCCCAAACAACATAAGTTCCGTCATGTCTGCCATTTCGGGGGTTGAGGGATCTAGAATGATTTCTCTTATCTTCTCTGAGATCTCTGTTCCACCAGGTTCACGAGTCATCACAACTTCAATACCGCGTTGTTTTAAATGCGCTTCCAATCCGGTAATAACCGTTGTTTTTCCAGCGCCATTGCTGCCATCGCAGACCAGCATAAACCCTTTTTTCATAGCAAGGATGTACTCATCATTCTTATTTGGCTGTTATTTTATCGTGTTTTAGTGAATTATTCACGACTGAAATAGAATTGAATTGTCTAGTAAATTGGATTTGTCATTCTGAAAATAATTTAAAACAGAAAAATTTGGTCTACAATAACAAGCACATCCGATTAGTTTTATGTAAGAAACGCCCTATGCCGAGCAACATTAACATGCCTTTTAGGCTCGTAAAGGAAGCGTATTGATATGCCCGGTAGAATGTTTTGCCTGTTCATGTTACTTCTTCTGGTTTATAGCCCTATACATGCACGTGCAAGTGAACCGCCAGAGATAGATGTCGCGGTAGGACTTGAAAACTTTGATTTTCAGCCGTTATTTGAAGAATTCAGTGCAAAAACGGGTATTAAAGTTAATATTCTTGCCTTTAACAACAATCAGTTGAAAAGCGAGTTATTGTTGTATGCAGATGCCCTGCAGTTACCAGATGCCGTTATTATTCCCAGCGATTATATGGGATTGACGGAACTGCAATTTTCTCAGGTGCCAGAGTATTGGTTAAGCAAAAAGCTCACACACAAAGTCATTGAGAACAGTAAGGTCAATGGTGAGCTTAAGGGCGTACCAATTATGTATGGCAACCATCTTGTACTCTATTACAACCGTGCACTTGTGCCACACCCAATTACCGACTTACAAACCTACGCACAGCAAACTGTTGCAGACAAACCTACGCTCGGCTGGAATTTTTATGAAATGTATTGGTTTGTGACCTTTGCAAACGCGCTTCAGCCTAACCTCATTCAGGCAGGCGTACCACAGCTTGACACCAAAGCGATGCGCCTCGCAATTTCCAATTATCAATCACTTCTCAACAGCGGCATCATAGACGCTGACTGTGTTTACCAATGCTTAATGAATCGCTTTAAGACTGGCAAGCTCGATTACTTTGTGAATGGAATTTGGGCATATCGTCAACTTAAAGACAAGCTTAAAGACGACCTAGCTATCGCGCCTTTACCAAGGTGGGGTAATCATCAGCTGATGTCTCTAGCATCGTCTCATGTACTGGCTTTTCCTGCCAATGGCATAGAATCTAAAAAAGGTCCGCATCTAAAGCAGCTTGTTGACTTTATGCAAAGCCAGAAGGTACAAGATAAACTGTGGGATGAGCTCAATGCGCTGCCAGCAAACGGCGACAGCTTAGCTGAACTTACAAAACGCGGCGACAAAGCACTGTCTCAACTGATTGCCTCTTTGCAAAAAACCTATCCACAACCGAATGAACCAATTATGGCCTATATTTGGGAAGCTATGTTAAAGGGACTAACACGCTATTTAGGTGGTGTGTATAGTGTCGAAGAGACGACGCAATATATGCAATTTATCGTCACAAAGTCGGGACAGAATGAAAGCAAATCGCAGCATCGTTGATGAAATAAAAAGAAAAATTACGGCATTATTCTCTCTCTTCCTCGTTGTACTGGTTGCGATGGTTGGCTTTTCCCTGATGCAACAAAAAGCAACCTTAGAGCAAGAAGATGTTAAACGCACTGGCGCAAGTCTTATCAGCGATTTTAAAGCGCAAATCAATGAGCTTATCTATCAAGTTGCACCGTTAAGTGAAGACCATATTTTATCTACCTTACCGAGCGATCTACTGTTTACTCAATACGCGGTTAAAGCGCTAACTAACTTAGTCGACAATACCGACATGGTGAAGTCTGCGTTTATCAACGACGGCTCTGTGTTTACCGTAGAAGGATATCCTTTTGATACCCTACGTTGGAACAATTCCGTATTTAGTGAGCATGCTAACAAGGTCCTTTCGCAACAGCGACGCACATTAAAAATCGACAAGCTAGTTGTTCCTATTGAAAGCATCGAGCAAAAACCGTCTGATCAGGCCAAGTTGTTTCTCGCTATTCCCCTTAGACAAAAATTGTCGTCGTTAATGCGTCCTTACAAATATACGGGTGTAATTTTTCTAGAAATCGATCTTGGAGCATTTTTAGATTCCAATCGGAAAAAAGGCTCTATCTGGCTCACAAGTCAAGACCTTGTGCTTGAGGGAACACATTCCTCAGATGCCACTGAAGGAGTATACCGCAGTGCTATTTATTCACTAGAAGACGATTTTGTTGAACTTGATTTACAACTACAAAGAGAAGCCGAAGTATACAGTAACGATATTTTACGCGCAGTGTTATACATAGTACTTATCGGCTTGATGCTCGTGATATTACTTACCTGGTATTTACGCCGATTAGCAAAACGGTTGACCAATCCGATGCAAGCACTTGAACGCCATTGCGAACGATTGAAACGAGGACATTATATTTCTGCAACAAGCGATTTTGAATTTAGAGAGCTAAGAACGCTTCAAGTGACCCTCAACCAACTTGCGAAACAAATTAAGGAGCAGATAGGCTCTCTTGAAAATGAAAAAATAAAGGCGCAAAGCTCAGAGCGTGCAAAAAGTCACTTTTTGGCAAATATGAGCCATGAATTAAGAACGCCACTTAACGGTATTTATGGTGTATTCCAGTTAATGAAGCACCATCGAAATGCAGCAGACTCCAAGGATCTCATTGCACAAGGCATGATATCCACAGAAACATTACTTAGCTTACTCAATGACTTACTTGATTTCTCTAAAATTGAAGCTGGTGAACTAAAAATGGAGTCAGCAACGGTGGATGTCAAAAGTATTGTCACTGAAGTAAAACAAGAGTTTGTCCATACTGCTAATGCTAAACAAATTGACCTTATTATTCATACTGAGGAGCTCGCAAACCCTTATCGACTCGGTGACTCGCTGCGTCTAAAGCAGATACTACGAAATTTAATATCCAATGCCGTTAAATTTACCAGTGATGGCTCTGTAACCGTTATACTGCAAGATGGCGGCAAGCATCTCTCCATTCGTGTAATAGATACTGGCGCTGGTATTTCCGAAATCGCGCTAAAGAAGCTATTTAATCGATTTCAACAGGCAGACTCGTCGACCACCAGAAAGTATGGAGGAACCGGTCTTGGACTTGCAATTGTAAAACAACTCGCCGAGTTAATGGACGGCCGTGTTACGGTGACGAGTCGAGAAGGTATTGGTAGTGAATTTACAGTTGAACTCGTACTCGATATTTGCGACGCACCTGAACGCTCCACCATTCAAGACTTGCAAGCTATACCCGCCTTGAAAGATAAAAACCTGCTACTTGCTGAAGATAATCCACTTAATCAAAAAATATTTAGTGCCATGATTAAACCAACTGGAGCAAATCTTGTCATAGCTCAGGATGGTGAAGAAGCGATTGAGCTTTATCACGAGTTAAAACCAGATATCTTTTTTGTCGATATTCAGATGCCAAAAAAAGATGGCCTAAAAGTATGCTCAGAAGTCAGGGAACAAGATAAAACAACCCCGCTTATTGCTGTCACGGCCAACGTGATGTCGGGAGATTTAGAAACTTATCAACAACTTGGATTTGATGATTACGTCGCAAAACCAATCGATATGAAAAAACTTTATGAAGTAATAAATACGATTGTGAGCTAACGGTCAATTCCACCCCATTTCATGTAGTTAGATGTAATAAGTTAAATTGAAGAAAGTTCACTTAATTTACAATTGAATAACAAGATAAAATTCTTATAATCTTAACCTTAGATAAAAGCGCGGACATTCACCTCAGGTAAACTTCTTCTCGTGCAACATTCAATCAGCATTCAAGCCTTTATACCATCAGCGTTTTACCTGCACTATTTGCATGGTTTCATCGAATGTAATTCCATAGGAGTCAAAAGGAATGACAACCATTGTCTATAACGCGAAAACAGCAGAAATAGCCTGTGATAGTAGAACCACTACCGACAAGATCATCGTTACCGATAACGCTCAAAAGTGGTTTGATTATCACGGTTGGAGAGTGTTTTGCACTGGGCAGACATGTGATATATACAATTTGCAGCACAATTTTTCAAATAATCAATTTGATACAATTGAGAGTTTGGAATTCATCAAATACCACCCTAAAAAAGGCGTATGGTATGGTTGTGTAAAAAGGGGCACCTGTAAATCTGAACCCTTAGCGCAATCTTATGCCATCGGCTCAGGCCAACAAGCAGCCATGTTTGGTTTGCTTAACGGGTATAATACGGTTGAAATCGTTGAGCAAGTTAAACGTGTAGATTTTAGAACAGGTGGTGATATTCATTGCTTTAAAATTACCGACCCTATAGAAAACATATAAGCCAGCGTAAAAGCCCGCTGGCTTTGGGTCACTTGGGTTGGTTATATTACTGAAAGCTCTACCGCAACATTGCTACGAGTAGCATTTATACGGACAAGTTTCGTTAGCTTTTTCAAGGATTTAACGCACTATATCTTTGCCTAAATCGCCAACCGATACCGCCAATTTCACCGCTATCCTGAAGCCTTGCTTTGTATCGTTAAAGACGAAAAAGATAAGCGCAAACGAGTGGTAAAACGACAAAGTAAGGGCCACGATTTGCAACATCAGGCTGCCACAATTCCCGAGCAGATCCACTGTAAGTTTCCAAGTATCGACAAGCAAAAAGCACAAGCACTTATTGAATTACTAGATTCGCTCAATGGTGATTTGGCTGGCAGTAGAAATCAATAGATAATCATTGTAGCGCGCGTTCTAAATGTGCCAAAAACGCAGATATTTTTTTGGCCAGATGTTTCCGGCCAGCATAGAACGCATAAAGTACAAGGTCTTCCGGTTGCTGCTCTAACTTAAGTGGTACCAGCGCGCCTGACTCAATTTCTGCTTTACAGGAGTTCAACGGCAAGATGGCAAACCCAACCCCAGAAAGCGCGGCAGACTTAGCTATAAACCCACTGTTTACCCTAAAGTTTGATTTAACATTCGCCGTTGTTAATCTTCTTTCATTGTTAGTAAATATCCAAGGTGTACCGTTTACTGCGGTAAGGGTTGAAATACAAGGTAGAGATTGTAAATCTGCTAATCTATACGGCGAAGTATGCTTTTCTAGCAAGCTGGGAGCTGCCACTACGACGCTTGGTAATCGAGCCAGCTCTTTAACCACCCAATTGCTATCCTCAAGCTTGCCACGATGAAAGTAGAGCACGACATCAAAACCATCTAAGAGATTTTCTCTTGGACTCAGGCTGGTATCACAACTTATTGAAATTAATGGATGCGCAGCGCAAAAGGTTACCACTGCTTGGCCAAGGATGGGGATATCTGGCATTACTATACGCAAATGACCCATTGGCGTAGAGGCGTGTTTATTGACTTCTAGCAACGCATCCGACAGCGAATCGATTAACGGCTTAGTACTCGCATAAAGCTGCTCTCCCGCCTCAGTCACTGAGATCCGTCTTGTTGTTCGTTCCAACAATCTTGCATCAAGCTTTTCCTCAAGTAGTGCGATATGACGACTTACGTTGGAGGTAGGGATACCCAGAAACTCTGCTGCTTGTTTGAAGCTTAAGCATTCATAAACACAGTGGAAACTGTTAAGCCACTGAGGGTCAATCTGATCAATCATTTTATTAGCCCAAAATATGGGTTTATAAATTCAATAATAGACACTTTATTACCTTATTAAGGCTAATACAATCAAGACTTCTTTGTTTATATCAATTAAGGATGTCTATGTTTTCAGCTTCAATGACCACCTTAGCAAGCCCAAAAGCAAAATTTGGGTTATGTTTTGTCATCCACTTTTTAATCGCGTTAGATGCATTAATCATCGTGCCCTTTAGTGCAGAAATGGCGCTAAGTTCAGGTACCAGTCCATCAAATTCAGGACTACTCGTTTCAGCTTATGCAATTGCCGCTGCTTTTGCTTGCTTATGGGTGCGTGGTACCGGCAACCTTTCAAAGGAGAAATACAAGATCTTTATTTTTCTGTTAGCAACTACGTTGTTAACCTTGCTTACTTCAGCACTCAATAGTTTTTATATCCTACTGTTCGTACGTGCGTTGACTGGCATTTGTGGCGGCGTACTGGTAGTACTCAATCTCAACTTAGTGATCCAGATAAGCCATGAAAACGACAAGAAAAAAGACACCGCGATACTGCTAAGTGCCTTTCCACTCGCCTTGGCAATTGGGATCCCTGCGCTATTATTTATCACAGCAAATCAAGGCTGGCAGTTGGGGTTCTTGATACTGGGAAGTAGCTTAGCCATTACAGCGCTATTATTTACATTTATATTTCTCTCAAACATAAAGCAAGCTTCGCAAAGCAGCGATAGCACCCCAATACCAAGCAACGCCTTTAACCCGACCAAAACTCTTAAGTACGCGCTATTCATCGCATTTTTTGTGGTGCTAAGTACATTTGCAGTTTCAACTCAATTTCCGGTGATGCTAATTACCAACTTAAACATCTCAAGCTCGATGCTAAGCGCGAGCTATTTATTTAGTGGTGTGTGTTCGTTTGTTGCAGTTCAGCTATACGCTCGAAGTAAGCTAAACAATCACACAACCTCATACTTAATATACTTTCTTAGTGCCTTGATGATATTGGCGGCCTTGTTTGGTTTTACTATAGGCTCAACTATTTTTGCAGCCGGACTTTTTACCTTGTTTGTGATTGCAAGCGCTACCCGCTCTATGATCTTAGTGACAGAACTCATAACCTCACTTCACGCAGAAGAGCGTAGCACCTTTATTAGTCTGCAAAATGCGATACAGCACTTTGCGATAGCCTCTGGCGGCACTATTGCAAGTTTGCTAGTCACGCCCCGCGAAAACCACACACTTAATTTTAATGTCTTGATTGTAGTTTCAGCTCTATTAATAGTTATAACAGTTGCTATGTGGAGAAACTTTCAAAGAAAGCGCTTTTAATCGCGATTTAGTGATTGAACAATAGGTAATTGGGCAGTTTGATTGTCAATAAGTGACGTAGCTTCCCCAATTACCGCTCTGATTTGTTTTAATAAGACAATCCGCCATGGTTATGCCTTACTCTAAGCGCGCCTCTATGCGATAATGCCTATCTATCGGTAACTAAAACAAACAAAAACAGTAGAATAACTTTTTGATTTTATGACAAATACAAACCAATCAGATACACCAAATAATGCCCAGAACATCCCAACTATTTTCTGGCACGACTACGAGAGTTGGGGGGCGACGCCACAAAAAGACAGGCCAAGTCAATTTGCTGGGATCAGAACGGATCTAGACCTCAATATTATTGGTGAGCCACTGATTGAGTATTGTCAACCAGCGCCTGACTATCTCCCGCATCCTCAAGCCTGTTTGGTCACTGGGATCACACCACAGGTAGCACTAAAAAAAGGCCTGACCGAGGCCGAGTTTATGGCAAAGATCCACGCTGAATTTGCAAAACCACAAACCTGCGTTGCCGGATATAACAGTATTCGGTTTGACGATGAGCTGACCCGTTATAGCCTCTATCGTAATTTTTATGATCCCTATGAGCGTGAATGGCAAAATGGCAATAGTCGTTGGGACATCATAGATCTGGTAAGAGCCTGTTATGCGCTTCGCCCAGAAGGAATAGAATGGCCAACCAGAGAAGATGGCAATCCGAGTTTTAAACTGGAACACTTAACCGTCGCCAATGGCATTGAGCACGGCGCAGCGCACGACGCCTTGAGTGATGTTACCGCAACGATTTCACTGGCAAAATTGATTAAAGCCAAGCAGCCAAAACTGTATGAGTTCTACTTTAATCACAGACATAAAAAAGCGGTATCGAGCCTAGTCGACGTTTTCAATATGCAGCCTCTAGTACACGTTTCTTCTATGTTTCCAGCACAACAGGGTTGCACCACTTGGATTGCCCCGATGAGTTTTCACCCGGTCAATAACAATGCTGTGATCTGCTTTGACTTAACGCAGTCGCCGCAAGTGTTGAATGACCTTGACGTTGAGGCGCTCAAACAACGACTTTATACAAAACGCGGTGAATTGGGTGATGATGAACTCCCAGTTGGATTAAAACTAGTACATATCAATAAATGCCCGCTGGTAGCACCAGCTAAGACCCTCCTGCCAGAAAATGCAGCAAGGCTTGGAATTGACCGCGAGCAATGCCTTGAAAACTTAAAGTACCTTAAAGCACGTCCAGAGCTAAGGGATAAAGTTGCAGAAGTCTTTAGCGATGAAAAGGGATTCGAGAAACCAAGTAATCCGGATTATCAACTCTACGATGGTTTCACCAGTAAGGCCGATAAAGCCAAATTTGCAATCATTCGCAATGCATCGCCTGAAGAGTTGGCAACCATTGAACTGGATTTTGAAGACAGTAAATTTAACACTTTGCTGTTTCGCTATCGTGCAAGAAACTGGCCGCAGTCGCTCTCACCTGTAGAGCTTGATAAATGGCGTAAATATTGCCAAAACAAGTTGATGCATAATGAAGATAACCCTTCAATTTCAGCCGAAGATTTTATGCTGGAGCTTGAAAATTTAGTCGCAGAGAATGAAGGTAATGAGCGCAATATGCAGATCTTAAAAGCCCTTTATCATTACGCTCAAAGCTTGTAATTGGTGGGTTTTCGACCTATAGGTGTCGGCTCATTAGATGTCGGCCTAAAGGCCGACCTACAATGCGCATGTCATGGCAAATGAGATGAAGCCATGACGAATGGACGTGTCGGCCCATTAGATGTTACCCATTTCCCAGGACCTTGGCAGGATCCGTTTTGGTGGCTTGCCAAGCGGGATATAAGCTTGCGACGACTGCCATAACAAAAGTCGTGACTAAACTGATATAAATGTCTGTCCAAATTATTTTGCTCGGTAAGTATTCAATAAAGTAGACGCCTTCAAGCGGATTGCTATCACTCATATTGATCCAAGCTTTAAAAATATCGGGAATATTAATAGCAATAAAAATGCCGATCCCAGTGCCTAGCAATGCACCAATCCCTGCATACGTCACACCTTGTAGCGCAAAAGTCGAAAAAATCGTACTGTCCTGTGCGCCCATGGTTTTCAAAATAGCGATATCCGCCCGCTTTTCTTTTACTTCCATCACCATAGAAGAGACGATATTAAAGCTCGCTACAGCGATGATCAGAAATACCACGAGATAGACGATAGTGCGCACCATCTGAATATCTTGATACAGTCCGCCTTGCGTGCGAAACCAAGACGATACGTACACTAAATCAGGTAATGCCCTACCCGCTGATGTCGCGATTTGTTGTGCCTGAAACACATCACTCACCTTGGCACGCAAATCCGTTACTTGATCTTCTCTAAAACCCATCACTTCTTGCAGTGCGTTAAGTGGCACTAAGGCTAATGTTTGGTCAAGTGGTCCGCCCATATCGATAAGCCCCACCACCGTCGCCGTTAATCGCTTTGGCGCAGCGAGCGGGTTATCCGAATGTTTGTTAGCAACCAAGAGTTGGATATTATCGCCAGCCACGACGCTAAGCTTGTCAGCTATCCCTTTGCCGATGATCACTTCACCCGGTTTTAGTGCCTTTAGTTCTGAGTCTTTTATAAAATCACCTATGCTCGACACCGTATGATGCCTATTCGGTGCGATCCCTTTTAACTGCGCCGCTTTTAAGGTGCCTTTGTATTGCAGCATGGCTGTTAAGTTAATTTCAGCCGTCGCGCTTACGACGCCACGCTGACCCTCCAAGAGCTCTACTTTTTGCTGCCACGCTTGAATAGGGTCGTAAGGTGCTTGATAACTCACTTGCGGCACCACCGACAACAGGCGCTGCTCTAATTGTTCTTCAAAACCATTAATCACAGAAAGTGCGACTATCAATACTGCCATACCCAGCATTACACCAAGCGTAGAAGCACGGGTTAAAAAACCAATAAAGCCAAGCTGACGTTTAGACTCTCTAAAGCGTTTGCTTAAAAAATAACTAAGCATGCTGATACACACCTACTTTGCCATCGTCCAGTTGCACTGCACGACCAAGCTTATCTGCCAACTCTAAGTCGTGTGTTACAACAACAAAGCTGGTTTTTAGTTGCTGATTGAGTTCAGCTAGGAGGTCATAGATCCTAAGCGCATTATGCTTATCAAGGTTGCCGGTTGGTTCATCAGCTAGCACCAAATCAGGTTCTGTTACTAACGCTCTCGCTATCGCAACACGCTGTCTCTCCCCCCCAGAAAGCTCTGAAGGCTTATGATCAGCACGATGACTCAAGCCCACTTTATCGAGCATGTGTAATGCTTTTTCTCGGGCTTGTTTTGCTTTATTACCGGCAATTAATAACGGCATCGCCACGTTTTCAACCGCGCTAAATTCCATCAACAAATGATGAAACTGATAGATAAAACCCAAGTGCTTATTTCTGAATTCCGCCTGCTTTTTACGTGACAGCTTACCAACTTCCACACCTTTAATTTTTACACTGCCTGTGGACGCTTTATCCAAGGTACCTAGAATATGCAGTAAAGTACTTTTACCTGAGCCCGAGCTACCTACAATTGCAAGCATCTCACCTTGGGTTACAGATAAATCAACGCCTTTTAATACCGTTACTTCGGCTTTACCATCTTGGTAGCTTTTGACCAAATCTTGGCAGTCAATGACTAAATCACTCATATCTTAATACCTCTGCTGGCAGCACACTCGACGCGCGTTTAGCTGGATACAAGGTTGCTAAAAAGCTTAGCAATATGCTGCCCACTGCCATAATCGTTAAATCTGTTAGTTCTATTTTGATCGGAAGTTCAGCGCCACCAAGCAACTGAAGGCCTGCGAGGTGGAGCACCTCATTAATATTGTTCGAAAGCAATAATCCACCAGCAACACCAATGAGTGTGCCAAAAACGCCGTTATACATCCCTTGCGCCATAAACACTTTTGCTATCATTTGGGGTGTAAAACCAAGCGTTTGCAAAATAGCTACTTCCCCTTGCTTCTCACTCACCATCATAGATAGCGCTGAAATGATATTAAACACCGCCACTATCACAATAAGACCAAGCAGTAGCGACATAATGCGCTTTTCCATTGCAACCGCCGCAAACAATGTGCCTTGCTGAGTTTGCCAATCTTGCGTCTTGAGCCCCTGCAACAAGCTGTCCGCTTGCTGATAAAAATCTGGCAGGCTAAAAGCATCATATAAATGAATGTTAAGGTCGTATTGCTCTGGCTTCTTACGCATTAGCCGCTGTAAACTCTTCCCATCGGCAAATGCCAAATAAGTATCAGCTTCGCTTTGGCCATCATATATCGCAGCTACGGTGAATAAGCGCTGCGTCGGCGTGCGGCCAAGTGGTGTGTATGTGGTGAATTCAGGCATGATCACGCGGAGTTGTTGACCAACGCTTACGCCAAGTTTATTGGCTAAATAGCGACTCAGGGCCACTTGGTATTTTTGCTCGTACAATCGAGTTAAGCTACCTGCACGTACAGATTCATCTAACGCTGTTTCATACCCTTGAAATAGCCCTTGAAGTTGTACACCCACCAAGTCTTGATTGGTTTGTAGAATTACGTCACTTGCAACATATGGCGAAACTTGCTTAACCAACGGATGGTTTTCAATGGCTTGTAATTTATTTTGATCAAGTTGCTCATTTTCTTTAATTTGCACATGCGGGATCAAATCAAGCATGGCGGCTTTTAAGGTTTGCTCGAAGCCATTCATCACTGAGCTGACGGTGATCAAACTCATCAAGCCAAGGGCGATACCCGCAATTGAGAAAAATGAGATAAACGATATAAATGCATTGCCTTTCGCAGCACGGCTATATCTTAACCCAACAAAGAGGCTAACTGGTTGAAACATAATCTATCTCGTAAAAAACTGCTGCACGGATACTAACATACTCAAAACCAGATTGATGGCAGGATTGCTATAAAAAGTGTGACAAACTATAAATTTTTTTTGACGTTTAGCTGTGCATTGCTAATTCCGTCAAAACTTTATCGCTCGCCATACTTAGCGATTACCTTTTGCGGATCTGATATGGCACGTTTCTACGTTCGACTATTGTTGATTTCACCACCGATGTGTAGGTATCGCCCAGCCCAGCGTGGAAACTTTATCCAGAATTTCGTCTAACTTAGGCATACTCTCAAAACACAGCCTCACATAAAAACAATCCTCTCCCGTCCCTTTGTCACATTCAATCACTTCCGGAATATTTTGGATCATCGCTTCAAGTCGTTTTAGTTTACCGGGATGCTGACGAATACGCACAATCGCTGTCAGCGGGTAATCAAAGCTTTCTGGGTCTAATTCAATACTGTATATTTACTAACTACCCCATACTCTTCCATACGTTTCATGCGCTCATTCACACTCGGTGAAGACATATTCACAGCACGAACCATTTCAGCAACAGACACTCGCTGTTGTTTTCTAACAGCGCTTAAACGCCACATTAATTGCTATTCTTTCTTTTATTTATCCGGTCGAGGCGCAGTTTGTAGATTGTATTCAACCACACGACTTCGATGCTACAAACGCTTGGGATTGTCTTAATCTTAACGGCAGTCAGCGCGATCGGAAATTAGGCAAGTAATTTAGCTAATTTGAACTTCAAGGAAATAGAGTGATAAAAGCAGAGTAAAGTGCAAACACTTTGCTCTGCTGCTGTTGGCTAGCTTACTGCTCTAAGTAACAAATAACCGCAGCTTGCTTAGGGTTGCTTTGAGTATCTTCAATCAGATAGCTCGCTTTTTTACTGTTTTGGCATAAACACATGTCGTAATGACTGATCATGTAAGCATTACCGACCGCATCCTCATCTGTTTTTTGGATGCTACAGGTAGGCTCTCTCCAAATTGGATCCCAGCCACTTTGACCAATGGCAACAATTTTAATGTTTTGTTGTGTAACGAGTGCTTTCGCTTCTTCTACTTCTTGAGCAGACGCAGACAATGCGGTGAACGCAATTAGTGCAGTGATTAGCTTTTTCATTTTTCATCCTTAATTAACAATCAACGCTATAGAAAAACAGCAAAAAGCTGTAACAGTCAAAGTATTGAATAAAAACTCTATAGCGCTTGCTATTTTATTCATTAAATATGACAACTCAAGAATAAATTCATTAAACTTATAAAAACAATTTCAACTTTAAAGCCTCATCACAAAAGCCTTGCCCATTTACGTAATAGCACAACTTTTGGCCCCTCACCATTTAGAATAAATAAACATATAAAACAACAAAAAAACAATAAAAAGAAATAAGAAAAATTAATTCCACTTATCTGAATAGCGCGCTTTATACAATAAACCAGAACAAATTAAAGCGTTACAATTTCATTAACCTAAACACCGTACTTTTTTTAAATTTCGAATAACACAACATATGGATTAAGCAATAAGACACTAACAATGATTATTAAGGATAATTATTTTTTATACATTCAAAATATCGACATATAGAGCATTTACACCAAACTTAATTCAGTAAAATTCAAATATACAAACTAGCTAAACAGTATTGAAAGTAACAAAAAAAATTATGTTATAAAAAGCAACAATTAATTTATTTAGGTCATTTTAGTCAAAATAAAATCATTAGCATCTGAATAATTTCAATGTTTGAATACGCAACTTGTGAACGCCATGTAATTAAAATGTGTACAGCGCCATTTTTAATTACCTATTTACCATACTTCTGCATTAAGGTTTTTTGAGATGAATGACTTTTCTTCAAACACTTGTTTTGAACTTATCTCTGAAGCACAAGAGGATATCGAAGCTCTACATGATGAGCTTCAAGGTATTGATGAGGATAAACATGCCAGCCACCGCGTTGTTGACATCGCGAGACAGTTAATCGCATTTAAATCAGTCACGCCGGATGATGTTGGTTGTCAGCTGTGGTTAGCACAAGAGCTACGGACTTTGGGTTTTTCAATCAAGCACTTACCTGTTCGTGATGTGAGTAACTTAGTTGCAAGCATAGGTAACAATAGTGACGCTAGATTTGCTTTTCTTGGTCATACCGATGTCGTACCAGCCGGAAGTGCACAAGATTGGCAGTTTAACCCTTTTAAGCTGACAGAACACAAAGGCTACCTCTTCGCCAGAGGTATTGTTGATATGAAAGGTGCCATCGCCGCTTTTTTCTGTGCAATCGAAGCTTTGGTGGCAGACTTTGGAGTACCGGAAAAGGAGCTTTGGCTGCTACTCACCAGCGACGAGGAAGGCGAAGCAGAACACGGAACCAAGCGGATCGCTCATTTTTTAAAACAACAACGTATTACGTTTGATTTTACCTTGGTCGGAGAACCAAGCTCAGAAGCGCAAGTAGCAGACACACTGAAAGTCGGTCGTCGAGGCGCTTTGTCTTTTACCGTCAATTTACATGGTAAAAGTGGACATGTGGCTTACCCTCAAAAAGCGACTAATGCCATCCATCTAGCGCAAAATATTATGCAAGGACTATTATCGATGGATTGGTCTAAACACTGTGATAACTTTGACTCAACTACGTTACAATTCACCCATGTAAATTCTGGTGATTTTGTTGACAACATCATTCCAAACCGATGTCAGTTAAATTTCAATATTCGTTATACGCCTGCATACAACGAATATGAATTGGTCCAGCAGGTGAGAGAAACCATCGAAAAGCATACACTCAATTATGCATTAACAACCAGCAACCCCTGCAAACCCTATTACTGCGTAAATAATGATGAGACCCCTTCTCTATCCCTCGCTATCGTCTGTGATGAAATCAATAGCCAATGTCATTTCACACCAAAACTATCGACCGCTGGGGGAACGTCGGATGGCCGCTTTATTGCTGAAATATCAACCTCAGTACTAGAGCTCGGACTGGTGAACAAAACCATTCATCAAGTAGATGAACGCACAACAACATCCGACTTAATCCAGCTTCAACAGCTTTACTATGGCATCTATAAACGCCTGCTCTACCCTACGCTTCATGTTCACTCAACCGCTCAAGATGAACGGCTGCAACTTCGCTAATTAATAGAAAATAGATAACTTCAAGGAATGCATCATGGCAATCGAAAATGAACACGCTGTTCGCCCCGAAAACGACACTCTACCGATAGCAATTATTGGCATGGGTTGTCGTTTCCCCGGTCACGCGAATAGTCCAGAATTGTTTTGGGAAAATATTAAACATGGTGTCGATTGCATCATAGAAACCCCAGAATCTAGATGGAATACCGATACTCATTATTCGTCTGTAAAGGCGAATAAAGGAAAATTAAGCTCAAAATGGGGAGGCTATATCGATGGTATCGATAAGTTTGATCCAGCATTTTTTGGGATCACGCCTCGTGAAGCCGAGTTTATGGACCCTCAACAACGTAAATTGCTGGAGGTAACTTGGGAAGCGTTGGAAGATGGTGGGCAAAAGCCATCTGAACTCGCAGGAGAGTCGGTCGGTGTTTTTATGGGTGGGTTTACGCTTGATTATAAAATCATGCAATTCACTAACCCAGATTTTGACAACATTGATGCCCACACTGCGACGGGTGTCATGATGACGATGCTTTCTAATCGCATCTCTCATACTTTTGACTTCAATGGTCCCAGCATGTCCATTGATACTGCTTGTAGCTCCTCCATTGTCGCGCTAGATATGGCCTGTAAGAGTCTACAGACCGGTGCAAGTAATATGGCGCTCGCAGGTGGTGTGTTATTACATTTGGCACCACAATATACAGTATCCGAGTCTAAAGGCGGTTTCTTATCTCCGACTGGTTTTTCTCATGCTTTTGACGACTCCGCAAACGGCTATGTCCGCGCTGAAGGCGCCGGCGTCGTTGTGCTCAAGCGCTTAGATGATGCGATTAAGGATGGCGACCCAATTCATGCGGTGATCTTAGCCACCGGTGTAAACCAAGACGGTAAAACACAAGGGATCACGGTGCCAAACGGCGATGCCCAATTGCGCTTGATGAAAGAAACCTATGCCAAAGCGAATATTGACCCCGGTAAAGTGCAGTACATTGAAATGCACGGCACAGGCACGCCTGTTGGCGACCCAATTGAAGCAAAGTCAGTTGGTACACTCCTTGGGATCAACCGTGATCAAGACGATAAATGCTACATTGGCTCGGTAAAAACCAACATTGGCCATACCGAGGCAGCCGCTGGTATGGCTGGTTTGTTCAAAGCGGTCAAAGCCATTCAAAACAAACAGATCCCACCGCATTTACACTTAAAATCAATTAATCCTAAGATTGATTACGCCAATGCACCGTATGAAATCCCCACTAAACTTACACCTTGGCCTAAGCATGAAGGTTTAGCCGTTGCGGGGGTAAACTCCTTTGGTTTCGGTGGAACCAATTCCCACGCGGTTATTCAAGAATTTGTTGCGCCAGAAGTACCATCAATGCCTCCAGCAAACGAGAATGGCTTAAAGCTTTATCCACTGAGTGCAAGAGATCAACACGGGATCCATCGTTATGCTAAAGCGCATAATGAATTTTTACAAGACAGCGATGCATCACTCAATGATATTATCTACACATTGGGTGAGCGCCGTGAACACCATCAATATCGTCATGCAATTTGTTTTAAAAATGCAGAGGATCTGCAACAACAACTGCAAACATTAAGTCATGATGCTGAATTTGCGGCGGCCAGTACATTGCGCACACTGAAAAAAGATGAGCAAAAACTCGTGTGGGTTTTCACCGGCATGGGGCCACAATGGTGGGCAATGGGCCGTGAGCTGTACCAATCAGAGCCAACTTTTAAAGCGATGATCGATGAGTGTGATAGCTATATGTCAGCGCTTACAGATTGGTCATTGGTTGATGAAATGCTTGCCGATGAATCAGCGTCAAACATGCAATATACTTGGCTTGCTCAAACGGCAAACTTTGCCGTGCAAGTTGCACTTGCAGCAATGTGGCGTCAACACGGCATTTCCCCTGATGTCATTGTTGGCCACAGTACCGGTGAAGCCGCGGCATTTTATGAAGCTGGAGTTTACTCATTAAAAGATGCTTGCACCATCGTAGTCCATCGTAGCCGTTTACAACATCAGTGCCGCAACACAGGAAAAATGATGGCGGTGGGGCTCTCAGACAGTGATGTCACGCCTTATCTCAACGACCAAGTTGAAATTGCAGCGGTAAACAGTCCAAACTCTGTCACCCTAGCTGGTGAAGAAAATGCGTTACACAGTATCGAAGCACAACTGAGCGAAGCTGGTGTGTTTTGCAAGTTTCTCCGTGTTGAAGTGCCCTATCACAGCCAGTTTATGGAACCGATTAAGACCGAATTGCTCGAGTGTTTAGCTGGTATTCAAGCTAACACCGCACATACTCCATTGTATTCAACGGTAACAGGAACACTTGCAGAGGGGCCTGAGCTTGATGCTAACTACTGGTGGCTCAACGTCCGCCAAGCCGTGCGTTTTGTTGATGCCACCCGTGCAATATTACAACAAGGTTACCAAGCATTTTTGGAACTAGGTCCACACCCTGTGCTTGGCGCATCTATTGCCGAAACCGCAGAAGAACAAAGTTGCTCAAGCGTTGTCGTCTCGAGTATGCGCCGTAAATCCGACGAGCAACACACCTATTACCACGCCGTAGCTCAACTGTTTGGTTTAGGCTTTGAATTAAATTGGTCAGCCATAAATGGTCGAGGTAAGTTCACTACGTTGCCAACTTACCCGTTCTTGCAAGAACGCTTTTGGACCGAGCCTGAGTACTTTAATCAAGTGCGTTTAGGGCAAAGTAACCATGCTTTCTTGGGCCGTAAACGCAGTGAAGCTGAACATGTTTGGAACGCGGTAACCGACACAAATCGCGATAGTTTTTTAAGCTGTCACCAAATCCAAGGCAATACCCTCTTCCCCGCTGCTGGCTTTATTGAAATGGCGTATGCTGCAGCCAAAGAGACTTGGGGCAATGGCAGCTATGCACTCGACCACTTTGTCATCGATAAAGCGTTATTTTTGAATAATGAACACGCTCCCAATGTGCAATTCATTCTGCACCATGATGAACCGAATTTTAAAGTGGTAAGCCTTGAAGATGGTAAAACGACCCGCCATGTTCAAGGGACAATCCGCCGAGTACAAAGCGCCAACCTTGCTGAGCCTATTGATCTCAATGCTATTCGTAGTGCCGCTACCAGCGCGCAGCAGCACGATGAGTTTTATGCACACCTAAAAGAGTTTGGTTACGAATATGGTCCATGTTTTAGAGCCATTGAACAGCTCTGGGCAACAGACAACGGCGTGCTTGCCAAAATCTCTTGGCCTACTCAACTTGAGCGAACAACACAATTTACCCTACACCCAAGTCTACTAGATGCGTGCTTCCAGACGTTAGTATTTACAGAGCTTGCAAGTGCTAATGCTCAGCAATTCTCTATCCGCTTACCTGTGATGCTAGAGCAGATCCTGCTTTGCGGGCAGAACAATACTGATTTTTGGTGTTATACCCAAATCACTCATCGTGACGACGAAAAAACGGTCGGTGATTTATACCTCTGTGATGAGTCTGGTCAAGTCTTTGGTGTTATCAAAAACTTTATTGCACAAAGCGTTGACTCCGCTGCAAGTGGGATCACCACCAGAACCATAGATAGCTGGCTTTACCAAGTTAATTGGCTTGCAGAGCCCGAGCAGGAAATACAAGAAACCGACACATCGGGTCGTTGGGTGCTCCTCGCAGATCAATCAGGAACAGCCGAACAGGTAGCCGAACGTTTAGTAAAGCTTGGCCACTCTAGCTGTATCGTTAAATCTGGTGAATACTTTGATATCGACAGAGACCATTGTCATGCATGGCTAGTTCCCGATTCACGGGATCACCTGTCACAACTTATCGAGACTTTGGGCAAACAAGAAATTCGTGGCGTTGTGCATTGCTTTAGTCTAGATAACAGCGCGATAGAATCACTAACTCTTGCTCAACTGCAAAGAGAAAAACGTCAGTCGCTACATTCATTGTTAAATCTAGCCAAAACCGTAATTGAACAAGACTGTAAATTCCCGCTTTACGTGGTAACACGCAACGCCAGCCTCGTTAATAGCGAGCAACTTACCGCGGTGATGTCCGCTTCGTTAACTGGATTTAGCCGAGTGCTCGCACAGCAAGAACTGGTTGATAATTGGGGTGGCCTCATCGATGTTGATGGCCAAAATGATGCCGAACATATCACAGCCAGATTATTAAGTGACCGCCAAGAAGGGGAAGTGGCCTTTAGGGAAAATCAGGCTTATGTTGCTCGTTTAGAGCTGGCAACATCACTTCAACCCGCCTTCCCGACTCGCGTGCAAAGCCATAAAGCACAGTTGATCACTGGTGCATTTGGTTCAATCGGACAGTTAGTTTGTCAGCTACTCGTCGATAGAGGTGCTCGAAATCTTATTTTGCTTGGTAGGAGTCAGTTACCTGAGCGTAAGAGTTGGTCAGAACTTACCTCAACCGACCGTAACTATGAGCGCGTTCGGTTTATTCAACACCTTGAGAGTCAAGGTGTTAATGTCTCATTATGGCAGACAGACTTAACTCGAGAGCGTGAACTTCATGCGGCCCTTGAGTCTTATCATCTAAGTGCACAAGCACCGATCAACGGATTATTTTTCTGTGCTGGTATCGTCAATGACACCTTACTTGACAATATGGATACCAGAGCATTTGACGGTGTGTTTGACACCAAAGCGATTGGTGCGTTGATGCTTCACAAAGCACTCAGTAAAGTTGACCTTGAACATTTTGTACTCTTCTCCTCTGTCGCGGCTCAAGTCACTACCGCAGGACAAACAAACTATGCCTCTGGCAATGCTTTCTTAGATGCCCTCGCCCACTACCGTCGCAATCAGGGTCTTCCGGCGCTGAGTATCAACTGGGGTCCTTGGGCTATTGGTATGATTGAAGAGTTGGGTCTCGCCGAACATTACAAGAACCAAAGGGGCATGAACTGCATCTCACCAAGTGCGGGGATGGCTGTGCTTGAACGTATTCTAGACCAAGAGCAACCTCAACTCTTAGTGTGTGACGCCGATTGGTCCAAAGTAACCAATTGGTATGCAGGAAAGCCGAGTTTATTTAGTCACTTGGCTACCCAGGAAAACGATAAGCAAAGCCACCAAGAGCAAGAGTTTGCTCCTCTATACCAGCAAACAGACAGCGCGCTTCGATTACCGCTTGTTGCCGATCATCTCGCTAACGCTGTCAGCCAAGTATTACGCTGTAAACGAGAGCAAGTGGAATTAGATCTATCGCTCGGTAATCTCGGTATTGACTCTATTATGGCAACAGAGCTGAGAAATAAGATCACCACTCATTTTGGTGAAACCCTAACGATTGTACGCCTTCTAAGTGGTGCATCTATCAACGAATTAAGTATAGAGCTTAATGACAAACTCGTGGAGTCGCTTGGCTTTGAAGTCATAACCACAGAAACATCGCAGGTTCAGCCGGTTTCCGAGACCAAGGTTAACTCTGTTATCGTACCTGATGCCAATGTGGAAGCTGAGTTCCCACTTTCCTATGGACAAAAAGCGATTTGGTTTATCAATCAACTCAACCCAACTAGCGCTTCCTACAATATCGGCGGCGCGATGCACATTCCTAGTGCCCTGAATATCGACGCGCTGAAAAAAGCCCTTAGTGCTGTGGTAGCTCGCCACCCAATGTTAAGAACAAACTTCTTCTTTAAAGATGGCGAACCCTATCAAAGAGTCTGGACTCATCGCGAGGATGCACTGCAAGTCATTGATGTACATGGTAAGTCTTGGGAAGATATTCAACCTATGATGATTGCAGACAATGAACAGCCTTTCGACCTTGAGCACGACCCGCTGTTTAGACTGTATTTGTATAAGCAGAATGATCAAAGCTACTACTTTGCAGTGACGATTTATCACATCATCTCAGATGCATGGTCAAATTACATGTTTATCGATGAAATGCAGTCACTGTATGCGCATTTTGCAAAAAGTGAACCGTTAGCACTCAGCGAGATAACGTCAAGCTATGAAAAATTTGTCGATTGGGAAACACGCTTTGTTCATTCTCCACGTGGCGCGGCAAACTATAAGTTTTGGCAGAATCACTTACCTGCTGAGATCCCCGTATTAGACCTTGCAACCGACAAACCTAGACCTGCGGTACTCACCAACGTTGGTGATTCATATCATTTTGAGTTAGATAAAGCCCTTACGTCTTCGTTAAATGCCCTTGCAAAGGCACAAGGTTCCACCATGTTTATGGCGTTGCTTAGCATCTATTACGCAGTCATGCATAAATATACTCAGCAAGATGAAATCATTATAGGTAGTCCTGTGGCCGGCCGTACAAATCCAGAGTTTTCAAACGTCTATGGTTACTTTGTGAATCCCCTACCGCTATGCGCAAGGTTTGATCCTGAAACGCACTTTACTTCGCTTTTAGCGCAGGTGAAAGACATTACCCTCAACGCACTAGATCACCAAGAATATCCGTTTGCGCTGTTAGTGGATAAGCTTGGTATTGAACATGATGCCAGCCGCTCTACGGTATTTCAGGTCATGTTTGTGATGCTCAATCACCGCGTTGAGCAATCACATATGGATGAAAATAATGTCGCGTACTATAAGGGCTTTCCTATGCAGTTCATGGAACTGCCTGAAGAAGAAGGTCAATTTGACATTACGCTTTCGACCTATGAAGAAAATGGCGTGTTCAAAGGCACATTAAAATATAATACCGATCTATTCGAAACCGAAACGATAGCGCAGCTGGCTCGGGACTATATCGCACTGACGCGAATGGTCGTTGACAGTCCAAATCGGCCACTTTCGGAGCTTGCCTTAACAAGCCCAGACGCAATAGATGCCTTGGCGAGATTTGCTGAAAGTCAACAAAACGCACCTGCATTACCGACTTTGGTCAGCCAAATAGAAAATGCGGCGCAACATAGCCCTGAGCTTCCTGCCCTCAGCATTGCCTGTGCAACAAATGCCGGAGAACTGGCTGCTACTTTGAGCTATTGCGAACTGAACGGTCAGGCAAATCAGTTGGCGCGACTAATTAATTCACAGCTAGATAATCAACCTAGTCAAACGATTGCCTTACATTTTGAAAAATCTATCGCATTAGTTGTTGCTTGTATCGCTACATTAAAAGCAGGTCATCATTTTGTGGTAATTGACCCGCAGCAACCCAATGAACGCAAGCAACTGTTGCTTGAGCAAAGTCGCTGCGCGTTACTACTTTGCGAAGAAGCGCTGACATCAGATTGCCCGACACTACTTTGGGAAAGCTTCCAAAGCCAACGAGATGAAATCAGCGAGCACAATTTGGCGTTAAATCATCAGCCAAATGACATCGCGTATATTGTCTTTACTTCTGGCTCTACGGGTACGCCAAAAGCTGTCCAGGTTAGCCATCAAAACTGGGCGACGATCGCTGTGGACTGGTTAGCCCAATTTGATTTAGCACCCACCTCTCATCATTTACAATTGGCCAGCCCAACCTTTGATGTGTTTTGTGGCGATCTCGCGCGCGCATTTTACAATGCGAAGCACTTAGTGTTGTGTCCTAAAAATATGATGCTGAACATGCCGGTGCTGTATGACCTCATTGAGACACAGCAGATTGATACGGTTGAGTTTGTGCCCTCTGTGGTTCGAAATCTCATCTTATTCGCAAAGCAAAGTCAGGTTGGATTTACCAGCTTACGTAGAGTGATTGTTGGCTCTGAGCAATGGCAAATCGCTGAATACCGCGCACTCAAAGGATTGCTACAAGAAGATGCTCGACTATTTAGCTCCTACGGCACATCTGAAGCAACCATAGACAGTAGTTTCTTTGAGGAATCAGAGCAGTACTTAGAAACCAGTGCAACGGTGCCTATCGGCAAGCCTTTCAATGCAACGCAACTTATCTTGCTCGATAAGCAAAACCAATTAGTATCCAGTAACGCAGTCGGCGAAATTGCAATTGCGGGGCAAGGCGTAAGTCTTGGCTATCTCAATAATCCAGAGAAAAATTCCAGCCAATTTATCCAACTTCCCGTGTCAGAAAATAGCACCCTACGGGTATATAAAACGGGTGATTTAGGTAAATGGGACAGACACGGCAACCTACATATTCTGCAACGTATCGACAACCAAGTAAAAATACGAGGTCACCGCGTTGAGCTTGGAGAAATTGAGTCTAGCATCAACCAGATCCCAGGAATTAAGCGAAGCTATGTAAAAGGGATAGAAGTACATGGGCAAACCCAATTAATTGCCTACTTTGAGTCGGAGCTTGCGGTCGGTACTGAGTTTGTCCTCGAGCAGTTAGAGAATCAGTTACCAAGCTATATGGTACCTAGTAAGCTGGCTGCTATTGATCAATTTCCATTACTGAGTAACGGTAAAATCGATGCAGCGGCATTGCCACAGGTTGAACTCGCCGAGTTGGTAAGAGCATTCGTAGCGCCTGCCACCCTATTTGAGCAGCAGCTCGCTGAGATTTGGTCCAATATGCTAGGGCAAAAATCCATTAGTCTTCATGATGACTTTTTTGCCCTTGGTGGTAACTCTTTATATTTGATTGAGCTAATGGTCAGGATCCAATCAGCCTTCAGCATCAAAATGGAAGTTAATCAGCTATTTAGATTTACAACCTTACATGGCATGGCGAGTGCAATTGAAGATGTAGTAACCGGAAAAGAAACGGGCGCATCCCCTTACCTTATCTTCAATGCGGGCCAAACTGCTCGTTTATTTGCGCTGCCGCCAGCGGGTGGTTACAGCATTGTTTACAAAGCATTTGCCGACGCCTTACCTAACACTGAAGTGATCTCTTTTAATTACCTCGAAAGTGACACTAAGGTTAGCGACTATGCCGACCAAATTATGCAAATTCAACCTCATGGTCCCTATACCCTATTTGGATATTCCCTTGGCGGTAATTTAGCCTTTGAGATTGCTAAGGAGCTGGAAAGCCGGGGTCAACGTGTCGGGGATGTGGTGATCTTAGACTCATTCAGGATCACCGAAACAATCAAAATGCGGGAGCAAGACTTCGCGCACTTTGAGCAAGAGTTAAAAGCACATTTCGCCCGCCACACCGGCTCAAATACGGTACACGAGCATACACTGGCACAAGCTAGAGACTATATTGATTGGTGTTATGAAGTGAAAAATCTAGGTCAGGTTCACGCAAAACTACACTTTATCGTCGAGCAAAATGCACATGTAGAAGCTGCTCGCCTAGCCAGTTGGGATGCAGCGTCGGAAGCCGAGGTCATTACCTATCAAGGTGTTGGTAAGCATGAGGAAATGTTGATGCCAGATATGATGCAGGCAGGCAACGGCGCAATTATGCAAAGTATTCTGCAGAATACCCAAAGCCAAGCGGTAATAGCAACAAACGTGGAGTAACAGCTTGCCCCAAAGCCATCGCTTTGGGGCTTTCTTACGACTTTAAGGACAGAATTATGACCACACAAAGACAATCTATGATCATCATAGGTGCCGGTATGGGTGGACTCTCAACCGGTAGCTATGCACAAATGAACGGCTACAAGAGCGTGATCTTAGAACTGCACGATATTCCCGGCGGCTGCTGCACATCGTGGGAACGCAGAGATTATATTTTTGATTGGTGTATTAGCTGGTTACTCGGCAGTGGCGCAGGTAACGGCATGAATCAAATCTGGCAAGAGTTAGGTGCGCTGGATGATAAAGAAATTAGAGACTTTGAAATCTTCAATTCAGTTATTGATGAAGAATTAGGAGAAGTGCATTTCTACGCAGATCCAGATAAACTCGAAGCCCACCTTTTGAGCATTTCTCCCGCAGACAAAAAGCTCATCACACAATTTTGCGATGGCATTCGTGAATTCGTCAAAATGATAGACGCTTATCCCTTTCTAGTGCCAGTTGGCATTATGTCACGCTGGCAAAAGCTAAAGATGATGTGGCCATTTATCAAAAAATTCAATTTAATCCGCAAATCCATGGCGACATTGATGTCGGACTTTGCCGCTAAGTTTTCACATCCGCTGCTGCAAAAGGCATTTAACGTTATCTTTTATGAGCAACATCCCAGCTTCCCGCTGTTACCTTTCTACTTTAATTTGGCCTGCGCGGCGAAAAAAAATGCAGGTGTGCCCGAAGGAGGCTCGCTAGGTCTCGCGCAATCAATGGAAGCAAGATATAAAAAGTTGGGGGGTGACATCATATACAACACCCGAGTACACAAGATCTTGGTCGAAGACAACAAAGCCATCGGTGTCGAACTCAGCGATGGCCAAAAAATGTATGCCGATATAGTGATCTCAGCATGTGACGGTACGGATGTAGTAAAAAACATGCTTGATGGCCAGTATTCCAGCCCTGTGTTAGACAAGCTATACGACGAGTTAAGGGAGACCGATGGTCAAATGTTCCCAGGATACGTTTCTGTATTTTTGGGGGTAAATAAAGACTACACTCATCACCCCCATTGCCGCACCCACTTGTTAGACCAACAAGATCTTGCCCACTGTCCAGGTATGACGCATCCGGGGATCAATGTGCAGGTGCGCAATGTACACTACCCGCATATCGCCCCTGAAGGCAAATCCGTGCTTTATATCACTTACTTCTCAACTTATGAGCCGTGGGCTGAATTAAATAATTTCCAAGAAACAACGGCAACTAAACGCCATCACACTAGGGTCAAGCGTAGTGTTCGATATCGCCTCGCTAAAAAGACCTTAGGTGAATTTATAATCGATAAGCTCTCCACTCATTTTGAGGGACTAAAAGATCATATCGAATATATCGACATCGCGACCCCCCTGACCCAAATTCGCTATACCCGCAACAGCAAAGGAACGGTATTGGCGTGGCAGCCATTTTTGGAAAGTGGTGAAAGTTTAGAAGACGAAATAAATACCAACGGGACAACAGGACTGCCCGGCCTTAGCAACTTTTATATGGCTGGTCACTGGGTGACAACGGGTGGGTTGATCCGTGCTGCAGCCACAGGCAGACATGTTCTGCACTTTGTATGCCGCGATGATGACAAGCCGTTTCAGGCTTGGATCGGTGAAAACCCACTACACCAACCTCAATCTTATAGTGAACAAAAGCAGCATGTTGCTTAACCAATAGAATTAAAAGGAGATATTATGAGTACTCGTATTGGCCTATTTTATGGCAGCACAACAGGTAACACAGAAGCCGCGGCAGAATTAATAAAAGCAAACCTAAACCAGTTTACCGTCGACCTCTTTGATATAGCAGACACCGAATTAACCTTAACCGAAAATTATGAATTTTTGATTTTTGGTATTTCAACGTGGGAATACGGTGGTTTACAGGATGATTGGGAATCACGTTGGGAAAGCCTAGCACAACAGGATTTCAGCGGAAAAATCGTGGCTATCTTCGGTCAGGGCGATCAAGTTGGTTATGACGAATGGTTTCAAGACGGTATCGGCATCTTGCACGATAAACTAACCGAGCAAGGTGCCACGGCAATTGGTTACTGGCCAAATTCAGGTTACCACTTCACCAAGTCCAAAGGGTTAAGTGAAAACGGTAGCGAGTTTCTCGGCTTGTCGCTTGATGATGATAACCAACCGGAGCTCACCGAGCAGCGCATCGACGATTGGTGCCAAGAGATTGCCGCCGTGCTTCAAGAGCTTGCCTGCGAAACAGCTTAAGATGCACTTTATGTTTTCGCTCGACGGGCTAATTCGGTATTTAAAATGGCTTGTCGAGCATCATTAAAAGAACAAAACTATGTCCGAACAACAAAAGTCTGTGATTATCATTGGTGCTGGTATGTCTGGTCTTGGTACCGCTGCTTATAGCCAAATGAATGGCTATCAATGCACCGTCTTCGAACTGCATGAAACACCAGGAGGGTGCTGCACCTCATGGCAACGAAAAGAATACACTTTCGATTGGTGTATCAGCTGGTTAAACGGCACGGGAACCAACAATGAAATGGCAACCATCTGGGATGAACTAGGTTGTCTTGAAAACGTGCCTATTTACAACACTGAGATATTTAACTCAGTCGTCACGACTAACGGTGAAAAGATCCGCTTTTATGTGGATCCAGACAAGTTAGAGTCCACCCTGATTAAGCGCTTTCCTGAAGATAGAAAGCTAATTATTGAACTTTGTGGACATATCCGAAAACTACAAAAGTGTATGCCGTATTTCCCTTTTCTTAAAAGTGGTGGCTTGATGACATGGTGGGAAAAAAGCAAAATGATGTGGCAATTGCTGCCCTATATGCGCACCTTTATGAAAACGCTTGCTGTCACTATGGAAGACTTTTCTAAGCGCTTTTCAAACCCCACGCTTGCCGAAGCACTCAACTGGATTATATTTGACCGCCATAGCGAGTTACGATTAATGCCCTTTGTCTTTAATTTAGCTTGTGCTGCAAACCAAAATGCAGGAGTACCTAGTATTGGTTCATTAGGCCTTGCGAAGCGATTGGCAAATCGGGCAAAAGAGCTAGGGGCAAACATTCAGTATAAAAGTAAAGTCGAGCACATTCTCATCGACAATGACCGGGTGGTTGGTGTGCAACTAGCCGATGGCTCTCTCCATTACGCTGACTACGTTGTCGCCAGTTGTGATAGTTACAAACTCACTCGTAAGATGTTGCAAAATCGCTACCCTCACCCCGTGCTGGATAAACTGCTTACTAAGTTAGAAGAAGATGCAAACAGCGTGGTATTTCCGGGCTGTGTTGCGGTATTTATCGCTGTAGATGCAGACTATTCCGACCATGACCCTTATACCTCATACTTATTACCCGAATCGATTTCGCGCCAACTGGTCGGTAATTATCATAGTGGGGTTGGTGTGCAAATCCGCAATACGCTATATCCAGATCATGCACCAAGCGGCAAATCAGTCTTATACGTCACTTATTTATCAAAAAGTGACGCATGGCAAGCAATGGAGCAAAACGTCGTGCAATCTACCTCTTCAGGGCAGAGTCGTAATCCATATACACGTAAACGCCGCTCACCCGAATATAAGCAGGCAAAGAAAAAAGTGGGTCAGGCGATAGTCGAGTTCCTTGACCAATACTTTGAAGGTCTTAGCGACAAAGTTGAGTTTATAGATGTTGTAACGCCATTAACCTGTGAACGTTATACCGAGAATCACAATGGGACCGTTTTAGCTTGGCATCCTTTTGCGCCGCTGACAGAAGAATTAGAGAACTACCAAATCAAGCATGGTCCCACCTTCCCTAATCTAGACAACTTTTATTATGCGGGGCAATGGAGCACATTTAGCGGCGTAACACACTCAACAGCCAGTGGCCGCTATGTTGCACAATACCTTTGCCGACAAGATAAAAAGCCATTCAGAGTTTGCTATTCAGAACAACAAAGTACGCAGTCACACCTCACCAATGAGGCAGACAACTATGCCTAGTCCAAGCAAAAACCAACTTCGCAGGCTTTGTGCATTTACCTGCTACCCTTTGATCGTTTTGATCCTTATTGGTTACAGTATCTTTGTCTTGCAACAAGGCATTGACCTTGGATTAGCGGCATTCTCTAGTGTGCTTATCATCATTGCCTATTTTATAATCATGGAAAGACTAAACCCGTTTAAAACACAATGGCATCCCAGTAAAAAGGAATGGAGCAGAGATGGCTTGTGCTTTATTCTCGTCATCGTATACGGGGCGTTTAGCGAGACACTAGTGCGAGTAATTGCACTCCAGCTCGCCCCTATCGAAAATACTTTGAGCTTGGCACAAAATGCCATTCTAGCCATTCTCGTCGGCTCGTTTATCGGGTACTGGCTACATAGATTAGAACATCGGCATCTGTTTCTTTGGAGCTTTCATGGGATCCATCATCGGCCTAACAAAGTTACGGTAAGTAATAACTCTGTCGTTCACTTTCTGGAAGTATTGTTAAGCGCGCTAGTTATACAGACTACATTTCTATTGCTTGGTTTCTCAGCCGAAGGAATGTTCATTGCTGGTCAATTTACTGCTCTGCACGGATATTTCATTCATGCCAATGTAAACGTTCGTATGGGATGGCTAAACTACATCGTGGCAACACCAGAACTCCATCGTTTCCATCATAGCGTAGAATTGAAAGAGGCCGGAAATTTTGGTTCTGATTTGAGTATTTGGGACCGATTATTCGGAAGCTTTTTTTACCGCCCGGATCATAGTCCAATTGAAGTTGGGGTTACTAAACCACATTTATTTCCATGCGCCTTTGAGGTTGCCAAAGGTATTCTTCACCCATTTAGGTGGTTCATCAGTAGACGTGGAAATAGGCCAAGATACACCAAATCAACTCAGCTATCCCAAGAATATGACAACGTGCCACGTTCCACTCCCTCGACAATAGGTATTAGGAAAAGGTAGCTGCGTGAAAGATCTAACTCAAGGTTCCTTACCTAAGCATCTAGTAGCTATGGCGCTACCAATGTCGATTGGGATGTTTGTGCAAACACTTTATGTGCTTACCGATCTCTATTTTGTTTCAGACTTAGGCAGTGCTCCAGTCGCAGCGCTCAGTTTAATTGGCAATATCATGTTTTTGATTTTCGCCGTCAGCCAGATTTTGAATGTCGGAACCGCAACATTAGTTGCGCACGCGGTAGGAGAAAAGGATCAGTCCAGCGCCAATCTTGTATTTAACCAAGCACTATTCGCTTCCGTGGCACTTGGTACCATCTTGATACTAACAGGTATCTATAGCATCAAATCTTATCTGCACATCACCAGCGAAGATCCCGCAACCACAGAGGCAGCATTAAGCTACTCATACTGGTTTTTACCCTGTTTAGTGCTGCAGTTTATTATGACTACAATCGGTGCTGCACTGAGAGGAACTGGTGTTGTAAAGCCAATGATGATCGCGCAAATCGGCTCTCTTATTATTAATATTATTCTGTCGCCCATCTTAATCTCGGGATGGCTATTCGGAATAGAAATGGGCATTGCAGGTGCGGGGCTGGCCAGTTCCATTTCTGTTGTGATAGCCGTGCTGTCACTTTGGTTTTATCTCTATCACGACAAACGTTATTTAATGCTTGATAGCCAGTTGTTTTTATCGTTTCATCGTCACACCATAAAACGGCTATTTTCAGTGGGTTTCCCAGCAGGTGCGGAACTTATTCTGATGTTTGTTTATATGTCGACAACATTTTGGGTATTAAAAGACTTTGGCACCGATGTACAAGCCGGATTTGGAATTGGCTCGAAAGTGATCCAAGCTCTGTTTTTGCCCGTGATGGCCGTCGCATTTTCACTGCCAGCAATAGCAGGACAAAATTACGGCGCAGGGAACTTCAAACGATTTAGACAGGCATTCTATTGGTCACTGTTCGCGACTTGTAGCTTGATGTTGGGAGTTTCCTTACTCGCAGCACACTTAGGCGCTCAACTCGCCATGCCATTTTCAGAAAACCCGCAAGTCATCGAACACACCCGTTACTTTCTATATATTGTCGCTTGGAGCTTTATCGCAACGGGGGTTGTTTTCACTTGCTCGGGATTGTTTCAAGCATCAGGCAATACATGGCCGCCACTTTACAGTAACACCACGAGACTATTTACCTTTGTCCTACCAATTATTTGGTTGGCAAAACAGCAACAACTTTCGATTACTGACCTATGGTATATCACAGTGCTAAGCGTAGTAGTTCAAGCCCTCGTGAGCCTTACATTTGTGGCTTTCTCGCTACGCGCGACCTACAAACTGCCAGCCACTTTCACAGCAACCAAAAAGAACCTATTGAGTTAACAATGAGCCAAGTCGCATTACCAACATGTAGAAATAACATAGATTCAAAATGGCTAGTTTTATTAAATAAGCCTAACACCATTCGTAAACAACTCATTTGCTTTCCTTACGCTGGGGCAGATGCAGCTGTTTACCAAAATTGGGCAGGAAAACTGCCCGAAGATGTCGCTTTATACGCACTCCAAGCTCCAGGGCGAAAGGAGCGGAGTCAGGAAGCCGCCATTGATAATATTCATACCTTGGTCAGTGAAATCTCACCTATTTTGAGCGAGGCAAGGCCACTGCCCAGCGTTTTTTACGGTCATAGCAATGGCGCTTATATTGCGTATGAGCTTGCCTTAGCACTTCAACATCGCGGCTGTAATATCGTTAAACACCTGTTTATTGCTGCAAGGAAGGCACCCCAATATGNCCCCCCTACCATACTCTTGACGATAAGAAGTTCATTGCGGCGGTAAATTTAATGGGCGGGTTACCACCAGCTTTGCTCAACGATATCGAATTGCAACAACTGATGCTGCCGACGTTAAAAGCAGACTTTAAGCTAGGAGAGACCTATCAATACGACTCAACTTGTAAACTCGGCGTCCCTGCAATCGTGTTATATGGTACTCGGGATAAAGCAGCAACAGGGATGGATATGCAACATTGGGAAAGTTGCTTTAAACAAAGTATCACGCCTAAAGCAATACCTGGTCGGCACTTTTTTATGCAGGACTCCTCGGCTTTGGTGCTAAAAGAAATCAACGCGGTGTTGGAAACACTGAGTCCCTTATAGTTGGGGCTCTTTGGTTACTTCAATTTGCCTAATGGCCAATCCTTGAATTTCTATTACTTTAAACTTAAAACCATCAACTTCTAACGACTCTCCTTCCACAGGAAAATGCTTTAACCTGTGGATCACAAAACCGGCTAAGGTTTCTATGGCTTCAATCGGTTCAAACTCGTACTCAATCACCGAAGCTTGAAAGTCCTTAATCGACATATCGCCCTGCACTAGCCATCGGGTGTTATCCTTTTGTCTAAATTGGGCTTCTATTGCTTGGTCATCTTTCAGTGCAATTAAATTCAAGATGCTGGATAACGTTACCATCCCAACCACTGTTGAGAATTCATTGATCACCACCGCACAGTTGCTTTCATGACTTTTCAGCCCATCTAGCGCATCGGAAAGGCTTAGAGTATCAAGTAAAATTACCGGCTTATGGAATTCTTGTTGTTGACCATCCAGTAACGGCTTTTTAGCCAAAATATTGCTAAGCAGTTGTTTTGCCTCAGGTGCAGCTATCACTTTGTCGAGCGAGCCGTCACACAGCAAATACTGTTGAAAACTGTGCGCTTGAATTAACGCGCTCAGGTTTTCTTCTGATTCTTGAATGTCTAACCACACGATTGCATCGCGATTGATCATCGCTTGGGTAATATTAGTCTGGTTAAGGTCGAGCACATTGCCAATGATATTGTACTCGTGTTCGCACAGTTCACCCTGCTCAGCACTTTGATCAACCACCGCATAAATATCATCACGCGTTACCTGTTCGTCACGCTCATTTGGTAAATTGAATAGCTTTATTATCCAATCGGCGAACACGTTAAATAGCCATATAATAGGCTTAAAAATCCAAACGCTGGCAAGCATAAGATGGATAAATCGCATCGCGATAGTTTCAGGGATAACCATGGCTATTCGTTTTGGCAATAAATCAGCAAACAGTACAAATAACGATGTGATCAGTAAAAACGACACCACAGTGGATATTTGCAATAACATCGAGGCATGTGCCGCAACGTCAACAAACATAAAACTTGCAACCCAGTTTAGTAGTTGCAATACATAAGGAGTAAACACCGACTCGCCTATCATACCCGCGACAATTGCCAAGGCATTGAGTACCACCTGTACCGCAGCAAAAAACTGATGCGCATTGGCCTGCAAATACAATACTTTCTTGGCTCTAACGTCACCAAGATCAAATAAGGTTTGTAATTTAACTTTGCGTGCCGCTGCCAATGATATTTCACACAGCGCGAAAACTGCACTCAAGCTAATGAGTAACAACACCCAAAAAAAGTCCACAGATACACCTAAAAAATAAAGCAAGAAGTCGATGCGATGTATACGCCTATTTTATGACTTTAGCAATGTAATTCGCATTGAATAATTAAATTTTTGCCGCCTATCCCGTACTGTTCGCGACAAATAAAAAAGTACGTCAAGGAAGGACAATGACAAACTTGATACACACTCAAATTAGCGCGACTTGCCACAATCTTAAAATGCTTCTCAACGGCATGTTCAACCTATCATCAGCTCACGACAAGGTGTGTAAGGCACGATTGCTATATAGTACAACGTCATATTGTACTACTGTGCTTTCTGAACAAAGATGCTTTCATAATATGTTGAGGGCCAGCGGGACCACCGAGGTATTTTTCATTTGTATCTTCAAATCCACCTTTTAGGTAACAGGTAATCGCCGCTGGGTTTCTACAGTTTACGGTTAAATATATTGACTCAAATTCTGGATATCTTGCCTGCGCATAAGGGACTAATGTAGTTGCGGCTAATGTCCCCAAACCCTGACCTTGTCGCTGGCTATCTATGACAAATGCTCTTAAACCTAAACCGCTTTTTGGGCAAAACGAATATGTGTTCGAATATGCAATATCAAACTTAAAATATCCGATAATTTCATCAGCCACCTTTATGACATGCAAATGGGTGGTCTCACTTTGGTCTTCTAAAAAAGACTCAGCGGTACCGGCAAATTGAATTTGCTCCTCCGCAAGGTGTACTCGTTTCACTGCCTCTACATGAGTTGCGGTGAATGGCGCTAAGGTCAGCATGACTAAATCCTTCGTTGTCTAAGAGTTATACCATAACATAATACTCTCATTCGTTCCCAATAAGTTTACGGGCAATAAAACCTGTCTTTACTCCCTCATTTAAACTGAAGCTGTCGGTACCGAAACGAGCCACCACAAACAAAACAGACATAGAATATGTATACAGTGCATAAGAATTACTTTTACGTATTTTAAATGGCAGATCAAATTTGAGGAGAAAATAACCAAAGTACCACTTTGAAAAGTTAAAAAGTAAACACACTCTCTTAATGCACAAAAGTAACTTCGACTTAAATTTATCTCTGGCTCCGAAGCAAACGGTGGCTTTAGGCGTAATACCTAAAGCGCCTCTCTCGCTTTAAACTCAAGTACTTGGGCATTGATACAATAGCGGTCTTGACCTTTTGGCCCTTCATTTTTAAATACATGACCTAAATGAATACCACTGCTTTTTGAGCGGATTTCGGTTCTTACCATTCCGTGGCTTAAATCTTTGTGATAGGTCACGCTGCCTTTTACTGGGTGGGTAAACGACAGCCACCCAGTGCCTGAGTTAAACCTATCTCGGGTATCGAAAAGAGCTTTACCACTCAATTTATCAATAAATACACCATCTGGTGTGTTTTTAAAGATATCGTATTGCCTGCAAAATGGTCGTTCTGTGCCTTTTTGAAAGGCAATGTCAAAGGCTTCCGAGCGGCCCAGCTTAAAAGCACCGAGTGCCTTGTAAAACTCTTCTCTCGCCATAAAGCCTTGAAAGCCAAGGGACTCAACACCATCTTCAATAAATAAGATCGTTGGCGTTGCCCAAGTCGCGGTTTTTATCATTAGTCCTTCGAGTTGATCTGCATAGCGAAAATGAAGTGGAATATCACCTTGATAGTCATTTAACACCTCTTTTTTTAACTTTTCGCAGTAAGGGCAATAGCTTTTAGCATCAACAATCACAATATGCTTACCTTGGGCTAGCATAGTGTTATCTGTTTTATCTTTCGTCACCTTTTCAAAGGTCACTCCCGTGCTGTGATCTGGGCAATATCCCTTGGGATTCTTGGTTAAGTAGTTTTGATGATACTCTTCCGCTGGATAGAATTTTCTAAGCGGCTTAATCTTGGTTTGAATGTCGCCATAGCCTTGCTCAGATAATAAATGTTGATACTGCGCTTTTAATGTGTGGGCCTTGTCACTTTGTTGATCGTCAGTATAGAGAATGATCGAACGATACTGCGTTCCAACGTCATTACCCTGACGGTTTTTTTGGGTTGGATCATGACTTTCAAAGTAGTACTTTAGCAGCGCATCGGTGGTGATAAGATTTGCGTTGTAAGTTACCTTTACCACTTCCGCATAGTTGTCTTCATCAAAGCGTCGGCTCGATTTAATGATTTCTCTATAACTTGGCTTAAACCCTTTACCGTCGGCATAACCAGACTCAGCGTCTATTACGCCCGTCATTTTCTCGTAGCGTTTTTCTGGACCCCAGAAACAACCAGAGCCCAACACTAACGTTTTAATATGGTTACTTGCGCCATCAACTTTAGGCTTGGGCATATCTGTCCCCGCGAGCGCCGATACACCCACACCTAACATTATGATAAACCCTATCGATGCGGCCACCTGTAATGTTTTCATCACTACCCTCTCAATGCTGTATGTCACAACTAAGTATGACTATCACTTCATACTTATTGAACTTAATATGATTTACTGCGTATTAAATGAGACCGCTAAAGGTTAATTATCATTTCATCTAAAGTCGTTCATGATAGTGAAGTAGGCTGTCTGCAAAACTGCAAAGTAAAGGAATGGGTGTGAGTAAAATAAGTGAGAATCTCTATCAAAAGCTAACCAATGATGACGAAGCGCGTGCCTGTAAAGCGATTGACGATAAGGCGTGTAAAGAAGTTCCCGGTAACTACGTACTTATTTTATTGAGTCAACTATTTGGCAAATTAGGAGATGCCCTACTCAACCCAAAGATCACGCTACCTTGGCTGATGCAATTACTCGGTGCTCCCGCTTATATGATATCGGCTCTGGTCCCCATTCGCGAGTCCGGTTCACTGATCCCACAATTGTTTATTGGCCAGTGGGTGCGTAAGCACGCTAAACGAAAGCACCTTTGGTCTCTCGGCGCACTTACTCAAGCTATTTGTGTACTACTTATGGCACTGCTTACATGGCAGCAAACTGAAAATCAATTATACGCTTGGTTGGTACTTGGATTACTGGCGATTTTTAGCATCGCCCGCAGCTTAAGTTCCGTGTCGTCAAAAGATGTCATCGGTAAAACTATCCCTAAACAAAAGCGCGGCCAGCTTAGCGGCCAAGCCGCCTCTGTCAGTGGACTTATAACCGTTACATTTGGTGTTGGGCTTTTTATCGCTGCCACTCAAGTAAACAACGTCAATTTTGTGATCACACTGGTACTAGCTGCAATCTTTTGGCTGATTGGTGCGCTGACGTTCTTAAAAATCAAAGAATATGAAGGGGCAACCGAAGGCGGTGAAAGCGGATTAGATAAAATAAAGCAAGATTTAGCACTGTTGAAAACCGATCCAATACTTAAAAAGTTCATTTTAGCCCGTGGATTGCTATTAAGTTCTGCGCTTATTCCGCCCTATTTCACCGTGCTGGCGCAGCAGAATATTGGCAACGGTGCATGGGTGTTGGCAGCTTTGTTAGCGGTGTCTGGACTTGCTAGTTTAGTCAGTGGTGCATTTTGGGGTCGCCTTGCCGATCAATCCAGTAAACACGTGATGATTTATGGTGCTACAATCACCGTTGCTATCACTGCTGTACTACTGGCAACTTCTTTATTTTATTCTTCACTGCTAGAAAAAATCTGGTTTATTCCACTTTGCTATTTTGTCATTGCCATCGCTCACCAAGGCGTGCGCGTGGGCCGCAAAACCTACGTGGTCGATATGGCTGAAGGAAACAAACGCACCAGTTACGTCACGCTCAGTAACACAATTATCGGTATTGTACTTTTATTAACAAGTGCACTTGGTGTCGTCGCCTCGGTATTTTCAATTAATGTGTTACTTGCACTCTACATTATGGTCACGATATTAGGCACCGTGCTGACAAGCCGCTTACCTAATGTCACTGAACGGTAAAAGCTGTTACTTCACCGACAAATTGTGTCTAAATTTCTCCAAATGAGGTAAAAACGCCGCAATTTTAGTTATCTGAGGATAAAATTATGTCATTGACTACGCGTTTTTCTGCTTTAGCGCTGGCGGTTGCCAGTATGACTTCTGCAAATGCCGCTGACTTTGAGTTCAATACCAAGCTTGCAGACGCTGATGCACTGGTACTTTTTCAAGCTGGTGAAAACCAAAGTAATCTAAAGTTCCTAGATAAAGACACTCGTAAACAATTGGAGCGCGCAATTGCTGCTGAAGATTTTAAAGGCGCGTATGGCAAAACAGTTGAGGTATTAGCGCCGGTAGACTCTGATTATAAGCGTATCTTCATTGTTGGTTTAGGTGATGCAGGCGAACTCAACGCGAGCAAAATGACCAAACTTGGCGGTAACTTACACGCTAAATTTGAAGGTAAAAAGCTGGAGAATGTTGCAGTTGCATTCGAAGACGTTGAGGGAGCGCTTTCAAATGCAGAACTAGCAGCACAATTTGCACACGGTGCAAACCTTCGTGACCACACCTTCGAAGTATACAAAAAAGAGCCAAACACTTTTAACGTAAGCTATCACTTCGACGTTGCCGATAAGCAAGCAACACGGGCTCAGTATAAAGCACTACAACACATTCAAGCTGGCGTATTTTTAGCGCGAGACTTAACCTCTGAAGTCGCAACAGAAATGACCCCGGTTGACTTTGCAAAAGCAGCAAAGGAACTTGAACAATATGGCGTTGAAGTAAAAGTATTAGCACCAGCTGAACTTAAAGAGCTTGGCATGGGCGCACTTGAAGGCGTTGGTCGTGGTAGTGAGCACGGCTCTCGTTTAGTTGTTGCACACTATAAAGGCAACAGCGAGACACCGATTGCCCTGATCGGTAAAGGTATTACGTTTGATTCTGGTGGTTATAGCATCAAAACCGGCGCTTCGATTGCACGCATGAAATCTGACATGGCGGGCGCGGCAGCCGTACTTGGTACAGTAAAAGCAATGGCGCTAAGCAAAGCAGACGTAAACGTGGTAGCAGTCATGGGCATGGCGGCAAATATGGTGTCTCAGTATGCAATCGCACCGGGTGATGTACTGCGCACTGCAGAAGGCATTAGCGTAGAAGTGGTCAACACAGATGCTGAAGGCCGTTTGGTGCTGTCTGATGCAATGTGGTATGCACGTAAACATTACAGCCCTGAAATCATGATTGACGTCGCGACATTAACGGGCTCTAAAATTCGTGCTGTTGGTAACGAATATTCAGCAATTTTCTCTGAAGATGATAGCTTAGTTACAGAATTTACCAACGCAGGTAAGGTTGTGAACGAAAACGTATGGCGTCTACCGCTTGGCTATAAGGACAAACTAAAATCTGACATCGCCGATTTCCAAAACGTAGGTTCAGGTGGTCCAGGTGCAACAACTGCTGCGACTTTCCTACAACAATTTGCAGGTGACACCCGTTGGGTTCATATCGATATTGCCGGTAACGCACTTTCAAGCTCAGCCAAAGACGAAGTACCAACTGGTGGTACAGGCTATGGCGTTCGCCTCTTAAGCGAGTGGCTATTAACTGCTAAATAAATCCTCAGATTTTAAGCCGTGTTTAAACACGGCTTTTTTTGTAACTGCAACACAATGGCAACTAGTAGCAATAACTTCGTTTCAATTGCGAGGTGTGTTATAAGAAATATAACGTTTACCAAAGCAACCAATTGTTATTGTCTATGTCCGATGTGAGTTGTTATCTATTAGGTGAGCAAGCAATTGTTGTAAATGCAACATGCTTGCCTGATAGCAAGAATCCAATTAACCAACGATTACTCGCCCTCAAGAAATGGCTTGATAGTAGCGGTGATTTTATTGATGTGGTGCCTGCCAAATCTTCCGTTACTGCCTATTTAAAAGACTCGCGTAAAGCCGATCAGTGGCAACATAAAATCCAAGCACATTGGCAAGACCTAGAAGTGGCAGAGGTAAAGCCAACACACCATCATATTGAGGTGTTTTATGGCAAAGAATTCGGGCAGGATTTTGAACGTATAGCCCACGAATTACAACTGACACCAAAACAGCTTATCGAGTTGCACTCAAGCGTTGATTATCAAGTGCAATTTATTGGCTTCTTACCTGGTTTTGCTTACTTGTCAGGGTTACCAACCGCACTTCAATTACCCAGAAAATCCATACCAATTACCAAGGTCCCCAAAGGCAGTATTGCCATCGCAGACAGCTACAGTGCAATTTACCCGAGCCAATCTCCCGGTGGTTGGAATTTAATTGGACAAACCAATACGACGCTATTTGACCCAAATTCTGCATCAGCAAGCTTGCTGCAACCGGGTGATGTCGTGCGTTTTGTGGAGAAATCATGCTAGAAGTTATTAAACCTGGGCCACTTTCAACTATTCAAGACATGGGTCGCCAAGGACTTCGCCACTTAGGAGTAAGTCAAGCAGGTGTCATTGACCCTATCGCGCTTAAACTTGCAAATACACTCTTGTCAAATGACGACGATAGTGCAGCTATTGAAGTGACCGTTGGCTTATGCGAGTTTTACTTCCACGCCCCCACTAACTTTGTTATCGCAGGGGCAGATCTCAATGCCGCTTTAAACGATGAAGCGGTATACCCTTGCTGGCGCTACAGCGCTAAAGCTGGAGATAAGCTAACATTTAAACAAAATCGCGATGGTTTACGCGCTTATTTGGTGGTCGAAGGTGGATTTACCAACATAGACAAGCTGCTTGGGAGTTATTCAACCGATCTCATGGCAGGCTTTGGGGGTATAAGTGGCCGAGCTCTTAAACAAGGGGACAAGCTGAGCTACACGCCAAGCACTGCCAAGGACGCCGCTGGTGGCCTGCAGCCCAGCTACGAAAAGCTCATTCATTTTATCCCAGGCCCACATCTCGAGTTAATTTCCAAACAGACACTGAGTGTATTAAACGACACCATTTGGAAAGTAAATCCCAGCAGTAATCGTATGGGTATTCGCCTAAGTGGCCATAGTAGCCTAGTGCATGCACATAATATTGCAACCCAAGCTGTCCACCCAGGCGTTATTCAGCTCCCCCCTAGTGGNCCATTATCCTATTGAATGACTGCCAAACCACAGGCGGTTATCCAATTATTGGTACCATCATTCAAGCCGATATGCGCCACTTGAGCCAATTGGGCGCGGGCGATTGTATCCATTTAAAATCAACATCCCTTATAGATGCAGCAAAGGAATCTCACCGAGTACAGGCGCATCTCAATCAGCTAAGGCTAGCGCTTAAAAATAAAGAACAACAAAATGACTGAGCTAAATCTCCTTCCCCTTTTAGGCATTGCCGTGATTGTTATTGGCTTTGCTCTGAGGTTTAATCCCTTATTGGTTGTCACCTCGGCAGGTCTAGTTACTGGTTTTGCCGTTGGAATAGACTTTGTCGACTTAATTGCCACCTTTGGCGAAAAGTTTATGAACTCTCGCCAGCTTGCAAGCTTTCTACTTATCTTACCCGTGATTGCAATTTTAGAGCGTTACGGTTTACAGCAACGCGCTAAAGCTTGGGTTGCGGGTATAAAAGGGGCGACCACTTCCCGAATTTTAAGTATGTATTTTGTTGTCCGTGAGTGCTCCGCTGCACTGGGATTAATCAATTTAGCGGGCCAAGCGCAAACCGTTAGACCACTGCTCGCTCCGATGGCGATAGGCGCTGCGGCAAACCAATACGGCGACCTGCCACAAGATGTAAAAGACATGATAGGCGCACATGCTGCGGCCTGCGATAACATCGCCGTGTTCTTTGGTGAGGATATTTTTATCGCCTTTGGTGCTGTACTGCTAATGGATGCATTTTTAAAAGAAAACGGCATTGCCGGGATTGAACCGCTACATATCGGACTTTGGGCAATACCAACCGCAATTGCCGCGCTCATTGTTCATCTTTTCCGGTTAGCGCGATTTGAGGCAAAAATCCGGGCAGAAATTGCGCGCTGTCAGCAGCAACAAAGCGAAGAAGAGCAAACACCTAGCAATACAAATTCAGCGCTTAAGGAGGAGTCATTATGAGCTTAATGAACACTCCTGACGCGCAATCTAGCTTACTTTCAATTGACAACATCTATTTATTAATTGGCTTTATTGTGATGTTTTTAGTGGTGAAAACGCTACAAGATAAGGCCCATCCTAAGCGCCTCACCACCGCCCTATTTTGGTTTTTATTTGGCTCTGTCTTTATCTTTGGTGATGCTTCTATCGCGTTGATTGGTGAGCGAAATACTTATTTATGGATTGGCATCAACGTGGTGATCATCGCACTACTTGCAGGTATGAATATGGTTTCCATGGGAAATTACGAAATGCCGTGCGAACGAGCCAAAACAGAAGATGCAAATCGGTTTGGTAATAAATTGTTTGTTCCTGCTGTACTTATTCCAATAGTTACCGTTATCTGCACTATCATCTTAAGTGAGATCCAGCTCGGCGATTTTTATCTATTCGATCAGGAACATGTGACGCTTTCAGCACTGACACTCGCTTGCACCATCGCATTGCTGGTAAGCTGGAAGATAACCAAAGGCAGTCCACTACAAGCACTTTCTGAGTCTCGTCGCTTGGTCGATTCAATAGGCTGGGCAGCAATATTGCCACAGATGCTAGCAATGCTTGGCGGTGTATTTATCGTCGCCAACACAGGCACTGCTATCCAAGACTTAGTGACATTGTTTATTTCGCCAGATAACCGTTTTATGCTCGTTGTACTGTATTGTGTGGGCATGGCGCTATTTACCATGATAATGGGCAATGCTTTTGCCGCATTTCCGGTAATGACGGCGGGTATTGCGCTGCCATTTTTGATCCAAGGCCACGGCGCTGACCCTGCACCGCTTGTCGCAATTGGTATGTATTCGGGTTATTGTGGAACACTGATGACACCAATGGCCGCTAACTTCAACATCGTGCCAGCGGCACTGTTAGATTTAAAAGATAAGTACCAAGTCATTAAAGTGCAAATACCAACCGCTATAACGTTATTAGTGATTAATATTTTTCTTATGTACGGAGTCGTTTTTTAATGTCCAGTTACAGTAAACCTTGTGTCCTCGTGACTGGGTTCACCCCATTTGGTGGTGAGTCCATCAACCCTTCATGGCAATTAGCGCAGCTATTAGAGGGTGAAACCATTGAAGGTCACCTGATCCACACAAAAGAGTTACCTTGTGAATTTGACAAAAGTATTGAGTCTTTAACGCAAGCGATAGATAAGTATCACCCAAGCATCGTGATCTGTGTGGGCCAGGCAGGTGGACGCTGTGATATCTCCATCGAACGTATCGCGATTAACATCAACGATGCCAGAATAGCCGACAACGCAGGAAACCAGCCGATAGACACACCAGTCGTTACACACGGTCCCGATGCATATTTTGCCTCTTTACCAATAAAAAGTATGCTAAGTAGTGCACTTCAAGCGGGAGTTCCTGCAAGCATTTCAAATACTGCTGGCACTTACGTGTGCAACCATGTGATGTATGGATTACTGCACTATCTTAGTACACATGACTTAGCGTGCCGTGGTGGCTTTGTGCATATCCCATACTTACCCTCCCAAGCAGCGCACCACCCTGGTGCACCCAGTATGGACATTGACACCCTAGTTAAAGGAATAAAAATCCTATTAACCAGTGCCATTACACAAAAGCAAGATATTAAGCTTGTCGCTGGAACGACACACTAATAAACAATGCCCCACAATGGTGCAGAATTGCACCATTTCATCTCACAAAAAATTCACATTTTCTCTATTTCATTGTGTGACTTATCAAATTATTTTTGGTAGAACTTAAACTATCTCATGGTAACTATGCTTCCGTGAGCAATAATAATTTGTTGATATTATCAACACATCAATAGGAATGAGGAAATATGTGTTCAATTTTCGGCGTACTTGACATCAAGACCGATCCCCTTGCACTTCGAGAGCAAGCCATCGAAATGTCAAAAAAACTAAGACACCGTGGTCCCGACTGGTCAGGGGTATATTCAAGTGAAAAAGCCATTTTAGTTCATGAGCGTTTGGCAATTGTCGGCGTTTCTAGCGGCGCACAACCATTATTTAACCCTGAAAAAACACATATTTTGGCGGTCAATGGTGAAATCTATAACCATAAAGAGCTTGCAAAAGCACTGACCGTTCCATTTGACTTTCAAACAGAGTCAGACTGTGAAGTGATCTTGGCACTATACAAGCAAAAAGGCCCTGAGTTTTTAGATGATCTTAATGGAATTTTCGCATTTTGTTTGTACGATGAAACGGAAGATGCCTTTTTAATTGGTCGAGACCACATCGGTATTATTCCACTTTACACTGGCCGTGATCAAAGCGGTAACCTCTATGTCGCAAGCGAAATGAAGGCGCTCACACCCATTTGTACGCAAATTGAAGAGTTTCCTCCCGGCCATTATTGGTATTCAAAAGAAGGTGGTCCAAGAGAGTATTACCAACGCGACTGGCAAGCGTTTAGTGCTGTAAAAGACAATGAGGCCAGCCCCGAAGCGGTTAAAAATGGGCTAGAAGCCGCAGTAAAACGCCAATTGATGTGCGATGTGCCATATGGCGTGTTGTTGTCTGGTGGTTTAGATTCTTCTGTGATTTCCGCTATCACACAAAAGTTTGCAGCAAAGCGTATCGAAGATGATGATGCTTCCGATGCTTGGTGGCCAAAACTTCACTCATTTTCCATTGGCTTGGAAGGTTCACCCGATCTCGCTGCAGCACAAAAGGTAGCGGATAAAATCGGCACAGTTCACCATCCCATTCACTTTACCGTACAACAAGGGATTGATGCCCTTAAAGAAGTGGTCTATCACCTAGAGACCTACGATGTCACAACCATTCGCGCTTCTACTCCTATGTACCTTATGGCACGCTACATTAAAGCTATGGGCATTAAAATGGTGCTATCGGGTGAAGGGGCCGATGAACTATTTGGCGGCTATTTGTATTTCCACAAAGCACCAAATGCTGAGGAGTTTCACAACGAGCTAAACCGAAAGGTCGCGAAACTTCATATGTTTGATTGCTTACGTGCAAATAAGTCGATGGCAGCTTGGGGGGTTGAAGCACGTGTTCCCTTCTTAGATAAAGAATTTGTCGATATTGCCATGCGTACCAACCCAGACTACAAAATGTGTAAAGATGGCCGTATCGAAAAACACATTATCCGTGAGGCGTTTGATGGCTATTTACCCGATGACGTATTGTGGCGCCAAAAAGAGCAATTTTCTGATGGCGTAGGTTATAGCTGGATCGATTCACTAAAAGAGTACGTCAGTCAGCAAGTGAGCGACTCGGATCTTGAAAACGCCCACTACCGCTATCCAATCAATACTCCGGATAGCAAAGAAGCCTATTATTATCGCACCATTTTTGAGTCGCATTTCCCAGGAGAAGCGGCAGCTAAGTGTGTTCCTCACGGCAAGTCTGTTGCCTGTTCAACGCCCGAAGCGCTTGCTTGGGACGAATCTTTCCAGCGCAATGCCGATCCATCAGGTCGCGCAGCAAGCTCACACAACGAAGCGTATAATCAAAAATAAGAAAGTAAAAAAGGGACGCTCGTCCCTTTTTAAAAAACTGACAGTGTTTGAATTAAATAAAACGCTTGATAATAAAGTCGACTTTCACACGCTTAGCCTGGCCAAGAAGTTTTTTCACAGGTGCTGGATAATCCGCTAGTATCTCGAGATCATCGTGGCTGTCGATGCGGCGACAATGTTTCAATATCTCTTGTTTTTCTAACTCGATTTGAGGCAATAATGCTTTGTCGGGATCTTCTATTAGAATACCATTTTCAATATCTAACCCCCACGCCCTTGGGTTGAGGTTATGACCACTCATTAAATGCGTATCGCCATCTTTGCTCACTCCCTTCAAGTGAAACGAGTTATTGCCATCTTGCCACAGATATACATCCAGCAATCCGCCAGTGATGAAGCGGCGTTGCGACTTGATAAATTTATACAAAATGGTTTCGTACAAATAAGGAAGCGCTCCAATTCGGCTAAATGGCTGCTCTGGACTGATATAGAAATCATTTGCCGTTTTATCCCCCACCACTATTGTCACCTTTTTACCTGTTTTCAGTAAACGACGTAGCGAGCGAAGTAGAGGAGCTGGAAAATTGAAGTAAGGAGTGTAAAGTACTAACTCTTGTTCTGTGGTATCGAAAAGCGCCTTAATAAGACGGTTTAGCTTATTAGTTCTACGACCAAAACCTAAAAATGGACGAACCGTTAGACCTTCCCGACTGTTCGCCTTTGAAATATCATAACTGGCCTTTTTCAACTGTTTCATCAGCTTTTTTTGCGCAGTACGAATGTCGAGTAAAGTAGGCAATGGACGGATGTCGAGTCTAGGTACTGCGTCAGACGCTATCAGCACTTGATCGGTAAAGTGGCAAAAGCTATCCGCGAGCTGTGCTTGTTTAATCACAAAATAGCGATCTAGGCGGTATTTTTCATCATGATGCAAATAGACATTATTTAAACTAGCACCGCTATAAAGCAGGATGTCGTCAATAACAAAGCCTTTTAAATGCAACACGCCAAAAAGCTCTTTTGCTTTTACCGGCACACCATACACTTCAACTTGAGTGCCCAGCTGCTCTTTTAAATCACAATATAGCTTGGCGTTGCCTTCTGACTTTTCAGCACCTATCAGGCCACGTTGCGCACGGTGAAAATCAACCAACACTTTTACCGTTAAGTCTGGATTATGCTGTGCAGCCTCGTGCAATGCATGCAATATCTCGCGACCCGCCTCATCATCTTGAAGATAAAGTGCGGTGATATAAATACGCGTTTTTGCCTGTGAGATCAGTTGTAAAAGCGTCTGATGATATTGCTTAGCATCAGTTAACACCTCACAATCTTGTGCACTTAACCCAAAGCCCGGGGTATTCTGCCAAAATGCCATATGTACCTTTTCAATTAGGCTACCAACTCTTGATAGCAAAACAAAATTCTCTAAAACATACCAAAAAAAAAACCTGAGGTCATGAAATACTGCCGTTTTTTGCTAGTCCCGAACAAGATTGCTCAATCTGTAGTCGATTTAAAACAAAACAGTACAAATTTTTTGACAACTTGCCAATTTATACCAAATCGGATTATGGTTTTTTATTTACTTCCCTATTGAATTACATAGAATCGAACAAACTTTTGCTTAATAGCATTTTTTAGAATTAAGTTAGGAAAATTACATGAGCGATGCAAAACACTGCAAACTGTTGATTTTAGGTTCGGGTCCTGCGGGTTACACAGCCGCAGTATACGCTGCACGAGCAAATTTAAACCCGGTATTAATCACAGGTATGCAGCAAGGTGGTCAGCTGACTACAACAACTGAAGTAGAAAACTGGCCTGGTGATGCACATGGTTTAACAGGTCCAGCACTTATGGACCGTATGAAAGAGCATGCAGAGCGCTTTGAAACTGAAATCATTTTCGATCACATCAACAAAGTTGACGTGACGAAGCGCCCTTTCACGCTCACTGGCGATCAAGGCACATATACTTGTGATGCGTTAATCATCGCAACAGGTGCATCTGCTAAATACCTTGGTCTTGAGTCTGAAACAGCGTTCCAAGGCCGTGGCGTATCTGCTTGTGCAACTTGTGATGGATTTTTCTATCGTGGTCAAAAGGTTGCGGTTGTTGGTGGTGGTAATACCGCGGTTGAAGAAGCACTTTACCTATCAAACATCGCTGAAGAAGTACATGTTATTCACCGCCGCGATTCTTTCCGTAGTGAGAAAATTCTTGCCGATCGCTTAATGGATAAAGCGGCGAACGGTAACGTAGTATTACACCTAAACCGCACACTTGATGAAGTGCTAGGTGATGATATGGGTGTTACTGGTATTCGTATCAAAGATACTGATTCAGAAGCGACAGAGCAGCTTGATCTTGCCGGTGTTTTCATCGCAATTGGTCACAAACCAAACACAGATATGTTTGAGGGCCAACTAGAGATGAAAGATGGGTATTTGGTTGTACAGTCGGGCCTAAATGGTAATGCAACACAGACTAGTGTTGAAGGTGTATTTGCAGCAGGTGATGTGTCTGACCACATCTACCGTCAAGCAATTACCTCTGCAGGTACAGGCTGTATGGCAGCACTAGATGCAGAGCGCTTCTTAGACAGCCAAAAATAATAGATAAATGGGTCGGTCTAGGCTGACCCTCTTCCCTCCTTGCCTTAATTTGCTATATTGAAATAAATAACAATCTTGTAGTTTGTTCAATGATCCAACAACTGTTCCACCTCGCCGACGATGACTTTCGTTTTCCGCCAAATCACTATGCCTTGTCTGAACCTGATGGACTGCTTGCCATTGGTGGTTGTTTACAAGTAGAACGCCTGAGAAACGCTTATGCCAATGGGATCTTTCCTTGGTTTAATGAAGGTGAGCCAATTATGTGGTGGAGTCCAAGCGAGCGCGGCATTTTGGAGCTTCAAGATTTTCATTGTGGTAAAACACTAAGAAAAGCGCAACGTAAACTCAGTCCGACCGTCACTATCAATACCGCATTTTCACAAGTAATTGAAGCTTGTAGAAATCAACGAATGGCCGCTGAAGGTACTTGGATCACAAATGCAATGTTGGCTGCGTATCAGCAAGCGCACATTCAGGGGTTAGCACATAGTGTGGAGATATGGGATCAAGGCAAACTCGTTGGCGGGCTCTATGGCATCATGCAGTCTGGTGTATTTTGTGGTGAATCTATGTTCCACACCTTACCTAATACATCCAAAATGGCGATGTGGGCACTGGTAAGTTGGCTCAAAGCCCATCAGGCACATTTTATTGATTGCCAACTCGAAAACCCTTATTTGACAAGTTTGGGGTTAAAAGTTGTACCAAGGCGCGAGTTTTTGACTAGACTTAAATTGGCGGATCGATTTGAGATCCCATCATCAATGTGGCAGCCTCAGGAGTTGAAAGCTATCTATGAATGAACACTTTCCTTCTAAAATCGGACTGAGCCAACAATTTAGTTGTAGTTATTTACCTGAGCAGAAGGAACAGTTACTGGTTATTCTAGACCCAAATTGTTACAGCCCAGATAGATTTGAACAATTGTTAGCATTAGGGTTTCGCCGCAGTGGAGACCAGATTTATCGTCCACACTGTCCCGCATGCTCAGCTTGTCAATCTGTAAGAGTATTAACTCAAGAATTTAAACCGAGTAAATCTCAAAAACGCAAACGCAATAAATTAAAGCAAGATTATCAGCTAATTATTAGCCATCAGGAGCGTCCTGAATACTATCCGCTATACGAAAAATATATCAGTCTACGCCACAGCGATGGCTCTATGTACCCACCTAACCGTCTCCAGTACGAAAGCTTCTTATTTTGTCGTTGGATGAACATTGTCTTTATCGAGCTATGGCACAAAGATAAGTTAATTGCAGTAGCCGTCACTGATTCAATGCCTTATTCATTGTCTGCTATTTATACCTTTTTCGATCCTGAGTATGAATCACTAAGTATCGGCACTATCATGATAATGGCTCAGCTAGAACAGGCAGCGAAACAGAATAAACCGTACTTGTACTTAGGTTATCAAATCGACGAATGCAAGAAAATGCGTTACAAAACCCAATTTATTCCAGCACAAAAGCTAGTTAAAGATATTTGGCAAGATATTGATCTAGATGCTTCATAACCTTGCGCTTAGTACTTAGTTTCCTGCATTCGCTCGCTCAAATGCAGGAATACATCTCCTTTTACACAGCAACTATCCTTTAGCATGGACAAAAAACATGCGTTACTAGCAGGCTTTCCTATGCTAGAATGTCGCCCTTGCCTATCAAAAAGGCTCCAGATTTTGAAATGCGTTAGGAATAGAAGCAAAAAACTTTGGTAAAACTGGCTGAATAAACGACCAAATTAACAAAAAATCAGCTTGTAACTTTACTTATTCCCCGCTTTTGGGCAAAATCTGCATCGTTTAATTTAACCAAGAGGTGATACGCTACACATGGCGAAAGAAGACGTAATTGAAATGCAAGGCACGGTCCTTGATACGCTACCAAACACAATGTTCCGTGTTGAACTAGAAAATGGTCACGTGGTTGTTGCACATATTTCTGGAAAAATGCGCAAAAACTACATCCGTATTTTGACTGGTGACAAAGTTACTGTCGAAATGACGCCTTACGACCTATCAAAGGGACGTATTGTCTTCCGTGCTCGTTAATCTGCGTGTGTAGATTTATACTAAGTTGATGCCGTAAACTCGTTGATACCCAAGCGACTTCAACATGCTGATGTTACTTAGGTATACCAAGTTCATTCAAGCACTTAGTGTACACGAACGACTAGCACTGAGTTTGAAAGAGGGTAATACCACATCAAACTGAGTGATAACAAAAAGCCCAGCTATTCTGGGCTTTTTGTCGCTTGAAACTTTTTATTCTAACCCCACCCGTTCAAAGGGAGCATCATGGTCTTCCGTGCTCGTTGCTCTGCANGTAGATTTATACTAAGTTGATGCCGTAAACTCGTTGATACCCAAGCGACTTCAACATGCTGATGTTACTTA
>NZ_NSDG01000081.1:0-953 GCF_002289345.1 Pseudoalteromonas sp. HM-SA03 | reverse complement strand
GGTATACCAAGTTCATTCAAGCACTTAGTGTACACGAACGACTAGCACTGAGTTTGAAAGAGGGTAATACCGCATCAAATTCAGTGATAACAAAAAGCCCAGCTATTCTGGGCTTTTTGTCGTTTGAATTTATTATCTAGCCCTAACCTCAGCGTTCAAAGGGAGCACCATTGTCTTCCGTGCTCGTTAATCTGCGTGTGTAGATTTATACTAAGTTGATGCCGTAAACTCGTTGATACCCAAGCGACTTCAACATGCTGATGTTACTTAACCTCAGATCTGGTTAAGCCAACATTAGATTGTTGCTCTCTAAAAGCTCAAGCTCTTGAGGCGTTAAATCTAATGAGGGCTTTTCTTCTCTCAAGCAATAAGCGATGATCCCTCCGAGCAAATTCAGCATAAAGCCATGCATATTGCGGTGTCGGGAGTGTTCGATGTAAGAAATGTTTTTCAATTGATCAATCACCGTCTCAATGATGAATCGCTTCTTTAAGATGGCCCTGTCCCACAGTGATATGAACTTTTTCTTCATATTCTTTCGGACTGTAGTGATCAGCTCGATGCCGTTGTTCAACAGTTCTCCTGACAGTGCTTTGCTTATGTAGCCTTTGTCACCGTAGAGTTTGCCAAAGAGCAAGTCGGCCATCTCTGTCACCGGCTTTCGCTCATCGACGTTACCCTTTGTCAGCTTCAACGCCACAATTTCACCTAGGTGATTGATGACCAAATGCAGTTTAAATCCAAATGACCAGCCCATGGTGCCTTTGTCATGCTGAGCTATGCCTTCAAAGACTTTATTTCTCTTGGCACGAATGATGTGACAGACCTCTATTTTGGTGGAATCAACAAATTGTATTCCGGTGGGTTTACCAAGCTTCGACATGAGATAGCTACACATGGGAACGACAACACTCGGCATTACTGCAAGAAACCGCGTATAGCTTAACAGCTCA
>NZ_NSDG01000080.1 GCF_002289345.1 Pseudoalteromonas sp. HM-SA03 | reverse complement strand
ACACCAATTGGTTATCTTGAGGCTGCATAGAATTCTACGAAATAGCTGTACTAAATTGGGTGGAGTTACAGCTTTACGCCATAGCTGATACAGTGTTCTCTGTTCAAAAGAATAATGTAAATCGCTTACCCCCTGCTACTGTAAGCAGGTTTATCTAGCGCTTAAGGAGAACAGCATGAATATTATAAAACCCGCCACCCCCTTACTTTTTGCAGCCGTCATGCTCAACAATTATGTCCATGCTAACGAAGCCTTTCCTAGGCTAAAAGGACCTTGGCTCGGCCAGACACCGCCAGGGTTAACCGCGCAGCTTTTTGCCCCCGATATCATCTCTATTAACGGTCGTTATGAATTCGGCGTGTCGTTTTCTCCCGACCTTACAGAAGTGTATTTCACTGCTTTTGAAGAGCAAGAAAATGTGGATTCAAGCCCACGGATCATGTATTCAAAAATAGAAGATGCGCAGTGGAGTCAACCTCAAGCCGCAAATTTTACTGGTGGAAGAATGAGTTATGAACTGGTCCCCCATGTAAGCCTGAACGACAACCGAATTTACTTTACCGCGCGTTCAGATGACCCCAAAGCGTCCGGAATTTGGTACGTTACCCGTAGCAAAGGTGGCTGGAGTGAAGCTAAAAGATTCGATTCGGCAATAAATACGGGTAAGTTTTCAGACTTCAACCAAAGCGCAAATGGCGACACTGTTTTCTCCAATATGTCAGAACGCAAAATGTATACCGCTGAAAATAAAAACGGCGCGCTTACGACTCCCAAAACCATTAATATTGAGTTTGGATTTCATGGTTTTATTTCGCCCGCTAACGATTACCTATTGGTTAATAGTCGTCACAGAGGCGATGAGAGTCGAAAAGATAACGACCTATATGTCTATTTTAAGGAGCAGGATGGCACTTGGTCTAGCCCTATAAATTTAGGTGAAGGGGTCAATACCCCTTATTCAGAAACCGTCCCAAGAATTACACCAGATGGTAAATACCTGTTTTTTGGCAGATATAATGAACCCGGTGATGTCTCAAACATTTATTGGGTAAGCACCGAGGTCATTACCCGGCTAAAAGAAGCTTATTTTGCAGGAAAGTCGACTAAGCAAATTTAGCAGCGTGTTCGATATGGCAGCTCAGCTTAGAGCTGCCAGTTACCTATCTTTAATTGCTGATGGCTAATTTACACTAAGCCGAACTATTTCTCTCGTCCTGCAAACTCCACCTCAGCCATCTCGATAGCGCCGCGTTTTTGCATGGTAATAAATAAGCGTTTCCCTTCCTCTCCGCCAAAAGCCACATTGGTTGGGTGCTTGCCTTTCAGTTTAATTTCTTTAATTAGTTTGCCCTGAGGTGAAACCACAGCGACCACACCAGCACCGTAACGGGCGATATAAAGATTGCCTTGGTTGTCTGTGCGCATGCCATCTAAGCCAAAATCGGTAAACGAGATAAATAATTGTTTGTTACTAATATTGCCTTGTTCATCTAACTCATAGCTCCATACTTTACGCTGCACGCTTTCATTCACATAGAGTGTTTTATTGTCAGGGCTAACTTCAATGCCATTGGTGGTGCCCATATTCGCTTCTAATAGGGTTACTGCTCCGTTTGTATTTATACGCCAAAGTTTACCGCTACTGGCTTGCCAATTAGGATCGCTGGCGAAAAGAATTCCGTTGTCCATGATCGCAAGATCATTAGGTTGATCCATGCGATTATCGTGAGCAAATACCGTCACGGTTCGTGACAAATCACCACCTTGAGCAAGTGCTGCTTTGGTGACTTTGAGCACGTTATGATTGACGTAATCGGCTATATACATATTTCCTTGCTTATCAAAGCGAATACCGTTACCAATAGAACCATTTTTTAACGTCAGCAGGGTTTCCGCTCTGCCTTGCGCAGTCACTTTACCAATAGTGCCTTGCTGTTGATGGTTAACCGCATATAACACGCCGGCATCATCCACCGCAGGTCCCTCAATACCTTGCGTGAAAACCCCATCCGTTATCCAATCTTGTGTATCTACCACCGTGTTGGCAGCTACATAACCACTGCTCTGTAGCAAGAATAAACTGAATATGACTTTTCTCATGACTTTCCTATTTACAATGAAGGTAAAGTGCTCGAACTGGATAAATTCCTGTTATGACCACTTCATCCGTTAAATTTTGCAGCGCTAGCAGATGGCTATCTAGGTGCGGAGCCTGTAAAGCCCCTTTACAAACCTTAAGCACTTGCTGACTCAATTCAATAAACTGCGTCACCTTTAACGCCGTTGAGTGTGCTTCTGTAAGTTTGGGACTTTGCTGTAACAGAGTTAACGCCTCAAGCCCCGCTTGCCAACGTTGCAATATCGCGCCAATGTGCGCTAAGGCAGTGTTATCACCAGCGATATAGCTTGCGACTCGCTCCTCAAGCAGCCTCACCTGACGGCTTTCAACCGCAACATAGTCGACAAATTTATCAAGCGCTGCAAACTGGTGATACTCGTCGTTTAAGAACTTAATATGGTGACGCGTGTAATAGTGACTTGGCTCTACAAGCTCTGCAAGATGAGTGAGTAATTCAAGCGTAGCCTTGCGCTTTGGCTCATCCAAAGTTGTGCTGATAAGCCTATTAAAACCCGCTTGTTGCTGCGTTTTATGACCTAAGCCAATAATGTTATGTGCAAAATCGCTAATATGATCCAATCGCGCGTACATCTGCTTGCTATCTGTAAGCGTTTTAGCGGACCATAAACGCTCAGCAATCACAAAAAGTCGCGGCCATATTCTGACATCAAGATTATGTTCGGTGACCATTTCGCTCCAAATGGTCGCCTCGCCACCTAAAATACGTCCGTCGTTTACTTGGCTTAACGGTGTTGAAACCTCGACAGGCTGTGGTTTTTCAAGCGCCTCAAGTGTGAGTGGATAACGGCTATTACCAATCATTACCGAGCCTCGTTGCTGCGCTGTATAAAACTCAAACTGTAACGGTCCCATCCAACTATCCATGGTAGCGGTAAATTGCTGAGTCTTACTAGTAATTGTTTTATCTGTTTGTACTAGCTGATGGTGGTTGTTATTAAGCTTCATAAGCACTTGTTCACCCAACACCACAAGTTCGCCTTTGACTGCGCTACCTTTTAGGCGTGGGATCGTAAAGGCTAAGCTTAATACTCGCGGTTGAGTGAGATCCACTGTCGGTAGCACCGGATGTGGGTCGTTACGGTAATGAAATGATGAATACTGCGGCTGATCAATATAAAACCCGGTTGATAAAATGCCTTGATAACCTGCTTCTGCAATTGCAGTTAACGAATCATGACCACGCCAAGACTGCACGACAGTATCCGTAGGCAACGCCGGATGAAAAATTTCATCCCACCCCATCATCACACGTTGGTGCTTAGCGATAATCTTTTGCACACGAATATTAAAGTAATTTTGCAGGTCATGACCGTCTTTCAACGCATGTTTTGCCATTAGCCCCTGTATTTCAGGGCTTTCCAACCAATGCTCAGGCTCTACCTCGTCACCCCCAATATGCAGGTAGCCGTCTGGAAATAGACTCGTCATCTCAGCCAGTAAATCGTCGATAAAGGCGTACACATCAGGACTTGCAATATTGAGCAGTGGCTTAAATACTCCCCAATGGCGTTCCATCTCATGAGGTTGCACTTTAGTCATCAGCTCTGGGTAAGCGACGGCAATCGCGCTTGCATGCCCCGGCATACCAAATTCGGGCACCACACGGATCCCTAAAAGGCTTGCATACTCAATCACTTCTTTCACTTCTGATTGACGATAATACAATCCATCTGAGGCCAGTTGAGTCAGCTTAGGAAACACCTTGCTTTCCATTCGCCAGCCTTGGTCATCAGTTAAGTGCCAATGCAAAACGTTTAGCTTTGCCGCGGCCATACCATCGAGTTGGCGCTTTATTGTCGCAATTGGCATAAAGTGGCGAACACTATCAATAAGTAGCCCACGCCAAGGGAAGCGGGGACTATCGCTGATCGTTGTATAGGGGAGTATGAATTGACTCGATGTATTACTCTGGGCCAATTGTAATAGGCTAGCAAGACCGTGCTGCGCGCCGAAAACGGAGGTTGCGCTAAGCACTATTCCACCCTTTTCAATATGAAGCTGGTAGTCTTCTGGCATATTCAGCTGAGGAAACTGTAACTCGGTTTCGATATTTTCTACGCGAATGGTTAAGTCCGCTTTGCCACGCTTTACTACCCGTATCGGAATAGGTTTTCCAGTAATGCGCTCAATGTATTGCTGCATTCTGGCGAGCAGAAATGCCTGCCTCTGCGCACTAAAGCCGTGTATCGCAACCTTGATTTCGTTATCAAATACTAGCGAGCCTTCGGTCATACTCACTTGTTGCGGCATGGGCAAAAGCGACAGTGGTGTTGCCTTTGCAGTTAAAATCGGCAACAACACGGTGAATAAAAAAAGACTAAAGTACATTCTCATCATTACACTATTCCTGAGTAACAAGCTTTGGCAGAAAGTCGGCGGATATCAGCGCGCCGTGATGCTGGATCACCTCGGCGGCAACTTGGTGTGCAAAGAACGCAGCCATTTGCAAATCGCAACCTTTCAGCCAATGTGCTAAAAACCCCGCAGCAAACGCATCGCCCGCTCCACAGGTATCTAAGATAAGCTGCGGCGCTATATTTTGCGCCGCGATATAAATAGATGAAGAATTATTAGGTGGCGCAATCACGCATGGCTGAGCACCTTGGCGAATAACTAAGAGTTGTGAGCTTTGCTTTTGATGCTCTGCGATTATTTCGTCCACATTTGCGGTGCCATACACTGCATATTCGTCCTCGTCGGTTAAAAATGCGATGTCCGCCAGCGCCATTACAGCCTGATAACTCAATTTTGGGTTATCGCTACGCCAAAGGGTTTGGCGATAGTTGTTATCAAAAAATATGAGCCCACCTCTGTTTTTAAACGCGGCTAACGCCTCAAACAAGTGCTTTCTCTGCGACTCACATATAATGGCGAGGCTTATTCCAGAGAGATAAATCGCATCAATAAGCTTGTTGTGAAGTGCCTGAGTTAACGTCTCATCACGCTTAAAATAATGCCTTATAGGGCTGTGCTCACGGGCAAAGGTAAAGCGTCGCTCTCCTTTCTCATCGAGCGTAATCCAGTATTCGCCAAGCGCGCTATGTGGTTCAAGCACAATATAGTCTTGTCTGATGTTGGTGTTTGACAACATATCAAGCAAGTTTGTACTGGCCTTGTCCGTACCGATGGCGCTGGCAAAACTGACTGCGATGTGGTTATCGTTGCTTTGCTTGAGTAACTGAGCCAAGTACCAAGCCGTGTTAAAGGTATCACCGCCAAACGAGCTAGTCCCGTCTGCTCTATGCTCCACCATGCATTCACCAAAGCACAGCAACTGTTTTATTGCGCTTTTCATGATGCCACTTCCGTTTTTTCGGACGATGCGGTAACACTGGGTTTTGTCACGATACTCGTCAATACACCAAACACCAAAGCACTGATCAGCGCGGGAATAATCGGGTTACCAAAATAAGCCAGCCAATCGTCGTTCATACCAATGAGCAGGGCAGCCACTGAACCTGCCATCAGGGTGACTAAACTGCCTTGCCAAGTATAACCTTGCCAAAAGCGTCCCAATAACCCCATCACACAAAGCCCCGCTAATACAACGGAAATCATTTTGGTGATATAGCTGATAATGTCGCTCGACAACACCGCCATAAATAATGCCAGCGATACGGTAGTCAACATGGCAATACGAGAGACCAAAAGCGGATTGTGTGGCGCAATATTTCCCTTACACCAAGTCAGATAAATATCAGCAACCAACACACTGACTCCAGCAATGGCGTCGGAGCTGGCACTAGAAAGGGTTGCGGAAATACCCGCCAATAAAATAAAGCCACCAATCAACACTGGCATCGCCGTTAACGCCAAATAGGGAAAAGCAAATGAAGAGTTGTCTAAACTCGAGTTAACTGCATAAGCACCAATACCAATCACCGCAGGAATACATGAAAACCCTAAATAAAGTAATCCCGAGATAATAAACGACGTACGAATACTGCTTATGCTTTTGGCGGAGTAGATCCGCTGCCTAAACGATGGGGTTGCCAATACGCCCACCAGCACCGCCAGGGCCATTGAAATAGCAGGCAACAAACCAATATTTTGATATGAAAAGAGCCCGGCTCCCGCTGCAACCGAAGCACTGGTTAGCGTTTGCCAACCACCGACCACCTCGACTACAAAGTAGGTCATCAACAAAAAGCCTGAAAACAAAATAACGGCCTGAATTGCATCCGTCCAGACTACCGCCGAATATCCACCTAAGGTCACGTATACTGCAAGCCCTAGTCCAATAATCAGTTTAGCGCTGGTTTCATCTAGTCCAGTGAGCCAAGCTAAATACATGCCCCCGCCAATCAAATGTGCGCCAAGCCAGCCGACACTTGCCGCGTAAATCAATATCGCTAAGAGCTTTTTAACAACTTGATGATTGCCTACATAGCTTGCTAACTCTTCACTCATTGTCGCAAAGCGCTCGGCCCTAACCGGTGCAAACAACCAAGCCAGCAATAAAATACCTAGCGCGCCGCCAATGCCATAAAGCGTGCCCGCCCAACCGTGTTGATAGGCAAAGCCGACCGCTCCCATCGACGAGCCGGTGCCGACCATAGTGGCAACGGTGGTGCCTAGCGTCAGCATCAGCGGTACTTTTCGCCCAGCTAATAAATAGTCGCAATTTGACCGTTGCCACCGAGATGCCAGCCAACTCACCAATATCATGGCAGACAAATACAACAGAAAAATAAGCAAATACACTTGCTGACTATCCGTCATGCCTCTCCTCCTGTGAACATTGTTGTTCGTATAACGTCTATTCGCCTTTGTAACAGGTGACATCAACCTCAACTTTACAATCCACGACTAAGTCGGCCACCATGCAAATTCGCGCAGGAGGATGCGCTGAAAAATACTCTGCAAAAACCTTATTAAAGGACTGAAAATATCTTGCGTCAGTTAATACCACAGAGACATGCGTAACATGCTCAAGGCCATAACCTGCTTCGGTCATAATCGCGATGCAGTTTTCTATGGCCAGACGCGACTGCTCAACAATGCCACCCTCAACCACTTCACCATCTCGCATTGGCGTTTGCCCAGAGACCTTTAACCAACCGCCAGCTTCAACTGCTCGCGCAAAGGGTAAGTGTTGTCCACCAGTGCCCGTGCCACCCTCAGCACCTATTCTTCTTATTGTCATGTTAACCTCTTGATGATTTTGATTTTTATTAGTTTTGACGCGTTAAAAATCGTCCTGCTCGGCCGAAATCTACAATGGTGTCTGTATTCGCGCCTTCAACATAGCTGAGCTTGCCATTCACCCAAACCTTCACAATGCCTGAGGCAAGTTGCTTTGGATTACTGTAACTTGCTTGGTCTAACACCCGATTAGGGTCGAATAACACCAGATCGGCGAAATAACCAATTTGAATATTGCCACGTTGCCGCAGCTTAAAGCGCGCTGCTGGCAACGCTGTCATTTTGTAGATAGCCAATGCCAACGGCAGCGATTGCTGTTCTCTACAGTAATGTCCAAGCACCCGCGGAAATGTCCCCCACAATCTCGGATGCGGATGCGGATCGCACGGCAAACCATCGGACCCCACCATGCTGTGTTCATAACTTAAAAACCGCTGCACATCATCTTCCAGCATACAGTGATACACAGCCCCCGCTGGCTGCAAGCGCTTTGCCGCTTCACGCTGAGACACTTGCCATTGCGTAGCAATGTCTGCCAAGCTTTGCTGTGCAAGTTGTGGATGAGACTCCGACCAAGTAATAAAAATATCCGTCTCCTCCGTTACTTGGTTAAGATCTAAGGTGCTTGAACTCGCAGCATAAGGGTAGCAATCGCAACTCACTGGATGCGTTTCTCTATGTTGTTCAAAATGCGCTAATACCTCAGGTGCCCTGCCCCAATTCTCTCTACCAGCGCATTTTATATGTGAAATAACCAGCGGCAGTTTGGCATGCTCTGCCGTAGCAAAGGCTTCATCCATAGCTCGGATGACTCCTTGAAATTCTGTGCGTAAATGCGTGGTATAGATACCATCAAATGGTGTAACAACCTCGGCCAACGCATTCACTTCAGCTTGACTTGCCCCCTTCGCATTGTAATAAGCAAGGCCAGTACTAAAGCCTATCGCCCCCTGCGCCATCGCTTGATGCAGCAAGGTTTTCATCTGTTCAAGTTCTTGCGCATTGGCGGCTTGAGATAAATCCGTCATGACCTGCGCTCTGAGCGTTGTATGACCAACTAACATGGCTAAATTCACACTCGGAGCGGCGTTACTAAAAGCGTGTTGATATTCCTGTAGTTCACGATAGGCGAATTCTGATTGCTCCCCGAGTAAGTTAATGGGGTCGAGCAGCGCTTGATCTGCACAATAAGGCACTGCGCTAATGCCACAATTCCCGGCTATGACGGTGGTGACACCTTGGCTCACTTTGCTCAGCATATGGGGGCCTCGCAGCACTTCAAGGTCATCATGGGTATGTACGTCAATAAAACCCGGAGCGAGCACTAAGCCCGTGGCATCGATGCATTGCTGTGCTTGCAAATGGCTGCAGTTGCCAAGCGCAACAATTTTGTCTTTGCTAATCGCGACATCCACCACTTGTGCTTCAGAGCCTGGTTCAAAATACACCGTCGCGCCTTGAATGAGGGTATCAACATAAAGAGATGAGCTCAGCATTAATCCCCCAGCGGAAAGCGTTTATCGGCAGGTGGCATATTGCTATTTTTATCTCGATGCTGATCTAACTGAGTTTTAAGCCGTCGGAGCTTTTCTCTTGAGCGCTTTTGATTACGCATGGCAACTTCGCTCGACAAGATATCCACCGCTGCCATCATGGCATAGCGTGCAGCGCTGGGCTTAAAGATGTAATCACTTTCTTGAGTTTTGATGGCTAAGTGGTGATCGGCAATGTCCGCCAAGTCGCTCACTGGGCAAATAGCAATAACCTCAGCGCCATACTCTTTGGCGATAAGCGCCGCTGCTTTCACATCAGGAGAAACACCACTAAGCGAGAGACAAATCACCACATCCCCTTTATTCACCGTTGCGGCAACCATGCGCATCATCATAGGATCGGAGTGAGCATTACTAAGTACGTCCAAGCGAAATAAGCGATTTTGACATTCTTGTGCCATCAGGCTGCTACCACCACCAACCCCAAAAATTAAGCAATGACGTGTGGCGCAAATCACTTCACTCGCCTGCTCCACAACCGCTTCATCGATGAGTCCCGCATTGAGCGTAAGGATCTCCTGAATAGAGGTATAAACATGAGAAATCTTTTCTTTTTCAATTGGCTCAGGATTTGTAAAACGCTCACCAATTGCGGCTGATTGTGTAAGCTGGAACTTAAGGTCGCGCACATTGATGCAGCCCAAGCTACGCGCTAACCGCGTAATGCTGGCATGACTGACCTGTGCTTTTTCAGCTAACTCGCTAATCGAAGCACTTGCGGCAAAGTTAAGCTCAGCCAAAATAAGCCGGGCAACTTTTTCTTCCGCTGGGCTAAAGTGCCCCAAGCCTTCCTTAATTTTGCTAATAATGTCCACAGCTTCGCCTCAATTAAAAATAGGTAGAAATGGTTCGAGTGATCACCCAATCTCGCTCGACAACACCAATTTGTCGCCACTTATCAAAGGTCAAGCAAGGATGAGAAGTCGAAAAGCAGATCATATCGCCAATCTGTACCTCGCACCCAGATGCAATACTCACCATAGCATGTTGATCCATGATTGTTTCGACCTTTACCGCGCCGTCTAATGAGCGCAACTGCTTTGACGGCGGAGAGTAAATCAGCTCTGCTGTGGGCATACCAGCATCAAATGCGACATCCCTTTTTCCCATGCCAACTATCGCGACACCCGGCTCTGGAGTCGAAAGCACGTAAGCCCATATACTTAAGCTCGACACCAAACTCTCCCCCAAATCGCAAGCGAGGTTGCTCCGTGATAGCACCGCTTGCTGCGCCTGCTGATAGATCCCAGTATCGTGAATAAGGTAGCAGCCGGGACGGATCACAAAGTGAAATTGCTGAGCCTGCTCACTTTTGTTTAGTGTCTTTGTCACAACATCGTACCAAGCGGAACCCGCCCCCGTGATAATAGGCAACGTCTTTGAAAACGCGTCTTTTTGTCGTAAATCTGCCGCCGTTTTTATTACTGAACTAACGAATGTAGCAATCCTTTGCTCGGCGTTATGGCCGTGGATCACGCCTTCATAAAATCCGATGCCTGCTACCTCTAAACTAGCATACTGTTGGCATACATTGACTAGCTGCACTAACGTTGCAAGATTGCGCCAACCAGCGCGACCACCTTCAACCCCCACCTCGAGTAAAATGGAAATACGCAGCGAATACTGGGTAAAAAATGTGCCTAAAGCATGGGCATTTGCAATAGAGTCAACAAAACAATAGAGCTCAACGTCAGTATCAGTAAGCATGTTTGCAACTTGCTTCATATGATATTCGCCAACAAGTTGATTCGCTAAGATCACTCGTTTTGCGCCCGCGACAATGGCCATGGATATTTGTGGTACGGTCGCTACCGTGATGGCCCATGCGCCATGTTTAAGCTGTAGTTTAAATAACGCTGGTGACATTGTCGTCTTGCCGTGGGGTGCCAATAATACTTGGCTTTCCTTTGCAAAATTCGCCATCCAATTCGCGTTGTGGCTGATGGCGTCTTGCTTTATCACTGCAACTGGCAAACTTACCTGCTCTGCGAGAATATCCCAGCCGCAACCTTCTAGTTGCAGTGGATCGCCAGTGCCTTTCGCTAATATTGTCATTGTTTATTCAAATCCTTGAGCTTAAACATTAGTTCCCCACGTCAAAATAGTGCATTGACTTACTGCGATTAGTATCAGGCCAAGCTGCACTTGGCCTTTGCTGACATTAGAAAGTCGCACGGACGCTCAATGCAAAACGTCTATCTGTGGTAAAGTTGAGTGCCTGCGTTTTTGTCCCAGCTTGGTCCATCTGATACTTGGTTTTGGTTTCCGTATCCAATAAATTGCTGGCTTCAAAACCCACTTTCCAATGGTCGTTGATGGTGTAATACAAGCTTGCATCCATCATACCTGACGCCTCTGCATAGGCAGGGACATACTCTTCAGATTCCCGAAGTGTGAGCAAATACTCAGAGCGCCAAGTGTATGCAAGGCGAAAAGAAATATCCTCGTACTCATACATACCAATGATATTAAAGTTTTGGTCAGAGTAACCTTGTAGCGGCAAACCTCCAAACACTCGGAAGGTATTCCGATTATCGGTTAGCGGGTTACCATTTTCATCGAAACCAAGCGTGCCTTTAGAGACTTCATTTGGATCTTCAAGTCCATCTTGATCGATATAGGTAAAGTTAAGTTGCAAACCTAAACCGCTCCATGCACCCGGTAACATGTCGTAGAATTGTGAGTAGGAAAACTCCATCCCACGAATGGTGCCAGAACCAGTGTTAGCAGGGCCATAAGCAGAGACATCATAATCTTCGCCGCCATAAGACACATCAAGATCAAAGGCGCGGCTACGGATTATATTATCTAGCTTTTTGTGGAATAGCCCTACCGTTACATAGCCTGCTGAAGCGAAATACCATTCGGTAGTTAAATCAGTATTAATTGCTTCTTCAGGCTCTAAATATGGGTTCCCAGAAAGCGCCGTTAGACTGATATCGTCTAGCCCAACAACGGGGTTAGTTGCCTCGTCGTAATCAGCGCCGGGAGTTTGTAGCACGCGAGTGTAATCCAAGTTAAGAATACTGATATTTCTGGCATCAACTAAACTTGGGTAATACAGCGCTTTTGATGCACCAAATCGCACCACTACGTCTTCTGATACACCAAAACTCAAATTTAAGCTCGGAAGCAAAGTGCTATAATCTGTGCCATCAACGGTACTGAGTTCGGACTCTCCCCCAGCAATATCGTAATATCGCTTATATTCTGCCTGCTGCATCACATTATTAAGTGATGTCCCCTCTTCACCACGTTTGATGAGGGCGGGTTGCACCAAAGCGCCCGTAGACTCTAGTTGATAGTTTACATAGCGCAGGCCAACGTTACCCACCACTGGAATGTCTTGAAACTCGAAGTCAAAATCACCGCGAATGTAAAATTCAGTACGCTTCTCGTTGGTCGAACTTATATTGTGTGCGGCGAATGGGCCTTCAACGCGATTGGGTTTGTCTGCATAAGGTACATAAGTGCCAGAGCATGTACCGTTGTTTGCCGCACTATTGGTGGCATTGTGCCAACCATCACGACAACCTTGGCGCAAAGAGTCGGCGTAGTTTTTCACCAGATCCATGCTTGGGAACAGGAAGTTATTGACCGGCCCCTGTAATACCTGACCATTGTAATAATCTGAAAAATCAACGCGCTCAAATAATTCAGGACGATTGACCGCCGCCGCGGCATTTCGGTCATCTTGGATCCAAGGGGTGCCAATGGCAGACCAGCCCTCGTAAGCGGTATCTCGTACCGTTAAGTCTTTATCTGACATATAAAAACCGGAACTGACACTCGTGAAATGACCGTCTAGCTCATACTTAAAATCCAGTTTAACGCTGTCTGATTCTGCTGTATTGCGCTCAACCTGCTCCATACCGCTGCCCAAAAACAGATTAGGCACAGGTCCATTCCAATCTTCATTGGGTGACCAACCTGCCGTTAGAATATTGTCACTGAGAAACTCTACTGTCGGCCTTGAGCCACGCATATCGAGGAAATAAGGCGAGACAACATGAACATGGTTTCCCCGTGTTTGCCCCGACATACTGTAGTTTTGCACCTCTTTGTCGGAGTCGATCCGCTGGTAATCAAAATCGACCGTCAATCTATCTATTGGTTTTAACGTTAGTTTAAATGAAGTGTCCTTCACAGTATTTTCGTTGTAATTCCAGCGGCTACGATAAAAGAATGGCGTTTCTGGGCTCACGCCAAGTGCGATGCCGGAAGTCACAAAACCATCATCTGTAGTGAGTGGATGGCCACTTTCCGTACTTTCAGTCCAATTTTGTGAAGACCCCATAAAACCTTTAAAGCCTTGAGCTGCTTGTCCTATTTGGCGCTCGTTCCACTCAAGAGACGCTTCTGAACGAATGTGCTCTAATGTCGCAACTATGGTCTCATCGGCATTTGCCCACTGCAGTGAAGAGGTTAAGCCGGTACGTTCACGGTCATTAGTTGCTGTGCTCATATGGATAGCGACAGGCACATGCCATACACTGCCAGCTGGTTGCCCTGGTAAAGCGGGGCCATCCACAGGCGATGAGGGATCAACACCTGTTATGCCACCCCATTGATCCAAGGTAGGAATAAAGGAATCACCTCGAGAGTGGAAATTGCCAAGGCCAACACCATCTCCTCGAGTCTGATATTCTGATGAAGAAGCTGCAATTAAGAATCCGAACTTACCTGCACTGGTTTCCCAACTGTCGGAAAACAATGCAGAAAACGAAGGCGTCACTTCTTCTCTAAAGTCGCCATAATTGGCCTTTGCATTGAACGAGATAAGCCGCTCATCAGAGTCAAATGGTTTGCGGGTGATGAGGTTTACCGTGCCGGATATACCGCCTGAAATAAGATCCGCAGTTTGGTTTTTAACCACTTCCACTGCACCTAGTAATTCAGCAGGAAAGTCTTCATAGCTCAGACCGCCTGACGGATTTGCACTAAAAGCGTCTCTGCCATTCACCTCAGAGCGAACTCTGTCTAGGCCGCGAACCAACACGCCAGTACCTTCATCAGCATAATGTTTAGGGTCATCGGACGATGCAAATCGCTCAATCGTAACACCCGGCACACGCTGCAGCGCTTCAGTCACCGATTTGTCTGGTAATGCCCCGATATCTGACGCCGTGATCACGTCTTTGACCGTATCAGCGAAGCGCTTAATGTTTTGGGCGCTATTGATACTGCCTCGTATCCCACGAACTTCAATGACTTCAACCGCTTCGTTCTCAGTCGCAGATTTGACACCGCTGTCATTTTGACCCACAGTTTCAGCGGCAACCCAAAGTGGAGAAAGCCCAAGAAGTACAGATGAAACCGCAAGACTCAGTTTGCTTCGTTTAGGGTTATGTTTACCAATATCGGTGACTAGTTTTGACATTTTGTTGTTCCTTTCTTCTTTTTAAAAACCAGTGAAAAAGCCAGCAATGCCATCACTAGCACCACAGCCCACAAACCTACCACACAGTGACGTGCTCTAAACGCCTCAACACATCACATGTTACTTACTAACAAAAAAATAAGATTACCTTGTTACTTTTTAACATTACAGCCTAAAAAGCAAACACTTTTTTTCGGAAAGTTTGGCTGTGTGGACTATAGTTTTGAAATATAAGGAATTAAAATTAATTACATCTAATTTTGTGTTAAAGAGGGAAAATTATCAGTTACGTTCACATATCCGGTTAATGACTTGTTCAAGCAGCTTTAAATCGAATGAGTTTTGTATTCAGTTTGCCGTACACTGGCGGGAAAAATTAAGAAACTACATTACTAACAACTAAGCACTTACCAGTTCACCGAGCCCCTCAGTGATTTGGTTTGGCCACGTTTGGTCTTTTGATTCAGGCGCTTCTTTTGCGAGCTTTTTGTTGGCTTGGTTGCTCTACGTGCCTTTTCAACTTTGGTGGCTTCTAAGATCAGTGTTTTTAGCCGCTCCAAGGCATCTTCCTTATTTTGCTCTTGGGTGCGAAAGCTTTGGGCTTTAAGCACAATGACACCCTCTTTGGTCACTCTAGAGTCTTTAAGTGCAAGCAAGCGCGCTTTGTAAAAGTCAGGCAGTGTTGAGCGGTTGATATCAAACCGAAGATGAATGGCACTGGAGACTTTATTGACGTTTTGTCCTCCAGCACCTTGGGCACGAATAGCGGAAATATCGATTTCCCACTCTGCTAGAGTGACATTATTTGAGATTTTAAGCATAGTAATTTCAAGCCTCCACTTGCTATTTTAACAAAGTAACGGAAGGCTTGAAATAGCAGCGTTCAGTGCGGAGCGTGTAGCTATGCTGTTCGAGTTGCGATAGCAGGAGGCACTCTTGCAGCAACCACAGCAGGGTAAGTAACCGCCAACTGACCCGCGAGCAACATTACTATTGCACCTGCAATCAAATAATCACCGGGTACACTGGTAAGCCCAAAGTAATTGACCAAATAAATATTCGCAGTGATTGCGATAACTATGCCCAGTGTAATGCCAAACAAAGACACCACTGCATTTTCAATCATAAAGTAACGTAGAATATCGGTCTGAGTTGCCCCAAGCGCACGACGAGTACCGATTTGCTTGCGACGCTTATAAACGGTATACCTTGCTTGGCCAAAAATTCCCAGCATGGTTACGCATGCCAGAGCTGCGATCACCGCTTTTAGTGTTTGGCTCACCGCATAATCTGCTTGTAAGTTTTCCGTTTTTATTTGTTCGAAGGATTTAAAGGCATCAAGTTGCCGGCCAGACTTTTTAAGCATTAAGGCTCGAACTTCATCCATTGCAACTTCTCTTTGACCAGACTTTGCTTTTACAACTATGATGCTTTCTTCATAATGTTCTCTAACCGAACTTATTACGGTCATATCGTAAGCGTACCAAAACCGCCAAGGTGACTTCATAGTTTCAACGATACCCACAACCTTTTGCGGTACCGATTCAACATAAATAGTTTCTCCAATCACACTGCGCCAATCGTTAGGACGTATTTTATGTGCCAAGTCTTGCGAAACTAACACGCTGGCTGATTCCGTATGGCCATCAAAATACGTGTGTACTACATCATTATGTTGTAAGTTTCTACCCGCAACCACTCGCAGTCCAAGCGTATCTACAATGGTGTCATCCGAACCATAGTAGCCTGCGTGAGTTATCCTTTCATCTTCCTCAGGGGTTAAACCAACATCTAGTGAACGGCCCCAGTTAGTAAGCGGCATACTAGTGATCGTACTTACACTCTCAACACTGGCTAGTGCGCGGATATCAGCAAGGTCTGTATCAAGAGCTGCATTTTTTTCTTCATCGCTGCCTTCAAAATTTGTTCTAAAGCTGAACAACTGGCTTTCGGCCAACCCCGTCGGTTGCACTAATTCTTGTTCTTTCAGTACCATCATATAAATGGCATTAACCAAAATTGTAAATGTAAGGGCGATTTGCAATATCAGTAGTAGCGGAGAAGCCTTATTTTTGTTTAAGGTTTTTAAAATTGGCAATAAATCTCTCATGCTCATGCTCCTACAGGCTTTTTAGCTGACTAGATGGTTGTACTTTTGCCGCATGTAAAGTCGGTAGCAAACCAAAAGTCACAGCACTCACCACAGCCAACAAAACCGTCATGATGACAATACCTGCGGTCATCTCTAGCATCTCAGCATAAAGGTGACTGTATAATTGCGCAGTGACACTCAAACCAATTTGCGCAAGTAATAACCCAAGTATCCCGCCTAATAGTCCAATAATACAGGTCTCAACAGTAAACTGAGTGATAATATCTTGCTTAGAAGCCCCAACCGCTCTACGAAGCCCAACTTCACCAGCTCTGCCATGAAATTTTGCGACCATCATAGCCATACAGTTAAGCAGGCAAACCGCAAGAAATGCGAATGCAAGCCACACTGCTACATTGCCATCATCTTTGATAATTTTTCTTTCAATTAATTGCTCCTTTACATTAAATAACTGATGTAAAGGCTCTCGTAAGAAGCGACCATACTCTCTTTGTTCCATCGAGTAATTAACCAAAAAGTCCATATAATTATTGCGCTCTGCCGCAGAGTTTAATTCAACCCAATACGAAACCCATACGCATTCAGACGCTAAAATTGCTGAAAATGAGTCATCAGCGGGTTCTTTCCAGCACTGATAAGACACGTCGGAGCCAGTCCACAACTCGTTATTGATTTGTGTTTGGAATGGGACAATAACGTCTCTAGGTTTGTTGAATGCACGAGTTCTATAATCAAAAAATTTGGGGATGGGATACCAATCGTCAGTAACACCAACCACTCGGTACTGTAAGTTCCCTAGGAGCAATGACTTACCGACGGAGTTTTCTCCACCAAATAACTTATCATTCAACTCGCTACTGATCACCGCAACTTGCAGCCCATCCTGATCGGCAATTTCATCCCATGCACCACCAAACTTAAACGGCACCTCAAACATGTTGAACATGTCACGGTATGTACTTCGGATTGGGGTCATTTTTGCTTCAGTGATTGACTGCTCTGTGGTGCGAGTCATTATTTTAAAACTACCAAGAGGCGTTTGATTAACGCCCTGTTTCGCATTTTGTAGATTTATTGCATCTTGATAGGTAAGAATAAAAGGTGGAACTTCTTTTCCTTGGGAAATATTGAACGGCTTGTCTGGACCATAGCTATTCAATCGAACATTAAACAAGCGGTCACTTTTTGTAGGGATCGGATCTTTTTGTAGCAGATAACTCACTGTATAAGTTGTCATTGTTGCGCCAATTCCAATCGCGATTGTCATAATCATTAACAATGATAAAAAAGGCGTTTTCCGCAATGAGATAAGCGCTAATTTAAGATAGTAACTAAACATAACTTATCCTTAAGCAATGGCCTTATCGTAGTTCTTTCTCTCGCTCAACATACCATCACGGATTTCAATAATACGTTGAGCTTTTACCGCTTGTTGAGCGTCATGAGTCACCATCACAATGCTTGTTCCCTGCGCATTGATATCTTTCAGCAGCTCCATAATGCCATCGGCCATTTTACTGTCTAAGTTGCCTGTTGGCTCATCGGCAAGTAGAAAGGACGGCTTACCAGCTATCGCTCGAGCAATCGCTACCCGTTGCTGTTGGCCTCCAGAAAGTTGCGATGGGTAATGCGCTTTACGTGATGCAAGACCCACTTTATTCAACGCATCCATGATCCGCTCATGGCGATCTTTTGATGATAATTTGCGATAACGTAAGGGCATGTCAACATTATCGTAAAGGTTTAACTCAGGAATTAAGTTAAAGCTTTGAAAAATAAATCCCACTTTTTCGTTACGTAGCTTTGACTTGGCCTTATCATTTAGCTTTTCAACATTGACACCATCCAGTTCATAACTGCCACCGCAGAAGTCCTCCAATAAGCCTGTGATATTTAGAAAGGTCGTTTTACCTGAACCGGAGGGACCAATGACAGCGACAAACTCTCCTTGCTCTATACTCAAGTCAAATGGCTGCAAAGCTTGAGTTTTTATTGTGTCTGTATAATAAGCTTTCGATAGGTGACGCATGGATAGCATTTTGCAGCTCCTTTATTGAATTATTTTTACGCTGGGAGCATCTTTAAAAATTCGTGCGTCAGAGGTGATAACCTGATCGCCGATATTAAGCCCCGATAGTACTTCTACTTGCCCAATACTTCTCAATCCAATCTTTATCGGCGTTTTGACAGCCGTGCCTTCTTTTACCACATAAGCAAACTGTCCGTTATATGCCTCCAAGTATTGGCCATGTGGTAGGTAGGCAATATTTTCTTTTTGTTCGAGTACAATTCGACTTGTTAGCCTTTGGTTTTGTCTTAATCCCTGAATCCTGTCTTCTCTAAAGCGAATTTTTCCCGCTACGCGGCCGTTTTCAATTTCAGGCGAAATGGCAACGATTTCACCACTATAAACGTCACCATTGAGATTCACCTCGGCTAACATTCCTAATGCCAGATCATCTGAATAACTCTCTGGTATTTGTACCTCTATCTCATATTTAGAAAGATCGACTACGCTTAATAATGGTTGGTTTTTAGCCACTGAGTTTTTTTGCTCGACCACTAAATTGCCAACGAGTCCCCCTACTGGTGAGATGACTTTAAGTGCATCGACTTGCCTTCCAAGCTCTGCCACTTTGACTTTTTGCGCCTCAAGTTCAAGCTCTTTGGTGCGAATCTCAAACTTCTGACTTTCTTTTTGCAATTCAACTTCTTTAATTGCCAAGCGATATTCCCGAAGCGCATTTTCTAAGTCATCTTTGGCTTTTTGATAATCAATATCGCTGACAACTTGAGTTTTTAAACCCTCTTCAGAGCGGCGCATTTCACGCTTAGCAGCATTCAATACAACGGTAGCCTTACCTAAATAGTTTTCCTGTGCTAAGTCCTGTTTTTTAGCTTGAATTATTTGTCGTTGAAGTTCAGTGTCTAACTGATTTAACTTTGCTTGATGCTGTGCAAACTCGCTCTTTAACTCAGGACTATCGATAACAGCTAGAACTTGCCCTTCGATGACACTATCCCCAGATTCAACTAAATAGGTCACAGTTCCTTGAGCAGGACTGTATATAGTAGGTCGCCGTGCTGCAACGACTTTTCCCTGAACAGAAATATCGCGAACAAAATCTCCTTGCTTTACTGCTGATATATGAATTTTATCGCTTGAAACTGCCGTTTGACCACTTACCCATTGACCAACAATTGGTGCAAAAAAGAAAATAGTAATTAATATGAGAATACTTGCTAATGCTATCAATATTTTATTTTTTTTAGGTCTTTCAACCGCAGAGTCTTGAGCACTTGTATCTGAAATATAGGCCATGAAACAATCCTTTTACCACTGCCTTTGTTATTGAGAAATATGCACTTTACTAGTACTTTTCATCACTATTTACTCAACTAGCGCTCACGTCACTTTTCAAGTGAGACAAACCTCAAAGTTAAGGCGAAGCAGGTAATGTAAGTGCCTAAACCTTACACAAACTCAAAGCTAATGTCACGAGAAATAAAACACCTTGTTAACTATTTGGTTTGATTCTTGACTACTTCCAGATATCGGCTTTCTATAAACTTTTTCTCTTTGGACAAATGCTCAAGTGCTTCTCTGGTCTGCTCCAGTTCCTTTTGAATAGCCTGAAGCTTTGGACCATCTTCAACCTCTTGCTCTTGAACCATTAGCTGTTGCAGAGCCTGGCTTTGTTCGGCAATTTGTCTTTTGTATTCATTGATAGTTTGAGACATATCTTGACGCTCTTTTTCAAAGGTTGCGACTAGTTGCTCTAACTCTTGCTCGGACGTGCTTCCCACAGACCTAGAAGCTTCTAGTTGCTGCTTTAATGTGTCATTCTCTTTTTGTAGCTTCTCTGTAGACTCATATTGGTCAAATAGTTTTTTTCTCGTTTGCTTAAGTCGCTCTAAACTTTTTGACAAATCCCCTCGAAGCTTCTTTATTAGCCTATGCGATTTAAGCAGCTTACTGTTTAAATCATCCATGCGGGTTTGCTCTTCTGATGAGATATGGTCCTGTGTTGAGCTTTTAATCTCGGCTAATTGCTGTTCTAAATGGACTTGTAAGTTAGCCAATTCTTGAATGGTATGTTGGTTATCTTCGACAAACTTCATTGACTTGTTAATTGCATCGCGACAATGCTGAAGCAGATACTGTTGCTCTGGATTGGATGTCCCAGCTCCACCAGTTGTCTTTGCAAACAATCGAAACTCTCGGAGGATTAACAGCAAAATATAAAACCAAAAAGCCAATATCAGCAACCCGATATTCACCGCCATATAGATAAATACATCAACTGGTAGTTTGCCTAAAAGCATATTACACACTCATTATTTTCTTACTTTCATTTTAGTATTGGTTAAAAATCGTGCCTATAATAAATCTATATTTTTCAATAAAGTGGTAATGTGTGAAGATATTGCTCGTGGATGACAGTGCGGCAACACTTGAGATTATTCGTCGCGGTTTAGTACGTTTCAGATATCGTAAGCTGTTGATAAAGAAAACACAAAGTGCAAAAGAAGCATTAAAAATTATCGGTTCTTGGCATCCAGATATTGTACTGACCGACTGGCATATGCCCGATATTTCAGGACTTGCCCTCGTCAAAGCAATCAAACAAAAACAGTTGGATGTCACTATGGCGATGGTAACGACTGTCGACGATCGTGAGCAAATTAAGCTCGCTCTTGATTATGGTGCGGCATTTGTATTGTCGAAGCCGTTTGCTGACGACGACCTTCATAACAAAATCATGCCGTTGGTCAAAGCCGCGGAAGAAAGCAGTAAAACAAGAGAAATTCATACACTGCATAAAGGCGTGCCTTTACCTCAAGTCGGGCAACTTGAAAAACTAATGAACAAACATATTGATACTGAGCTTAGGCTCTATCAAGTGCACCAAATGGAATATGATCCCGATAACCTTCCGTGCGTTATGGTCGCATACGAAGATCCGAGTAGCCAGAAGGTTCGCGCAATCGGAATATTTGATGTGTATTCTGTCTGTGTGCTTGCCGCATCCACAGGGAGTTTAACGGATCAGGCGGGATTTGAAGCGATTCATCAACACCAGATCACCGACAACATGTTAACCGCCTGCCACTCAGCACTAAACTCTACGTCTTATGCATTTCTAGACGGCATAACAAGAAGGAGCCTTAGAGTAAAAACCCTACAGCTAGTCACTAAGCCTTTTCCTAAGTTGAAAAGATTGTATAAGTCCGCCGCAAACATGCGGATAGACTTATGTTGCCAACGCCCAAATATGGCGCAAGGTAAAATATTGTTGGTTGGGTTTTTAAGCTAACGCTTTAAGCAAGATGCCAGGATCGGTTATCCCAGCTTCTTTTAACGCTTCTTGGATATTTTTGGTTAGTTCAATAACTTGAGTCTGCATGCCTAAAATATATTCAAGCTTTTGTGTAACTAGCTCCGCTTTCATTTCATCTGAGTAAGCGTCACTTGCTTTTAGCTCTTCGAGTAATTTTTGCTCTTCCTTTATTTTCTCTTTGAGTTCTTCTAGCTTTTCAACCATTTTTTGAATGTGAGGTGGTAGTGCAGCTTTTTCCTGCTCCTCTCTTACCTCTTCTCCAGATAACTTAGACATATCTTTTTCTGATAGTCTGAGTGGTTTAAGCTCAGCCGTCTCTTCTGCTTTGGGCTCTAGCTCGTTCTGACTCTTGGCTGGTTGAGTTGGAGAATGAATTAAAAAGTTTACGTTCATTGTTTTTGGCCAATATGATTTCCTTTGGCCTACATATCGGTAATTTATCGAAAATCTTTAAGAAAAATTGCGCGGCTTCCTTGCCGCTGCAAGTGCTTGGGAATGGAATCACTCGGTACTGAAAACTAACCGAGTTTAAAATAATTTTGTTTTAAGATTTGCTTGCAATTGCTTAATGCCCGATTTAACGCCTGCAACAAAGTTTTGCCTTTTGCCTTGACCTTTAATGTTGGTAATCCGGGTAATAAAAGTTCAACTTGACATAAAGTAAACTTGCCAATCTGCTTATCCGCCTGTTTTTCAATTCGTACATTTATTTTTCGAATATTGTTTGCATAGCCGCACAACGCTTCATTTATTGCTTTAGCAAAAGCCACTTTACTTGACACCGCTATCGGCTCATTTACACCAACAAGGTTCAATTTCATCATTACCTCAGACAATCGCATCAAATATAACTTTGTTGAAAACTTAGAATGACTCGAATTAAAAACGCTTACGCTATCCGATACACTCTCTCAACTTCTACTTGCGCCATGAGATCAAATCTACTAATGTTCAAGGAAAGATAAAAGCTGATTATATCTAACTAAAAGCAAGGTTTTTACGAACAATATGAACATAAACTTCAATCACCTTTACTATTTTTGGCAAGTAAGTAATGAAGGCAGCATCGCAGGTGCAAGCAAAGTCCTTCATTTGACGCCTCAAACAATCAGCGCGCAGTTATCAAGCTTAGAAGATAGGCTGGGGAAACCTTTATTTATAAGAGAAGGAAGAGGACTCAGGTTGACTGACTTCGGCATTTTGACTAAGCAGTATGCGGACGATATGTTTTCGATTGCCAAAGAATGGTTAGAAACAACACAAGATGGTGCAACAGCCATACATCGCACATTAAAAGTAGGTATCTCAGATGCCATTCCTAAATCGTTAGTATCAAAATGGCTTGCTCCTTTGATAGAAAATGAGCAAGTTGCCAACTTGCACTGTATTGATGGTCAGCAGTCTGAATTATTGGCTCAGATGGCGATGCATAAACTTGATATCGTACTTGCGGACAAACCACTTGATAGTAATCTGCCATTTAAAGTATTTTGTCACGAAATAGGAAAGAGCCAGATCGGCTTTTATGGTTCAATTTCTAGTTGTGAAGAACTTAGGGCAAACTACCCTAAGTCATTACAAGCGCAACCAATCATTCTTCCCGCAAAACACAGCCCAGTAACGAACTCGATTCAATTTTGGCTGCAAGAGCAAAATATAGAAATAAAAGTCGCAGGTCATGTGGATGACAGTGCCTTGATGAAAGCGTTAGGTCAACAGGGGTTTGGCATTTTTCCAGCTCCGCTTTCGATAAAATCAGAATTGCAACGGCACTATGATGCCTGCCTCATTGGCACTATCGAAAGTACGTATCAAAACTATTACGCCTTCACACCCGATAGACTAATTAAAGACTCTATCTTCAGCGAGTTCGTAAATTTTGCCAAAGGAGTAAGCTGACGCTACAGTCAGCTTATGTTGGCTGTAAAAGAGAAGACAAATTTTGTTTATAACGTCTTGATAAGTGAAGTGAATCTCCGTTTTCTAGAATAACGTCGTAATCTCCATTATCTCTTGTCTTAAGTTCACTGATAGCATTTAAGTTGACGAGTGAAGACTTATGGATCCTAGAAAAGCCAAAGGTTTTAAGACTTTTTTCCATTGATGACATTGTGTCCCTATGCAAGATTGAGCGCTGCCGATTGACCATATGAAGTTCGACATAGTTTCCCGCACCACCAACCCAAGCTAAATCTTCCACTTTTATCACATGAATGTGCCCCGAGTCTTTTACAATCAGCCTTTGATTCGGAACATACTCTGGTGAAGCTTCCTTAGAATGCAAGAATGCCAGCTGAAGAATATTAGTGATCAGAGCACCTTCGGTATCTTTCCCGTCAACACTCATTGTTGTAGAAGCATTTAATTTAACATCTGTCGTTATTTTAATAGTTGGCACAGAGTCAAAATTTCTTGTGATTAATTCTTGCTGTCGCAGGTCACTATCATGTGAAATATCAATTAACAAACAATCGATTTCACCCGCCTCAATAGTTTCCAAAATATCAACAATAGTTTGATAATAAATAAATTGGGAACAAACTGCGACTTCTTTTAACTTTGTACTTATTTCGACGCCAAGCTCAGATAAATAGCTAGGAATAGAGATCGTCACTCTTTTCATTCATCACCTTAAACACATCAACAGGTTAACAAGGATACTAATACTTTATATCCTATTTCACAATAGTTAACATATCATTGTTATAGATTGTCGCGGTGTAATCTGCAAATTAAATTTGATCTTTTTTTTCTCGCCTGTCGTCACTGATTCCCATCGCCTTACGTATCTCAACTGGCATATTCCGAGCTTCCGTCATAACTTCGTCGTGATACTAATAAGCCTTTGTGATGAGTTATTAAACTTGCCGAGGGTATCTAAAACAAACCTATCAGGGGATATCATGAAACAATTCAAGCGTTCTAAGTTAAGCATGCTTATCACTTCCGCGTGCCTAATCGGTGGAAGTTTAAGCATCCAAGCATCAGCTGAAGAAGCAGCTGATGGTGCTAATGAAGAAGTCGAAAGAATTTCTATTACAGGCTCTCGTATTCAACGTGTTGCGTTAACTGCAAAAACACCGGTTATCGAATTAGACGGTTCTGAATTTGCCATGTCGGGTAACTTAAACGTTGAGCAAAAGCTTGCCGAACTACCACTAACCGTTCCTTCTTTCGGCCCGAGTTCAAATAACCCTGGTGATGGTACTGCTCGAGTAGACTTACGTGGTCTTGGTAACGAGCGCACCCTTGTTCTTGTTAACGGTCGCCGCTGGGTACCAGCAACACAAACAGGTGTTGTCGACTTAAACACGATTCCAGCTTCTCTTATTGAAGGTGTAGACATCATTACCGGTGGTGCAGGTGCGGTATACGGTTCTGATGCACTAGCAGGTGTTGTAAACTTTCGTTTGAAAGACGACTTCGAAGGCGCTGAAATTTCTGCGTTATACGACATCACCGAAGAAGGCGACGGGGAAAAGTTCAATACAGACCTCACCTTGGGTGGAAACTTTGCCGACGGTAAAGGTAACGCTACTGTTTATATCGGTTACGCCAAACGTGAATCAATCTTCCAAGGCGATAGAGACTTTACTAACGTAACACTCACTGAAGGCGATACCGGTTTAGTACCAGGTGGTTCATCTGGTATCCCTGGTACCCGTATATTCTCAGGTCCAACGCTTCCTAACGGTACAGCTTTAGGCCGTTTTGGCCCTAACGGTGAAGGCCTACCATATACTTCAGCAGACGCGTTCAACTATGCCCCAGATAACTACCTGCAACTGCCACAAGAGCGTCTAACACTTAACTCTTTTGCACACTATTACATCAATGATGATACTCGTTTATATAGTGAATTATCTTTCATTCGCAACGAAGTTCCGCAACAGCTAGCTCCAACTCCTGCATTCGTAAATGGCTTAGTGGTTAACCCTGACAGTCCATTCTTCGGTGCAGATGTTCAAGCTGCAATGAAAGCGTTAGTACCTGAACTTGATGCTGACGGTGAACCAACTGGCAACATGGTTAGTCAACTTGACGCCGATGGTAACTTTACATTCGCTACAATCGGTCGTCGTATGGTTGAAAATGGTCCACGCCAAGCGATTGATACACGTAATGCGATGCGTTTATTAGTTGGTGTAGATGGCTTTATCGGTGACTGGGCATACAATGCCTACTACAGCCGTTCTGAACTAGACCGTTCTAACCTACTTAATAATGACGTTTCTGAAACGCGTTTCAGGCAAGCGATTTTGGTTACTGATGATGGTAGCGCATGTCAAGATACATCTGGTGGATGTGCACCATTGAACATATTCGGTGAAGGTAATATTTCTCAGGCTGCGATTGATTTTATTAACGTTGGTGCATCTAACGTAACAAACATCAAACAAGAAATCTTCCACATCGATTTTGCTGGTGAGTTGCCATTTACTGTACCATCTGCTGATATGCCTATAGGTTTCGTAATTGGTTACGAAAGCCGTTTTGATGACTCAAGCTTCCGCCCTGATGAATTCTTGGCATCTGGTGATGTTTTAGGCTTTAACGCTGGTGAACCAACAGTTGGTAGCTATAGTGTTGATGAAATCTTCACAGAGATTGATATTCCATTAGTAACTGATGCAGCATTTGCTGAAGACATTACGCTATGGTTCGCTGGTCGTCTTTCTGACTTCTCAAACATCGGTAACGCTGCTTCATTTGCAACCACGCTGAACTGGAAAGTAAACGAATACGTATCTTTCCGCGCTGGTTACCAAGAGTCTGTTCGTGCACCTAACATCGCAGAGCTATTCCAAGGTGCAGCGAATGGCTTCCCAAGCGCAACCGATCCATGTAGCGTTGATGGTTTTGTAGAAGGGACAACTGACAGAGCGCTTTGTGAAGCTCACGGTGTTGCGTCTTCTCAAGTAGGTGTATTTGAACAAGCAAACGCACAAATCGAAGGTAGCTTCGGTGGTAACCCTGAGCTGAAAGAAGAAACATCAGAAACCGTTACTCTAGGCCTTGTTATTACACCGACCGAAAACTTTGACATTACAATCGATTACTTTGATATCACGATTGATGATGCCATCGATGTACTAGGTGGTGGCGTAAACAATATTCTAGATATTTGTTACAACCAACTTAAAGATCCTAACTCAGAGTTCTGTCAAGCAATTACTCGTCGTCCTGACGGTAACGTTGACCTTGTTACAGCACTTAACGCAAACATCGCGTCGCTAGGCACAAAAGGTTATGACGTTAACTTCAACTGGACCACAGAACTTGATTTTGGAATTGGTGAAAATGGTTCAACACTGAACATTAACTCCAAGAATACCATTTTAGATGAGTTCTTTAGAACGCCAAGTGTTGGTTTCACTGAAACAAATTACTGTGAAGGTAAATTCGGTAATACCTGTGGTACGCCACGCCCTGAGTTCCAAAGTAATAACCGCTTTACTTGGACTTCAGGCGACTTAAGCATCACAGCTCTAGCGCGCTACATGAGCGAAGTTGATGACGACTCAGGCACTAACGAAATCGCTCCGATTTCTAAAGCAGAATGGTACCTTGACCTCAGTGCGAGCTACCACTTCACTGATAATGTACAAGCAACATTTGGTATTAAAAATGTGTTAGACACTGAGCCAACGCCATTAGGTGATGCTCAACAACAAGCAAATACATTCCCAGAGCTATACGACGTTATCGGCCCACGTTACTTCGTGAGTGCTGTGTACACGTTCTAGTCAGTGATACTGAAAGACTAGGGAGCTTCGGCTCCCTTTTCTGTTGTTGCTGTATTAATTCCTTTATCTACAGTGAGTTACTAAGTTTTCAATCGCGTTTACTAGAAAATTGATCGAAACCAACAAAACTCCAAAATAACAACACTTTATTCGCAACTAAGTCGAGTTGGGCTAAAATAAAGATTATGCAGCTCAGTTTAATTGACCGTTTAAGAAAAAATAACATGAAGCAAGCGCCTGAAATTACTATTGCAGTTCAAGATGCCTTCCAATTGATCAAACAAAAACAATATCAACAAGCGTTAACTAAGCTACAGCCTTTTACTGACTCGCCTCACCCCGATCTACATTATCTTCTGGGAATTTGCTACAAATCACTAGCCGAATGGCAAAGTGCAATAACTTCACTAATTTATGCAGCTAAACTCGCACCTCTAAAAACTGAAATCTTAACTCATCTAGCCAAATGTTATTGGCTATCGGGTGATTTACACCAGGCAGAATCCCATTACCTTGCGCTTTATGAAGCTGAACCCGAAGCTCTAGATTTACATAAAAATTTGTCGCTGCTGTATCTTGAGCAAAACCAGCTTGACATGGCTAGCCTGTGGGCACTCAAAGGACAATCTCTAGATGATTCTGGACAACTCACCAAAATACTCGGGGACGTTGAAAAAACAAGAGGAAACCTCAGTGAAGCGATCAATTACTATCAACAAGTTCCCCAACACTCTCCGATTGTCTTTCGGGCAATACACAATTTAGGCCTTTGCTATAAATTACAGGCTAAATTTGACCATGCAATTCAATGCTTTAAATTTGTACACCAAAAAGCACCAGAGCACTATGAACCGCTTTACAACCTCGGGGACTGCTTTTTTGCAAACGGTCAATTTGAACAAGCACAACAAGCCTACAATCTGGCCTTGAAACAAGCCCCATACAATCCAACCATACATAAAGCAATTAACGAGCTTTATTGGCAAAGTGGGCAGCATCAGCTTTTTGCTACTAGCTTACTAACCGCGCTGGAGTCAGCAAATAACCGTCTAGAACTCATAGAGTGCCTAGCTGAACTTTACTGGAATACCAATCAGTACAGGTTATGTGAGGAATGTATTCAGACGTCAGGTTACGCCGATACTTCAGCTACATTACTCGCGTTACGAGGGCGCCTGGCGGCCACAAACAATGAGCTAAATGCAGCCTTTGAGCATTTCGATAGTGCCAATAAGATAGTCATTAATTACGACAGGATATGTGAGCAAGCAAAATTTGCAATCCAGCTTGGTAAGTTCAGTACCGCACAATGTCTACTCGAAGAGGTGTTGCAAGCGCAGCCCGACTCACAATTAGCATTAGCTTGGCTAAGCGTTGTGTATCAAGCCGCAGATAAACAAAAGCACCAAGCGCTTTGCAACCCTGACTTTATTCTGACCACAACCTTAGATGCTCCGAGCGGCTATCAAAACACTGAAGACTTTCTTAAAGAATTGGAGTCATGCTTACTAACACTTCATCAAGGTAAACAAGCACCAAGTGAGCAGACCTTAGTAAATGGTTCACAAATTTCAGGAGGCTTGCTTAATAGAGATATCGAAGTCATCTCCAAAGCTCGATCTCAACTACTGAAAGATATAGAGAAATGCCTTAATAAGTTGGAATTAGATCCAAAGCATCCTTTTTTGGCTCATTTACGCAAAGAGAAATGCATTACAGGCTCATGGTCTGTTAAACTGACGGAACAAGGTTTCCACGTGAATCATATCCACCCCGCTGGCTGGATAAGTGTGGTTTTATATATCAACACGCCAAACGACGATAGCAACAATGGGGTAATTGAATTTGGTAGACCTCCCCTAGCACCACCTTACGATTTTCCACCATTTAAAACTGTAAAACCTCAACGAGGGCAAATCGTGATCTTCCCCTCTTATTTTTGGCATGGAACACAGCCATTTAACGCATCAGACAATAGCTATCGAATGACGTTGCCACTCGATATTGGCGTTCTTAATAAATAGAAAGAGAAACCACTTTAATGACAAACGAAGAGACACAAACTCTCAATATAGACTCACTAATACAGCCAATTCTCGAGTGCGAGCCACAAACTAGTTGGCCATTATTACTACCAAAGTTACTCGATGCCTACCCACAGAGTGCAGAGCTAAGCTATCGTGTTGCTGTAATTTTAGAACAAATTGGGGCGTTAGCCGAAAGTGAAAAAGCCTACTTTCACTGCCTTGATCTTGCGCCCAAAAATTATCTAGTTTACTTGTACCTTGGATATTTACTAGAGACTAAGGGCGAGGAGAATACGGCACTAGCATGTTATGCCCTGTGTGAAACACTGACAGGCAGCTTTAATCGGCTTCAGCTTGCCAATAGCACAGCTCCTCAAACGCTTAAACGTTTTCAAAAAGCTTGGCAATGTATGGAAAGAAACCTTGGTACTGCATCAAGCATTACGTCTGGACGCTGGGTTCAATACAGTAGTAAGCCCTTTGAAACACCTCAAGCACCACATCTTTTTTACGTACCGAATCTAACTGCAAAACCAATCTGGCTGGCACAGCAATTTTCATGGTATGAAAGCTTTAGCACCATGATCCCCGACATCATTAGAGAGTTTCACGCTACTTTTAATACCGCATCTTCGCACCTTACCCCCTATTTATCGGGTAAAGAGTATGAAAGCGTATTCCCAAAGCTTGCAAACAGTAACAACTGGCAAGCGTTATCCCTTTTTAAAGAGGGTGTGGAAAACGTTTCAGTGTCAACGCACTTTCCTATACTTAAAAAAGCCTTAGAGAAAGTACCTTGTTATGGCTTAACAGCATCTCCATACGAAGTGTTTTACTCTAAATTAGCCAAAGGCCAAACCATCACTCCACATTACGGCCTTTCGAACCACAGCTTAACAGTGCATTTAGCCATAGATATTCCCCATGACTGTTACCTAGACGTCAACGGCGAGCGTGTTTCATGGCAAGAGCATCAACTCACTATCTTTGATGACTCCTATTTACATATGGCACATAATGGCAGCGACCGTGACCGAATTGTACTTATATTCTCAATTTGGCATCCTGATCTAACAGCGACTCAACGTCAGGAAATAAAATCTGAATTTAAGAATAGGCAACGCTGGATTGATAATTTAAACGCAACTTTGGATCAATACAGAAACGATCACTAGAATCCTAATTTTCGTCACGTCTCCCCCCCAACTTACCACAAAAGGGGTTGTTACTATTTTAATAGCCCGTAACTTAAAGCCTGACCTTATGATTAAGGTCTCCCTGGATAATTTCGGGGGGTAACCCCCGTTTTTTCATACTAGCCACATCATAAATCACAGTGCTAAAATCCAATCATAATCTTTAAGTTAATGTGAATTCATNGTAAGCGTACGGCTAACTACACCTAGAGGCTAACATGCCAGGGCAGTAAACTGTCGATATCGCACTGTGGCTGGGCTAATTCGTTTAAGCAATGCATCACATAGTCGAATGGGGTGTGGCCGTTTGCTCTGGCTGTTTCGATCACGCTGTAGAGGATTGCGCTACTCTCTGCCCCACTTGTGGTGAAGCTAAACAGCCAGTTCTTTCGCCCTATAACGAACGGTTTGATAGCCCGCTCTGCCCGGTTGTTGTCTATCTTTAGGTGTCCGTCATCGAGGTAGCGAATGAGTTTCGGCCACTGCCTTAGCGTATAGTGGACGGCCTCGCCCAGCTT
>NZ_NSDG01000008.1:27325-48061 GCF_002289345.1 Pseudoalteromonas sp. HM-SA03 | reverse complement strand
TACCTAAGAGACATCAACTGGCAAGACCTAGGTAAACAATCCGCCACGGAAGTTAAAAACATCGTCAAAGGCCTGCGCGATTCACTTGATGACATGTCCACCAGTTGGCACTACGACCTACTACTCCCAGACGCCGCTATCGAAGGCATGCAAGCCACGGTAAAACGCCTAGACGACGTCACCCCAAAAATCGACCAGCATATGCAACAAGCCGCCCAAGAAATCGGACAGCGAGTTAATAAAGCACTGGATGAGTATCAGGGTCAATCACCAATTCGAGGCGTCACTGATAAGCCCACCAAAGCCAAAGCTGATGAATTGGAACCACCAAAAGGGAATGAGCTGCCGGGAGGCGTCGTTAAATACGAAGCTAGCACAGCGTCCAATTTTGATCTGGGGCCAGACAAGCAAAGCTCGGTACTCCTTAGTGGTGACAATAACAGTGGGTATAAGTGGATAAACCTTAAAGATATTCACTACACTCAGAGTACAATTGGTATAAAGACTGGAGATAGTACACCCGTATTAGACATCGCCTATCAAATGAAGTCGAATGGCTGGGACTTATCTAAGGGGGTTGCTGATTTGATCAAACTAGATGATGGGTATATGACTTTAGATCACCGTCGGTTAGTTGCGGCAGATTGGGCCGGTTTAGATAAAATTCCCGGCAGTATTCATGGTTTTAACGAGCGATTACCGGATTCATTTATACAATCTCCTAGATACGAACATTTCGAATCTCCTATTGCTTTTTCAGACATAAGTACTAAAACTACTTTCTTGAAAGGTGATTTGCCAGAAACCTATGGTCAAGCAGGTATGATACGTTCCATACAACAACAGCAAAAAATTGGATACTTTCCAATAACCGGGAGCTCGTCACCACCAGTTTTCACATTTAAAAATGAGAATGAATGGGCAAAATATATCAATCAATTAAAAAGGATAAACGTCTACAATGGTAAGTAGTAAAGCAGAGCACCTAATTAAATTATGTGATACCTATTGCTCATATTTAGAATCAAACGGCCTAAAAATGAAAAGGGAATTATGTGACGCACTTAATGCATACGGAATGGTTCATCACCAAAAGGCACTTAAAGCCTACTTCGAAGCAGGAACAAATATTTCTATTGAAGTAGATCTGCTTGGAGGAGGGATTTGCTATGTAAGCGAGATACCACCTAGTAGTGCAGAAGCAGGAGAGTTATGGTTTGATCCTTATGAGTTAGTCTTTATGGTCAAAACTACTAACCCGTTAGGTTTTGGAAAAGGTGTTATAGGTTGGCTGTCAATACACCCAGTATTCTACTGGCAATACCATGTGTTCCAGCGTTTAGTAAAGTATACAGTTAGAGATGACTCGTTTTTACAAGTTGATGATATACTTACATCTCGCCCTTTTGGTATAGATAAGTCTGATTATGCAACGGATATCTATAGTGAAGAGGCAAAAGCCTATGCTAAATGGCATGGTAAATGGCTCGCTTCAAACATTCGGATTGAGGCACTGCTACAATCTTGGAATTATCAAAGTAGCCCTGAAATTTTTGATACTGGTATTTATTACTGGGATAACTCGTTTGGTGGAGATGAATCAGAAAGGTTAGTCTTCGGCTTCAGTGATAAAAATTCTTTGAACCAAGGTCAAGTAGCTGAATGGTTTAGAGGAGATAATATTGGTATTGTCACCGCTATCGTAGACCAAGTCGGGTTGACAAATATTGAGCATCTTCCAAGAGATTCTGGTGAGTGTTTAACTCTTATTAATTGCGCTAAAAAGGTTAACCTTTAAATGCATATTAGTTCCGCGGGTACTTGCTTAGTCAACCAAACTTCATTTTCAGAGAGATAATCCAATCCAATGGCATCGGGCTTGTGACGAAGTACAAAACTTAGAAACTTACTTACTTTATTTAGCTGATTAGATGTCATTAAGGTACTCTTTTAGCCGTTGCAGCTTCAGCTCAATAGTGTTTGACTTCAGTATTATGTTATAAACATTAACTTTACCCCAGTGGTCTCTATGTTTCTAGAGTTTTGGCTGGAGTTGAATACATAAGTTTATGTGATCAATTTTTTCAATTCGCATTTGTATTTAGCGGGCGCATTTTTGCAAAAAATGAACTCGATACGCATAAATACGTTTTGAGATATATTGTGATAGGGGGTCTAGTCGGGGTTTTATATAACTTGCGCTCTCACAGGGAGAGTTATTGCCATGCGCCGTTTTGAATTTGGCGAGGTGTGTTACGCCATCCCTCAAATTGTGACTCGACGTTTTCATTAAAGTTACGAAAGAGCTGCTCGATGTTTTGTGCAGGTACAATATTGCACGGATTGCTGCTTTCTTGTCGTAAATACTCGAAAAAAGCGTTGCTGTTGTGCTCGACCATAAATCCCGTAAACAGATAACTATTGGCATATAAGGTGGCACTTTGCATGGTTTGCCACTGATTTTCGCTATTGAATAGGGTGTTAATATCAAGCTTGGCAAAGCGCGATTTCAAAATCCCTTCTTTCGTCAACCAATCTTCGTCAGAGAGATAAACTGAAAATTGACCTGTGTCGGTAATTCTTAGGTGCTCAAAATACTCGGCTAAGCCTTCCGTTACCCATCGAGGGGTTACGCCGAAATAATAAAAAACTAGGGCGTGCACGGACTCGTGAATGAGCGTTCTTAGCGTTTCTTCTTCAGTGCGAGCGCCATTGATAAAGCCTTGGTTTTGAAATAAAAAGTACATGCCCAAGGTGCCAGCGGGTTCTGCATCGCGAAAGAGGATTAGCTCATTGTAGTCAGTGTCATTGGCGGCAATATGCATGTTCAATTGGATGGGGGATAAGGCTTTTTTGTGTGCTAACTGGTTAAAAAAGTGCTTAAACATCATGTACACCACGTTGAGGGCTTGCTGCGCCTGATACTCAACATAAGGGCTCACGGGTTCACCCGTTAGATTGAGTTTGAAATTTTCAATGTCGTTGAATTGCGTTTGCAAGGAAAATACTTCGCGCTTTAGTGCTCCACAGGTAGGTGTTGAGATACCGCTGAACATATTAACAAGATCACTGTGTCCGTTTAGATTATAAAAGGCTTTTTCTGGTACTTCAGGTAGCTGTTGTTTCGTTACTTCTGGTGGTGCAACCGTTAGGTAGGGAGTGGTGTCTGGCTGACTTAAACGTTTTTCTGTATGGGCGTCTAGCTGTATGCCAAATTCAGTCAATAAAGGTTTGATAGACCTTATCGAGTTTGCTGCGGCACTTGGATAGATAAAATAAAGCGTAAACACTATAAGTGTGATGATAAGTAGTAGGACAAAGACCCGCCAAGCCAAAATGATATCCTTGTGTAATACATGTCCAGAGACTATGGTTATACTCGATTATCGGTAAACTTGGCAATGGGTAATTTGATTATCGGATTACTCCTATGGCATTAAATAACATCTACTTTAGTGTGTCATAGCGTATCATTTGCATGATTTGCCATTCTTTTTTCTACAACAATAAATTCGATTTCCCAAAATCGAAAATTGTCCCTGATTTTATTGCGAAATCGAGAAATCCTTCATAAGGGAAGTCCGAGTCTGATTTTAACTTTTTTTTAATGGTTTTATATTGTTGGCATCAAGCTTGTTATTCAATAACCAAATGAAAAAGAGTGGTATCAGAGCACACTTGGAGTAAAGGACGAATAACATGAAAAAATAATAACAACGGTTTGCCTATCATTGACTATGGTCTGGGGGAGTACAGTCCACGCACAAACGACGTTAACCGAGTGGCAAAAGCAAGTTGAGAATTCTGATTTTAGTGGTGTGGTTATCGCTGCGCAGCAAGGTAAGGTGGTTTATCAGCATGGTTTTGGTGAAAGTAATCGAGAAACCAAAACCAAGTTTAATCAACAAATTGTGTTTGATATTGTGATAGAGCCTTACCGAAGCTTAAGCTGTCTTTCTGGCAGCTTGATTTAGCGTTAAATGGTATATGCTTATCTGGTCTGACCATTTAAATCGCCTTTTAAATTTGTCCGATTCTTGGTTAAAGTTTATGCACGCTAACTGTTGTTTTTACACTCAGCTAATTATTGAATTGGGCTGAATTTTGACAGTTGTCATGGATTTTGATAACGTATTGTGCAAATTTGGTATGACCAATTTACCTATGAAGTTAATTCTTACCAAATTGATTAAAATAAGTCAGCAGTCTGGCTAGGTCACATCATAAAAATTGGCGTTATTTCAATGTCTTTAAAGATTAAAGCAGCAAAATTATCCGACGTAATACTGGAACAGCTTGAGAATATGATCCTCGAAGGCTCGTTATTACCCGGCGCAAAGTTGCCGCCTGAGCGTGAACTAGCTAAGCAATTTGAAGTGTCGCGTCCATCACTTCGTGAGGCTATCCAGAAATTGGAAGCCAAGGGGCTTGTTACCCGTCGTCAAGGTGGTGGCACGTATGTTAAAAATCAGCTGGAAGAAGGGCTGACTGATCCGTTATTCGACTTGATCAGTAAGCATCCAGAATCTCAGTTTGATTTACTTGAGTTTCGTCATGCATTAGAAGGCATCGCCGCCTACTATGCGGCGCTCAGGGGCACAGATAATGACTTTGCAAAGGTACAACAAAGCTTTGACAATATTGCAGAGATAGGTGATGACCTGATGCAAAAGGCAAGGGCAATTAATGCTTTTCACTTTGCCGTTGCAGAAGCGTCACATAACGTCGTTCTGCTTCATCTTGTAAAAGGGATGCAGTCACTGCTTGAGCAAAACGTGTTGCAAAACTTAACGGTCTTGGTGCAAAAATCAGACGTGAGTGAGCAGCTCGGTGAGCACAGAAAGTTGTTATTAGATGCGGTGATCAATGGTAACCCTGAACAAGCAAGACTTGCTAGTAACGCCCACTTAGCCTTTATCGAAGAAGCGTTATTAGAAGCCGGTAAAGAGCGTTCGCGAATAGAGCGCTCACTGCGTAGAACAAAACAGCAGTAATCGGGCTTGACTCAGTAAGAATTGGCACAAATAGAATAAATTCGTATTTTAAACATAAGGAACACTCCATATGTCTGAAGTCAATAAAATTGACGTAGACGCGCTAGAAACCCAAGAATGGTTACAGGCGCTTGAGTCGGTCGTAAAAGAAGAAGGCGTAGAGCGCGCTCAGTTCTTGTTAGAGCAAGTATTAGAGCAAGCGCGTCTTGATGGCGTAGATATGCCAACAGGCACTACGACTAACTATGTCAACACTATCCCAGCAGATCAAGAGCCTGCGTATCCAGGGGATGTGAACCTTGAGCGTCGTATTCGCTCTATCATCCGTTGGAATGCGATTATGATCGTACTTCGTGCTTCGAAGAAAGATCTTGAGCTGGGCGGGCATATGGCCTCTTACCAGTCGTCAGCTGCATTCTATGAAATGTGTTTCAACCACTTCTTCCGTGCACCAAACGAGAAAGATGGTGGTGACTTAGTGTATTACCAAGGTCACATCTCTCCGGGCATTTATGCTCGTGCATTTGTTGAAGGCCGCCTAAGCGCTGAGCAGCTAGATAACTTCCGTCAGGAAGTAGACGGTAACGGTATTTCTTCATACCCACACCCTAAGTTAATGCCTGAATTCTGGCAGTTCCCAACGGTTTCTATGGGTCTAGGTCCAATCGCGTCTATCTACCAAGCGCGTTTCCTTAAATACCTAGATGGTCGTGGTCTAAAAGATACGTCTGAGCAACGCGTTTACGCCTTCCTTGGTGATGGTGAAATGGACGAGCCAGAATCACGTGGTGCGATTTCTTTCGCTGCCCGTGAAAAGCTAGACAACCTATGCTACCTAATCAACTGTAACCTACAGCGTCTTGACGGCCCAGTAATGGGTAACGGTAAGATCATCCAAGAACTAGAAGGCCTATTTAAAGGTGCTGGTTGGAACGTGATCAAAGTCGTTTGGGGGTCTGGTTGGGATAAGCTACTTGCCAAAGACACTACGGGTAAATTGCTACAACTGATGAATGAAACAGTTGACGGTGATTACCAAACTTACAAAGCAAAAGATGGTGCCTTCGTACGTGAACACTTCTTCGGTCGTTACCCAGAAACAGCAGCGCTTGTTGCTGATATGACTGACGACGAAATCTTCGCGTTAAAGCGCGGTGGTCATGAGCCATCTAAGCTATTTGCTGCATTTAAAGCAGCGCAAGAAACCAAAGGTCGTCCAACGGTTATCCTAGCTAAAACTGTAAAAGGTTACGGCATGGGCGCTGCGGCTGAAGGCAAAAACATTGCTCACCAAGTTAAGAAAATGGACATGACGCACGTAGCGCATCTACGTTCACGTCTAGGTCTAGATGACTTGGTGTCTGATGAGCAATTACAAGAGTTACCTTACTTGACGCTAGAAGAAGGGTCAAAAGAGCACGAATATCTACATGCTCGCCGTAACGCGCTTCACGGTTATACACCTAAGCGTCTACCTAACTTCACAGAAACGCTTACGCTACCTGAGTTAGGTGCATTTAAACCGCTTCTAGAAGAACAAAAGCGTGATATCTCAACCACAATGGCATACGTTCGTGCGCTTAATATCTTGTTAAAAGACAAGAATATCGGCAAGAGCATAGTTCCAATTATTGCTGATGAAGCGCGTACCTTTGGTATGGAAGGTTTATTCCGTCAAATCGGTATTTACAACCCGCACGGCCAAAACTACAGCCCAGAAGACCGCGATATCGTTTCTTACTACAAAGAAGCAACGTCAGGTCAGGTACTACAAGAAGGTATCAATGAGCTAGGCGCGATGTCTTCATGGGTTGCAGCGGCAACGTCATACAGCACGAACGACTTACCAATGATCCCATTCTATATCTACTACTCAATGTTTGGTTTCCAACGTGTAGGTGATATGGCGTGGATGGCGGGCGACCAACAAGCGCGTGGCTTCCTATTAGGGGCGACTGCCGGTCGTACAACGCTAAATGGTGAAGGTCTACAGCACGAAGACGGTCACTCGCACATTCAAGCAGGTACAGTGCCTAACTGTATTTCATACGACCCAACGTTTGCATTTGAAGTAGCGGTTATTCTGCAAGATGGTATTCGTCGTATGTACGGTCCAGAGCAAGAGAATGTGTTCTACTACCTAACGCTCATGAACGAAAACTACCATATGCCAGCAATGCCTGAAGGCGCTGAAGTAGGTATTCGTAAGGGTATTTACAAGCTTGAAAGTTACACTGGCGACAAAGCACAGGTTCAGCTAATGGGCTCGGGTACTATCCTGAACGAAGTACGTAAAGCGGCGCAGATCCTAAGCGACGACTACGGTATCGGTTCAGACGTATTCTCTGTAACGTCATTTAACGAGCTTGCTCGTGACGGTCAAGATGCAGAGCGCTTTAATATGCTAAATCCAGAAGCTGAGCAAAAAGTACCTTATATCACGAGTGTGCTTGGTGATGCGCCAGCAATTGCTGCTACGGATTACATGAAAAACTACGCTGATCAAGTACGTGCATTTATGCCGAGCGCATCTTACAAAGTACTTGGCACAGACGGCTACGGTCGTTCAGACAGCCGTGAAAACCTACGTCGTCACTTTGAAGTGAATGCCGGTTACGTGGTAGTTGCTGCTCTTGGCGAGCTAGTTAAGCAAGGCAAAGTTGAAAAATCAGTAGTGACTGACGCTATCAAGAAATTTGATATCGACACCACCAAAACTAACCCACTTTACGCATAAGAGGACGAGTGATGGCAATCGAAATTCATGTTCCAGATATTGGTGCCGATGAGGTTGAAGTAACCGAGATCCTAGTAAGCGTAGGTGACACGGTTGCAGAAGAGCAATCGCTTATCACTGTTGAAGGCGACAAAGCATCAATGGAAGTACCAGCCTCTGTGGCGGGTACAGTTAAAGAAATCAAAATAGCGGAAGGCGATAAAGTATCGACTGGCTCTTTGATCATGATCTTTGAAGCGGCAGGTGAAGAAACACCAGCAGAGCAACCTGCAGAAGAAGCTAAGCCAGAAGCAAGCGCCTCTGGCAAAACAGAAGTGAAAGAAGTTCACGTACCAGATATTGGTGGCGATGAAGTTGAAGTAACTGAAATTTTAGTAGCTGCGGGTGATGTTGTTGAAGAAGAGCAATCACTTATCACGGTTGAAGGCGACAAAGCTTCAATGGAAGTGCCAGCACCATTTGCAGGTACTATCAAAGAAGTGAAAATCAACGCGGGTGACAAAGTGTCAACCGGTTCATTGATCTTCATCTTCGAAGTGGCAGGTAGCGGTGAGGCGCCTGCGACTACTGAAGCTGCAAAAGCGCCAGCTCAAGAGCAAGCACCTGCTGCATCAGCTGAAAAAGAAGTACACGTACCAGATATCGGTGGTGACGAAGTTGAAGTCACTGAGATCATGGTTGCTGTAGGCGATAGCGTTGAAGAAGAGCAATCGCTTATCACGGTTGAAGGCGACAAAGCCTCAATGGAAGTGCCAGCACCGTTCGCAGGTACGATTAAAGCCATCAAAGTTAATGCTGGCGATAAAGTATCAACGGGTTCTTTAATCTTCGTATTCGAAGTGAAAGGCGCGGCACCCGCACCTCAGGCAGCAGCTAAAGCTGAAGAAAAGCCAGCGCAATCAGCGGCTCCAGCGGCGAAATCTGAAGCACCAAAAGCTTCTGCACAAAAAGATGATTTTGTGGCCAATGATCAATATGCCCACGCATCACCTGTGGTACGTCGTCTAGCGCGTGAGTTTGGGGTTAACCTAGCTCGCGTTAAAGGTACAGGTCGTAAGAACCGTGTACTAAAAGAAGACGTACAAAACTACGTGAAAGAGCTGGTTAAGCAAGTTGAGTCTGGTCAAGTCGCAAAAGGTGGCAACACCGGCGGCGGTGAGCTTGGTCTTATTCCTTGGCCAAAAGTAGACTTCAGCAAGTTTGGTGAAATAGAAGAGAAGAAACTTTCTCGCATCAACAAGCTATCGGGTGCAAACCTTCACCGTAACTGGGTACAAATCCCACATGTTACGCAGTTTGACGAAGCAGATATCACAGAACTTGAAGCGTTCCGTAAAGAACAGAACGTGCTAGCTGAGAAGAAGAAAATGGGTGTGAAGATCACGCCATTAGTATTCGTGATGAAAGCGGCTGCAAAAGCACTTGAAGAGTTCCCAACGTTTAACTCTTCACTATCTGAAGATGGTGAGAGCTTAATCTTGAAGAAATATGTTCACATCGGTATCGCGGTTGATACACCAAATGGTCTAGTGGTTCCTGTTGTTCGCGACGTGAACAAGAAAGGCATCATTGAGATATCACGCGAGTTGATGGAAATTTCTAAGAAAGCACGTGACGGTAAACTGACGTCTGCTGATATGCAGGGCGGCTGTTTCACTATCTCAAGCCTAGGCGGTATCGGCGGTACGGCGTTTACGCCAATCGTTAATGCTCCTGAAGTGGCGATTCTTGGTGTTTCTAAGTCAGACTTCAAACCGAAATGGAATGGTAAAGAGTTTGAGCCGCGCCTAATGGTGCCGCTAAGCTGTTCATACGACCATCGTGTCATTGACGGCGCACTAGCAGCTCGCTTTACTGTAACACTTGCAAACTACCTAAGCGATATTCGCCAGCTAGTAATGTAAGAATAGAAACCGCATGACTTAGGTGATGCGGTTTTCTTGTATTTTGTTGTTCCGCTTGATATTTAGGCGGGACAATAGAGAGTGTGAATGATACACTTTCGAGCAATAATAACTCTCTCTGCCCTGTGCCCCGAATCGGGTGTTTGGCAGGCACTTTGGGTCGGCTACTCTCGACGAGTAAACCCGTTCAAATAACAGTTAAGGTAATAACATGAGCAACGAAATCAAAACTCAAGTTGTTGTACTAGGCGGTGGTCCTGGTGGTTACTCTGCAGCATTCCGTGCAGCAGACTTAGGTTTAGACGTTACACTAATCGAATCTCGCGACACGCTAGGTGGTGTGTGCTTGAACGTTGGTTGTATCCCTTCAAAAGCCCTTCTTCACGTTGCAAAGGTAATCGACGATGCAGCTGAAATGGCTTCTCACGGTGTTTCTTTCGGTGCTCCACAAATCGACCTAGACAAGATCCGTTCATGGAAAGAGTCTGTAATTGGTCAGCTAACTGGCGGCCTTAGCGGTATGGCTAAGATGCGTAAAGTTACTGTAGTTAACGGCTACGGTAAGTTCACAGGTTCTAACACCATTGCGGTTGAAGGTGCTGACGGCGCGAAGACGGTAACTTTCGATAATGCAATTATTGCAGCAGGTTCTCAACCTGTAAGCTTACCTTTCATTCCTGAAGACGAGCGTATCATCGATTCTACAGGTGCACTTGAGCTTAAAGACGTGCCTGAAAAGCTACTTGTACTAGGTGGTGGTATCATCGGTCTTGAGATGGGTACTGTTTACCGTTCACTAGGTTCAGCGATTGACGTAGTTGAGTTTGCTGATCAACTAGTACCAGCGGCTGACAAAGACGTTATCAAGATTTACCAAAAGTACGTTAAAGACAAGTTTAATGTGATGCTTTCTACTAAAGTGGTTGCTGTTGAAGCGAAAGAAGACGGTATCTACGTATCTTTCGAAGGCAAGCAAGCGCCAGAAGGTCAAGTTCGTTATGACAAAGTACTAGTTGCTGTTGGTCGTACACCAAATGGTAAGCTAATCGACGCTGACAAAGCGGGCGTAAATGTTGATGAGCGTGGCTTTATCAGCACTGACAAGCAAATGAAGACCAACGTTGATCACATCTTCGCTATTGGTGACATCGTAGGTCAACCTATGCTTGCACACAAAGCGGTTCATGAAGGCCACGTTGCTGCTGAAGTGATCTCTGGTAAGAAGCACTACTTCGATCCTAAGTGTATTCCATCAATTGCATACACAGATCCAGAAATCGCTTGGGTTGGTGTGACTGAGAAAGAAGCAAAAGAGCAAGGTCTAAGCATTGAAACTGCGGTATTCCCGTGGGCAGCTTCTGGCCGTGCAATCGCTTCTGCACGTACTGAAGGTTCAACGAAGCTTATCTTTGATAAAGAGTCAGGTCGTGTGATCGGTGGTGCTATGGTTGGTATCAACGCTGGTGAAATGCTTGGTGAAATCGGCCTAGCTGTAGAGATGGGTGCTGACGGTGAAGACCTAGCGCTTACTATCCACGCTCACCCAACGCTGAATGAGTCAATCGGTCTAGCTGCTGAAATCTTCGAAGGTTCAATCACTGACCTTCCAAACAAAAAAGCAGTGAAGAAAAAGTAAGTTTTTCTGAGCATGCAAAAACCCAGCCTTGTGCTGGGTTTTTTGTTTTTTGGCCAAGAGGTCAAGCTTACACTCATTTTTAATTAACCTTGGATAAGGCATGAATTATCCGAAGTTCAGGTTATAAATACCTGAAGCTCAAGTTAATTAAGCCATCAGCCTGAGAAAATTAATAATTACAAGTAGTAAGGCGGAAGTGGCAATAAATAGCCAGCGCATTTGATTGAGTAGTCCAAGTAAATGCTGAATATGTTCAGCTGAGGGTTGCGCCTTTGCACCTACCCGCATCACGTCATAACGTTCACCAAAATAAAAGCGTGGCCCTGCGAGCTGTGTATGTAAATTTGCGGCAAAAAAGCTCAGTGCCCATCCAGTATTTGTTTGGCTAAAGTGACGGCCGTAGTATTTAATGTAGTGCCAAGTTTGCTTTGGTTTAAGTAACAACGAAAAGCAGGTAATTAATAATCGAATAGGCACAAACTCAATGAGCCAAATCATGCGTGAAAGGCTTGCCATAAAACGGCTTGAAGGGGGGATTACTTGCCGCCAAGCATGGTCGCATAGCAGTAATAGCTTATAAAATAGCGCGAGATAGGGACCTGCCGTTAGGTACAATAAAGCAATGACAAAAAAATGGCGCAAGGTATTTAATGCGGTGCTATCTATGGCGGCTTTACAAATACCAAGCTCTGTTAGTTTTTCAACATCTCTTGCTACCATTCCTTGCAACACGGCTCTTGCGGTTACTTTTTGCTTTGACTTTATCAGCGCAAAAATACGCTTAGCACGGCTTTCATGGCTAATATCTAAGCATAAAAACAACACCAACCCACCGAGCCAATTAGGATAAAAAGCATAGCTAATAATCGCATAAGTTAATACAGTGATGGTTAATGTAGGGAGGAAGAACCCCAATGTACCGGATAAAAGTTGATAACTAGAAGTGGCTTTAGGGCGATAAACTCTTTCGGCAATCGCTTTAAAAATAAGACTGAGAATAAGATTAGGGTGGTAAAGTGTTGATAACCTTACCCCTAGGCTGGCAAAAATCGCCAGTAAGAAAATGATCAGGCCCTCATGGGCCTGAAGCAAGCTGTCAAGCACTAAAGCGTAACCTTATCCAGCTTATTAAGTAGTGCCATCACCATTTTAGAAGAGTTAACAGAAGCGACTTCTAGATACTCCTCGAATGATTGCGGTGATTCTTTGCCGGCGATATCAGATAGCGAGCGGATCACAACAAATGGCGTGTTTAAAGCATGACAAGCTTGTGCAATTGCCGCGCCTTCCATTTCTACTGCTAACATCGTAGGGAAGTCGGCACGCGCCTTATCGATACGTACCGGATCGCACATAAATGAGTCACCCGTACAGATCAAGCCAATCATAGTTTGAATGCCTTCAAGTTCATGTACGCTTTGCTCTGCTGCCTCAACTAATTTTGCATGTGAAGTGAACGCAGCAGGCATTTGTGGAACTTGACCAATTTCATAGCCAAATGCAGTCACATCAACATCGTGATGACGTACTTCATTTGAAATAACCACATCGCCGACGTTTAGTGATGGTTCAAAACCACCTGCAGAACCTGTGTTGATCACGCAATCTGGCGCAAAGTTGTCGATAAGCAAAGTTGTCGCAACTGTTGCTGCCACTTTACCAATGCCAGACTGTACAAGCGTTACGTCAAGACCAGCCAGTTTGCCGGTATAAAAAGTAAAGCCACCTTTGGTCAATGTTTGCGGGTTTTCCATGGTGTTACGCAAAATGGTAACTTCTTGCTCCATTGCGCCGATAATGCCTACTTTCATCAAAAGATTCCTAATTTGTGGTGGGGAAAGCCCCAGTGTCAAAATTGCGTTTATTATACGAAAGGGGTTTTGATAGGTAAAACAAAAAACGGGCTGATGCCCGTTTTGCTAGATTTCTGCCAACTGAGTTGACTGTGCTTTTGCCTGTGAAGGTGATAGTACCGCAGGTTTGTAGGTGCGGTTTCTGGTTTTCTTTGGCATTTCCACTTTTTGACCAAGTTTGAATAAGATTGCCGCACGAACCTCAGCACTTTGGTAGCCACTTTTGATTTTCATGCGAATATGTGGAATACCCGCAGACTCCAGAGCGCCACTCACAAACCAATCTTTTTGTGCTTTGTGGCCGTTTTTATTGGCGTTATTGACCAAATCAACAGCGGCAACAATTTTCAGTGTCTCTTTGTCTATCAAGACATAATCCAACTGCTTATTTTTAGCTTTAGTTACCGCAGCACGACGTGCTTTTGGAGAGATCCCCGGTTTGCACTCGATCACATCAATGAGCTTAATACGGCTTACGATTTTATATCTATCGCCAACGGCACGTTCTAATAAATGTAGAAACGATGCTTCAACGGTGGTAAAAACAGATTCTTTACGGTTAAACGGATAAGGATTGCCACCCACATCGGTGTACTTAGAAGCGACAATGGAAGCAACGACCACTAGAGCCAAAATAGCAAGCAACGCAAATTCCATACAAAACTCCAAAACAAAAAAATGACATCTGTAGTTTTATAAGCAATAGGTATGCCAGAAGAATGCTTAAATTAGTAGATGAAAAACATTAGATCGCGAGTAAGTTATTGGGGATGTGGAACGAAAATAAAGTGCTTTAAGTTGTTTATACTAGGTGGCGATGTCTAGTAGCATCGCCGCCTAGTGAACCGACTAACGATAGTCGCTCGCTTTACTTTTCTTCTTGTTCTTTAAGCACGTAGATCTCACCATCGAAACTACCTTGAATGGTCAATCCTTGGCCTGCCAGTTCCTTGAGATATTCTATATGCTCTTGGGTGATATGTTGACCTGGCACCAAAAGCGGAATACCTGGAGGATAAGGGGTGACTAAACCTGCACAAATACGGTTGTTGCTCTTGCTAATAGGTATAGATTCACGCTCGCCGTAGAAGGCATCACTAGGAATACAAGCAAGGTCAATAGCGGGTAAATTCTCAGGCAAGCGCGAGCGTCGCGTTGACTTCGATAGTTTTACCTTGCCGCCATCGAGTTTCTTTAAGGCATTGTATAAGCGAATGATTTTTGAGCGTGTACCACCCAAGGTTAGTAAGACTAAGATGGTACTGTGTGTATATTTCTCAATCTCCAGCCCAATTTCGTCCAGCAGGAATTTATGAATATCCTTTAATGAGTATGGTAGTTCACTAATATCGATGAGGATTTTAAGCGGATCATGACCCATATTATCGCCACTAAAATGTGGGAATATGTTCATAAAATCTTGCTTATCAAGCACTTTTATATGTTTGAGGGAGGCCATCTGCTGTTTGAATTCTGCAACATGGTTCAGCAGTGCATTGAGTAACTTATAGCCCTCCATCTCTAACTGCTTTTGGCACACATCCAAAGACGCAATAAGCTGGTATTTTGGTGAGGTGCTGGCATAAATGCTGTAAATCTCACGGAAGAAATCAGCATCAAAATCAGGGTCGTTAATATGGATATAAGATGCCTGCGAAAATGCCGATACGACTTTATGCGCCGAATGAGTGACATAATCGGCACCTGCATGAATGGCGGAGTATTGGCGCAAGCTAGGGTGAAATAGCGAGTAAGCAAACCAAGCTTCATCAATAAAGACTTTGATGCCATGCTGATGGGCAAATTCTACGACTTGTTTCAGGTCGCTCAGCAAACCATCATAGGTACAGCCTGTGAGCACCAGTAGTTTTGCATCGGTATTTTGTTCAATCGCTTGCTTGATGTCAGCCAGTGAAGGCGGTGCGAATATGCCATATTTTGGATTTAAAATACTCGATAAATAGATAGGGAAACTGGCCGATTGCAAAATGCCATAGTGTACAGACTTATGACAATTGCGGTCGATGATCACCTTATCACCCTTGCGAAGTAGGGTTTGTAAAATGATTTTATTCGAGGTGGACGAGCCGTTGGTCACGAAGTAGGTGCGGTTAACTTCAAACGTTGCTGCAGCGGATTCCTGAGCGCGACCAATGGTATTGGTGCTGTCTGACAGTGACCCTAACGAATCAACCGATACAGACAAGTCTCCGACAAATACGTTACGGCCATAGAATTGATAAAAATCTTTGATATAAGGAGAGTTTCTAAAGCTCGAACCACCGCTGTGACCCGGAGTATGCCAAGAGTCGTTCGCTTCGCCGACATAACTGCGATACGCCGTCCAAAATGGTGTTTCGGCTCTGTCATCAAAGTCGTTGATCATATATCCTAAAATAGCTTCGGGGTCTGAGATAACTTCATCTTTAAAGAAGAAAGATTCGATTTCCTCTGATTCGTTGACTATCTCAAGCCCCTTGGTGTCATCACCAATAACGTAAACTGGTAATTCTAGACGAATACTTTTTAATTGCTCGATAAAGCGACTATAGGTTTGCTCGCCGCTTTTGTTGTGTACATCCCAACTCAGCACGACTGCTTGAATATCACCATCCTCAGTGACATGCTCCAAGGCTTTTGCAAGTTCGAGACATTCAATAATATCGATTTGAACATCCTCTCGCTCAAAATTAGGGATCGTTTTTGATAGATTGCTTGAGAGCGCTTGCAATACGGCTGGATCTTGTTCTATTAACAAGATACGAAGGACAGGTAGCATAATGATATTCACATTAAAATTTAAAGACTTTCATTAGCATAAAGAAAGCGTAGTGATTTGTGAAATCAATACTTTGAAAATGTTCCAGAAATTGTAAAGCGGATGTAGGCGAGGAAGTAGTTGCGAGTGATGGAAAGTGTGCTATTCAACATAGGAAACAGGAAGGTTTCGAGTATCAGGCGTGTCTGAGCTAAATTTGGGATAGGGTGTTTTTGAAGGCTGTATTACGATTGCTTTTCAATGATAAATACAGTAGTGATAAAAACAACAGTACTAGCTAACAGATCAATAGGAGTCAAAATGAGATTGGTTAATTATGTTGTGTATGTATTCTTAGTTGGGTGTTTAATCAGCTTCCCTTCATGGGCTGATACAAATAACTTGTCGGGAACATTGGTTGTTGTAAATAAAAAGGGGGACTCGGTTGATTTCATCGATCTTAGCAGCCGAAAAATTAAGCTGACGCTCGCAACCGGCAGAGGACCACATGAATTAGCAATGAGTGCCGACGGGCATACGGCTGTTGTCACTAATTATGCACGTGGCAATAGTCTAAGTGTTTTTGACGTTCGGCAAGCAAAAAAAGTTAAAACCATTGATTTTTCTCGTTATCCAAGGCCACATGGCGTGTTGTTTTTAAAAGACCAAAAACGCGTTGCAGTATCGTCTGAAGGCTCTGACAGTGTGGTAATAGTTGATATAGAGTCGGGGAAAATTGATAAAGTAATAGCAACAGAGCAAAGAGGCTCTCATATGGTGGCGCTGCCGGCGTCTAGCGAGCGTGTTTACACCACAAATATGCGCGCAGATTCAGTGTCTGAATTAGATGTAAAGTCAGGTGCCTTACTTCGCAAAATTTCAATGCCAAAAGTACCAGAGGCTATCACCATAAATAAAAGTGGCTCAGAGCTCTGGGTTGGTAGCAACGATGATGGCTTAGTTACCGTGTTTGATGTAGCAAATGAGCGTATAATTAAGCAATGGAAAGGCTATAGCTTTCCATACCGTGTGTTACTTACCCGCGATGAGCAGTTTGCTGTGATCCCAGACTATAGGAATCACACCCTTGATGTGATCGATGCAATGCACAAAGAAAAGCTGCGTCAAATAAAGTTTGAGCCGGGAACAGGACCAAAAGGCGTGATCCTCCATCCAGACGATCGCACTTTATTTTTATCCGCTTACCAAAAAAATAAGGTCCTTGTTATAGATATTGTATCTGGCAAAACCTTATTTGAACTCCCTACTGGTAACGGACCAGATGGAATAGGGTATTCAGCAGTGGTATTGCCTTAGACTAACCATCACGTCGATACGAATGTGGCGTGAAGTAGGAGCTGCTTTACGCAGCGATCAGTGTTTTTATATCGCTTGAACAATTTTACGAAACAACAAATTCACGGTAATCACCACAAATAAAAGTTGTGCTTATGTTAAAACAAAGATTAGCTATCAGTCTTCTCTTTAAACTCACACAAATCTTCAATAATACAGCTGCCACATTTAGGTTTACGCGCGGTGCACACATAGCGGCCGTGAAGAATAAGCCAGTGGTGAACATCTACTTTAAACTCTTTTGGTACCACCTTTTCCAGCTTTTGCTCGACAGCCACTACATCTTTACCCATAGCAAACTTGGTGCGGTTGGAGACGCGGAAGATATGGGTGTCTACAGCAATAGTCGGCCAGCCAAAAGCGCAGTTTAAAACTACGTTTGCGGTTTTGCGACCGACACCCGGCAGTGCTTCTAGTGCTTCACGGTTTTCGGGGACTTCGGAGCCGTGTTTGTCAACGAGGATCTGACACATTTTATAGACGTTATTGGCTTTTGAATTAAATAAACCAATGGTTTTGATATAGTCTCTTAAGCCCTCAAGGCCAAGCTCCAGAATTTTCTCAGGTGTGTTGGCAACAGGGAAGAGTTTGCGCGTTGCTTTGTTCACTCCAACATCAGTGGCTTGTGCTGAGAGGGTAACGGCAACTAAAAGCTCGAATGGTGACGAGTATTCTAGTTCGGTTTCAGGGTGCGGATTTTCGTCCCTGAGTCGCGTGAGTATTTCTATACGTTTTTGTTTATTCATAAGATTTACTTGCTAAATTCAATGACGGTAGCATGCGGTTATTTTCATTAAGCAGCGATAGTGACGGTATCGCTGCAAATTGGCATTATTATTACCACATTAGTTTAAGTTAGTGACCCTTGCTCTTGGGCCTTTTACTTCTTCAGCTGCTGGCGCTGCTTTAGCTTTGAGCTGAGCGTCGATAATGTTTTTCGCGGCAATCAAAAAACCAAGGCCCAAAAAGGCGCCTGGTGGCAGGATTGCAACTAAAAATTGATGATCGAATGAGAAGATCTCAATACGCAATACACTTGCCCAGTTGCCAAGGAGTAGCTCGGCACCATCAAATAATGTTCCTTGACCAATGAGTTCGCGCATTGCACCCAGTACAAATAGCACCAGTGCAAAACCCAGTCCCATCATTAAACCATCCCAAACCGATAATAGCGGACTATTCTTGGAAGCGAACGCCTCGGCACGACCAATAATGGCGCAGTTGGTCACGATCAACGGAATAAATATACCGAGGGATTGATACAGACCAAAGGTATAAGCGTTCATGAGCAGTTGAATAACTGTAACAAAGGCAGCGATGATCATCACAAACACGGGAATACGAATGTCTTTTGGCACCCAGTTTCTCACTATGGATACGGTAAAGTTAGAACCAACCAGTACCAGTAATGTGGCGATACCAAGCCCTAATGCATTGGTTACCGTTGAAGTCACCGCAAGGAGCGGACACAGACCTAAAAGCTGTACCAGTGCAGGGTTATTTTGCCATGTACCTTCTTGAAAGAGCGATTTTAACTGACTCATTGCGACACCTTGCAAGTATTAGGCGCGTTAAATAGCGCATCAAAATGAGTTTTGGCAAACCATGCGGCCTGATTTACCGAGGTTACCACGGCGCGTGGGGTAATGGTTGCGCCGGTAAATGAATCAAATTGACCGCCGTCTTTTTTCACATTTATTTTAGGATCTGCTTCACCTTCAACTTGAACGCCGTTGAAGGTCGTTACCCAAGCAGACTTTGCCAGCTCTACCTTATCACCAAGGCCTGGGGTTTCTTCATGGCGCGTTACACGCACACCTGAGATCAAACCTTGTCTATCGATAGCGGTTAAGACATCAATATTGCCACTGTAGCCTTTTGGGGTGATATGTCGCACTAAAAGAGCTGAGGGTTCGTCATTGAGTCTGGCTCTGTAAATGGTGTGCGGGCCGCCTGGGCCGAGTTCTAAGGCGTTGCTGGTAGTGCAATCCAAATACAGAGTATTGTCGTACTTATCTGCTGCAATCACCTGAGAAAGCAATTGCATCAGGTGCTGCTGCTCTTGGCTGGCAATTTTATCTTTGGTGAGGTCATTAATCAGTGCGACCGCTCCTGTTGTTGCCAGTGCAAATGCTGCGAGGATGAGGCCATTTTTCTGCATCGATTGAATTATCATGATTTCGCTCCATGACCATAAGTACGAGGCTGAGTGTAATGATCGATAAGCGGTACTGCCATATTCATGATCACAACTGCAAATGCAACGGCGTCTGGATAGCCACCAAATTGACGAATAACATAGACTGTTAAGCCGATTGCCGCGCCGTAAATCAGGCGACCTAAGTTAGTGGTGGAGGCCGATACCGGATCGGTGGCAATAAAGAAGGCACCAAGCATAGCGCCGCCACTTAACAAGTGGAATAGGGTGCCCGGCTCTGACTCAGGGGCAATGATATAGCCAATCGCACTAGCAAGGCCAAGACTGGCAATAAAGGCTACAGGGATATGCCAGTTGATCACTTTAGCTTTTAGCAGGTAAAGGCCACCTAGCAAAAAGGCGAGGTTAACATATTGCCAACCAAGTCCTGCAAGCGCTCCAAAACCCTGCTTATTCATCGCCTCATTCACGGTTAAGCCTTGTGAGACAGCGGTTTTTACCGAGTCTAATGGCGTTGCACCAGTCGCGCCGTCAATCACCCCTGCACGCCATACGTCAAGTGTGACATCTTGGCTGGTGGACTCGGTAAAGATCATCGCGAGTTGGTCGACAAAGCTTAGAGACTCTAGCGTGAGCGCTTGAATAGGTGACCATGAAGTCATTTGTACAGGGAAGGAGATCAGCAATAATACATAGGCCGCCATGGCTGGGTTGAAAAGATTAAAGCCTAGGCCACCGTATAGCTGTTTTACAATAGCGATGGCAAAAAATGCACCTATGACGGTTATCCACCAGGGGGCTAGCGGCGGAATACTGATGGCCAGCAGCACAGCGGTGAGCCAAGCACTGCCGTCGCTGAGGCTGGGCCATATCGCTCGACCTCTTAGCTTTAGCACTAGCGCTTCAGCAAGGCTTGCGGTAATAAGCGCCAAAGCTAACTGGATCAATACACCAAAACCAAAATAGTAGGTTTGGACTAAGATCCCGGGAATACAGGCTGCCATGACGGTCATCATGATTTTGTTGACCGACTTATGGCTATGATTGTGCGGGGATGAGGCCATGGTTAGTTTCATGACGGTTCATTTCCTTCTTGTTCTTTCGCTTGCTTCTTCGCTTTTGCTCTTGCAATTGCGGCTTTAACGGCGGCTTTTTTACGTGCTTCAGGGCTAAGTGCTTGTTGCTGCTCAGATGTGCCCTCAGCAGCTTGTTCTGTAAGGCTAGAGTCTGTTTCTGATCCCGCCTTTGGCTCATTTGCTTCTTTGCCTTGCTCACTCACGCTTGCGTCAGCTTCTTCTGCTTGTTTAGCGGCTTTCTTGGCCTTAGCTCTGGCAATTGCG
>NZ_NSDG01000008.1:27186-27317 GCF_002289345.1 Pseudoalteromonas sp. HM-SA03 | reverse complement strand
CGGCTTTACGCGGATCTTCCTCGGCGCTTTCCGTTGGAGCGCTTTGAGCAGCGTCTGCTTGCTCGCTTATGCTCTCGCCAGCTTCTTGTGCCTCTTTAGCGGCTTTCTTGGCCTTAGCTCTAGCAATTGCA
>NZ_NSDG01000008.1:26553-27162 GCF_002289345.1 Pseudoalteromonas sp. HM-SA03 | reverse complement strand
CGGCTTTACGCGGATCTTCCTCGGCGCTTTCCGTTGGAGCGCTTTGAGCAGCGTCTGCTTGCTCGCTTATGTTCTCGCCAGCTTCTTGTGCCTCTTTAGTGGCTTTCTTTGCCTTAGCTCTAGCAATTGCAGCGGCAACGGCGGCTTTGCGTGGATCTTCCTCGGCGCTTTCCGTTGGAGCGGCTTCTGAATGTTCGCCTGTGCTCTCGCCAGCTTCTTGTGCCTCTTTAGCGGCTTTCTTGGCCTTAGCTCTGGCAATTGCGGCAGCAACGGCGGCTTTACGTGGATCTTCCTCAGCGCTTTCCGTTGGAGCAGCTTCTGCTTGTTCGACTGTGCTCTCGCCAGCTTCTTCAGTCTCTTTAGCTGCTTTCTTGGCCTTAGCTCTGGCAATTGCGGCAGCAACGGCGGCTTTACGTGGATCTTCCTCGGCGCTTTCCGTTGGAGCGGCCTCTGAATGTTCGCCTGTGCTCTCGCCAGCTTCTTCCGCCTGTTTAGCGGCTTTCTTGGCCTTAGCTCTGGCAATTGCGGCAGCAACGGCTGCCTTTTTATCGCTTGGCGCTGCATTTTCGTCAGGTTCTGCCGTGTCTTCTGCGGCTGCTTTTTTGGCTT
>NZ_NSDG01000008.1:9598-26535 GCF_002289345.1 Pseudoalteromonas sp. HM-SA03 | reverse complement strand
TTGCAGCAGCTACGGCTGCCTTTTTATCACCTGCTGCTGGCTCAGACTCAGATGATGTTTGGGCTGCGGCCTTTTTCGCCTTTGCACGGGCAATGGCGGCGGCTACTGCATCTTTTTTATCTGTGCTTTCAGGCTGATCAGTTTTTTCTTCTTTATATTTACGCGCCTGCGCTTTGCGTTTTGCACGCTCTTCAGCAATGGCGCTATTATCCGGCTCTAATTCGCCGTTCTCACCTCGTTTGGCTTTGGCGCGTGCAATCGCAGCTTGGACTGCGGACTTATCTGACTGCTTATCTTTAACGCGTGAGAGTGCTTCTTGCACTTTTTCTTTATCTGCGGCTTTTGGTGCAGCGCCCGTCGAACGGCGTTTATGTTTATTTTGGCGTTCTTCTTGTTCGCGCTCTAAGCGCTCTTTTCTTGCCTCAAAACGCTCTTTAGCACGCTCTGCTTTGACTTGTTCAAGCTTTTGTTCGCGAATGTCGGCTTTGGCTACACGATAGTATTGCACTAAGGGGATTTCGCTTGGACAAACATAAGAGCACGCACCACATTCGATACAGTCAAAGAGGTTGTATTCCTCTAACTTTTGGTACTCTTTTCCTTTAGCAAACCATTGTAACTGCTGTGGTAACAGGCTTTGAGGGCAGGCATCTGCACAGGCACTACAGCGAATACATGCCTTTTCATCACCGGGGATCGCAAGTTCTTGGTTGTCTGGCGCGAGTATACAGTTGGTGGTTTTGACCACTGGTATCCTAACCGATGGCAAGGTAAAGCCCATCATTGGACCGCCCATGACTACGCGCTGCGCCTCTACAGGCGAAAAGCCTTGCGAGTCTAGCAGATGTTTTATTTCAGTGCCGAGTAAAGCCCACACGTTGCCTGGCTGCGTAATGGTATTACCGGTCACGGTAACTACGCGCTCAATAAGTGGTTTACCCTCAAAAATGGCTTGCCAAATTGCGAACAGTGTTCCGACATTCTGCACCAGTACGCCGATATCCGCAGGTATTCCAGCACTTGGTACTTCTTTGGAGGTTAATAGCTTGACCAGTTGCTTTTCACCACCAGAGGGGTATTTAGTTGGTACACTACGGACTAAGATATTCTGATTATGCTGAGCCGCTGCAGTGATCGCCGCAATGGCTTCAGGTTTATTGTCTTCAATGCCAAACAGTACCTTTTGTGGCTTCAATATCCCTTGTAGCACTTCGATGCCCGCGATGATTTCTTTGGCGTGCTCACGCATCAAACGATCATCGGCTGTAATATACGGTTCGCACTCAATGCCATTGACGACTAAAAACTCAATGGGTTTTGGGCTGTCTGCTTTGACATAGGTTGGGAATCCCGCGCCGCCCATACCGGCAATACCAGCTTGGTGGATAATATCGATAAGCTGTTTGTTATCAAGCGCGCTTAAATCGCTAACCGGATTCAGCGGTGTCCACTTATCTTCACCGTCTGGGCGTAAAATAATACTGAGCTCAGGTAGTGCGGATGGATGCGCCGACGGCATCGGTTTTATTGCTTCAATGGTGCCAGATGTGGGGGCGTGAATGGGGAGTGACCAGTTTCTGCCCGGAGCCGTCAATGCTTGACCTTTTAGCACGTGCTCGCCAGACTGTACCAATAAACTGCCGTTTGCACCTATATGTTGCTTCAATGGTAAAATGAGTTTATTCGGCAAAGGTAAACGAGCAATCGGTTGTTGGTTAGATAATCTCTTTTGCTCTGGTGGATGGATGCCACCTGGGAACTGCCACAGTTTTCCGCTTTCTATTTGTTCAAGTAATGTTTCCACTTAAACCTCTTAATCAATCTGTGTCACAGGAATGGCGTCTAGCTGCCACTTCCACGTTTGCTTGGTCTGTGCAACCGGGATCATATCGATACAATCGACCGGACAGGGCTCGACACACAGATCGCAGCCTGTGCACTCGTCAATGAGCACGGTGTGCATTTGTCTGGTTGCACCAACGATGGCATCAACAGGGCAGGCTTGAATGCATTTGGTACAGCCGATACATTCGTCTTCACGAATGTAAGCTACCTTTTTGACCGGCTCAGCGTCTTCTCCGCCAGCCAGTGGCTTTGCTTCGACACCCATTAAGTCAGCCAGTTTTTTCACTGTTGCTTCACCGCCTGGAGGGCATTTATTCACGTCATCGCCATTCGCAATCGCTTCAGCGTACGGTCGACAGCCAGGATAGCCACACTGGCCGCATTGAGTCTGTGGAAGAATAGCATCTATCTGTTCAACAATTGGGTTGCTTTCAACTCGGTATTTCACTGCTGCATAGCCAAGCACAATACCAAAAATAAGCGCCAGCGCACCCAGCGCAAGTAATGCGTAAAGTAATGTCATATCTAAAACTTAACCAATCCAGAAAAGCCCATAAACGCAAGCGACATGAGTCCTGCGGTGATCATCGCTATCGATGCGCCTTTAAACGGTGTTGGCACGTCCGCGACAGCCAAACGCTCACGCAAAGCGGCAAATAACACCAAAACCATAGAAAAGCCAACCGCAGCACCAAAACCATAGACTGCAGATTCTAAAAAGGTGTGGTCTTTCTTGATATTAAGTAGTGCAACGCCTAGTACTGCGCAGTTGGTGGTGATTAAAGGTAAGAAAATCCCCAGTAATCGATACAAGGTTGGACTGGTTTTACGCACCACCATTTCTGTAAATTGTACAACCACCGCGATAACCAAAATAAAGCTCATCGTTCTTAAAAAAGTGAGGTCGAGCGGCAATAAAATATACTGATTGACCAAATAGCTGGTGACTGAGGCTAGCGTGAGAACAAAGGTGGTCGCTAACGACATTCCCACTGCGGTATCCAATTTTCCAGATACCCCCATAAATGGACATAAGCCCAAAAATTGGACTAAAACGAAGTTATTCACCAGCACTGTGCCAATGAGCAACAAAATGTATTCGGTCATTCCTGCCTCTATAACTTATTCACTTTACGCGGGTTTTCCCGTCAAATCGAGGTGATAGTTAACTGTATTAAAGAACTTACTAGGTGCAAGTTTTGACTGGATTTAATTTTGCTAAAAATACTTTTTAGTAGAATTAAACCGATAGCACCGTTCCGCTTTGAATTTTTTAAATGAAAACATGCGCCTTGCTATCATTTAAGCTCGCGTCTCAAATTTTATGAGGCTGTAGCTTGTCATGTAATGCTGACAGTTTTCATTCAGTTATTAGCAAGTAATCCTAATTCAGAGTTCGCTTATCAGGCTAAATATATGAGTATTTACCAATAAAATCATGGTGATAGAGTGATTTTATTGCTAAATCTTGGATTACCACTAACGCCGAAATAATCTTCAAGCTTATCTTTTTGAACTTCTTCGATCGCATGGATAAATTTGAATGATAATTCCTGCCAATAGTAACACAGATTGTAACTGGTGTGGCAAATGATAGTGTGCGAAAGTCAGCGCAATAGCTGCAGGAAAGGGAAGGGCAAACAAGTTGCCCTTGAAACTTTATTGGAGCTTGGACTGGGGGGGAATTATCCGAAGCTCAGATTACCTAGATTTCTTTCGGTTTTTCGATGTAATAGCCTTGTACACCGTCCAAGCAAAGCGTTTCGACTATATGTTTCTCTTCTTGACTCTCGATACCTTCGGCAAATACGTTGACACCGATACGGTGCGCAAGGTCAACCATTAAGCGCATAAAATATTGATTGTTCTTGTCTTCTTCAAGACCACGAGTATAGCTTGCATCCATTTTGATATAGTCAGGCTTTAGGTCTCTAAAGAACTTAAACGACGTTAAACCCACACCAAAACGCTCAACGGTGATACGAGCGCCGGCACGATGAACCATATCAATAAAGCGCTTACTGGCTTTAATATTTTGCTGTAAGCCAAACTCGCTGACTTCAAATACCAGCTTAGAGGCCAGATTGGTTTCTTTTAACAAACGACGCTCTAACCAGATCACAAATTGATCGTTATGAGCGCTCGATGCGGTAACGTTTATCCCAAAATACTTTTCATTAAAGTTACGCGTTTTGATAAGTTCTAGCGAGGTGTCAATGATCAGCTGATCAATCTCGATGGCCATTTCTAGCTTTTCTGCCATGGCAAGGAAAGAGGCTGTTGGTAACATCTGTCCTTCTTCGGTTTTGAAGCGAGACTGGATCTCAGCATAGGCCTTAGAATTTTTACCAATCGGCATGATATTCTGCATCATCAAGCTAACACGCTTGCTGTTGATCACATCGCGGATCACGCGACGCCAGTTTTGGTTGCCAAATCCAGCACTGACATTATTCACTAAGTCAGACTCACGTTGAATATGCCAAGCATTGGCTTGCTTGCTTTGCGCCATACTCATCGCATTATCGACAACTGAGAGTAGTTCTCCAAGTGGTTTCCCGTTTTCGTAAGGCACGATCCCTGTGTTTGCAACCGATGATAGTTCTTGATTTTGCTGGAACTGAGTAAAGCGCGCTTGCAGTGTTTCACCAAACTCTTCCGCTTCTTTACTTGGCACATTGGGTAAGATCACCGCAAAATCCGAGCTATTTAAACGGAACACCTGGCTGCCGGCATAAGTACCGGTGACGTGCTTGATGATATCCGATACCGACTTAATGTATTCATCGCCTTTTTGATAACCACGAGTTTGGTTAATGACCTGCAATTCAGAACAGCGGATCATCGCCAACGAGCCAAATGCCTTTTTAGCTGATGACTCGATATACTGCTCGTAATGTTCAACGAACATATTGCGGTTGCCAAGATCGGTGACTACATCTTTATACGCTTCTTGCTTGATAGTGTGAGCGGCATTTTTAATGTCTTCTTGCTTTGACTTTAAAAAGCTGGCTAAGCGTTTAAAAGAGGGGATTAAATCTTGGCCGAGTTCCGCAACTTTGCCATCGTTAAAGTCAAACTCAATATTGTCTGTAACTTGGTTTTGCGTGATGTATGAATCTACAGCATTGGCCACTGTCATACTAACGTTGCGATTCAGCTTTTTATAGACGCCTTGCATAAAGAAAACAGGAATAAAGGCAACTAATGCTGAAATAATGATAAGTAGTAGTAGGGCTTGTTGTAGTAATTGCGCCTGACTTTGTGCATTGATCAAGAATTCAATTTTGATGTCTTTGGTATCGTTAACAGCAAATTGGGGGCGAATAGCATTGATATTTGATTCTATGAGTTCAGCGATAAAAGGGAGATTGCTCGGTGTATTGACTTGCAAAACGGTTTGACCGTCAAAGTCTCGTACGATAAAAGTTGAGAAAACATCTCCACTATTTAAGGCTTGGCGGATATGTTCAGGAGTAACTTCAGTGAGTTTCTTATCCTTTATATACTCTGTCACCATGGTATGGGCACTTTGTTGTGCTTTGTTGATTGCAGAGTCAAAACTTGTTGCGAAAAAAAAGCCACCAATCAAGGAAAATAATAGCCAAGAGGTGACTTGGAGTACGATAAGTTTTTTAAAACCAGCCATAGTACGCTTCTTAAAGAGGGTTATTCCATAGTATCGGATGCATTGCCAATTTCTTTATCAAATTCATCGGTTTGATTTTTGTCTGGTCGATAAATTGCAGAGAAGGTTGTTATTTGGGCAAATGCAGTGAGAATATTGCTTGTAGAGTAGTGTAAATGCTGGAAAAAGTCTAATGCTTTCGTGGANCCTCCCCGACTCGAACGGGGGACCTGCGGATTAACAGTCCGTCGCTCTAACCAACTGAGCTAAGGGGGAACAATTTAGAACTTTGGGAATGCTCTTTTTGAGCAAAATCTTATTGATTGGCTCCCCCTCCCCGACTCGAACGGGGGACCTGCGGGAAGTAAGTCCGTCGCTCTAACCAACTGAGCTAAGGGGGAACTACAATAAGATGTTGACTTTCCGGTGAAGGATTGGCTCCCCCTCCCCGACTCGAACGGGGGACCTGCGGATTAACAGTCCGTCGCTCTAACCAACTGAGCTAAGGGGGAACTACAATAAGATGTTGACTTTCCGGTGAAGGATTGGCTCCCCCTCCCCGACTCGAACGGGGGACCTGCGATTGGCTCCCCCGTCGCTCTAACCAACTGAGCTAAGGGGGAACTACAATAAGATGTTGACTTTCCGGTGAAGGATTGGCTCCCCCTCCCCGACTCGAACGGGGGACCTGCGGATTAACAGTCCGTCGCTCTAACCAACTGAGCTAAGGGGGAATAGTCAAGTGTGAGAATNCCCTCCCCGACTCGAACGGGGGACCTGCGGATTAACAGTCCGTCGCTCTAACCAACTGAGCTAAGGGGGAAGCGTATCTCTCAACGGGGCGAAATATTAATGACGACATTGCAAGGTGTCAACCACTAAAATCACAGAAACGTAAAAAACTCTACTAAGCGATGAATTAATGCGCTATTTGTTGGCTTTTTAGCTTGTTTAGTATTCTTGATATAGGTCCTGTTGACCTTTGCTGTTTGATTTTTGTTCCCCTGAGTGGGTTTTGATCGCAGCGCTCGACTTGCCGCCTAGTAATCTAAGCAAAAGTTGAGTGATAGGTAATTTATCATCGTTAATATAATGACTCTTAGTGAGTTTCGGTTTCAAAAACCTCATATCATGAAGAGCTGCAAAATATGAAATAGAAGCTGTTGTATAAAATTCCTAAATCATCATGTAGGGGGATGTCGAATAAAATTAACATATACAGTGTTTACTGTTTATCTATACAGTGATATATTCTGTTTAATGTATTTTTTGAACGTTTTGTTTGAATTATATCCCTAACTGCTCATTTTATGATGTTTTCTTGAGATCTTTAAATCATTGCAATTATCATGTGAATGAGATCAATGAGCATAAATAGTGTGGTATTGATAATCTCTATTTAAACGCGGCGTGGCAAACAGTAAGTAGTTACTATCATTAAAGTGATAATCAATGGTTTTATAAAAAGTTTAGTTAAAACAAATGGATATGTGTTCCTTGTTATTTTTAATAGCTAGACGCTTTTTACTTTCAGATGCAAGGTTAGCCTAGAGATCTAAATTGATCCAGTTGTTGTTTTAAGAATGATCACACTAAACACGCCGTTGATCAAAATTACTCCAAGCTGAAAACCTTTATTCTATTGGCTTGGAGCGACTTATCCACGGAATCTGTGGATAACATTGTTTATTATTATTTGAGAAGTATTGCAAGACTATGAAATTAGGGCGCTGCAGCCGTTTCAAGTAAAATTCGATAAATATTTAATTTCAACAATATCAATAAGTTATGTTTGGTTGGTTATTTTTGTTTATTTGTTGCTCAGTGTGAAGCTTTTATGAACTTTCTACCTTTTTGGTTGTGCAAAAAACATGCTACTTTGCAAGCGAGGTTGTAACTTTTTTGTCAAAACTTACTGAATCGTTATTTTCAACACTAAACCTTAATCCTGTGGCGTAATACGAGCTTTTTATAGGAAACGGTTGCTAATTTAGACTTTATAACGACTCTTAACGTTTCCCGCATAGCGTCAACATCTTGAATAGCATACAATGAGCCGCTTAAAGTATCAGAAATAGGTTGTTATGACTCAAGCTAAGTCAAATTCCAATGGCAACGATATCCTTTTTGGTGATATTGGGGCGACTTTAAAGCGAATGACGATCCCCATGATATTCGGGATGATCACGCTGATGATGTTTAATCTCGTTGATACTTTCTTTATTAGTATGCTTGGCACCGAGCCACTCGCTGCAATCAGCTTCACCTTTCCTGTTACCTTTACTGTAATTAGCTTAGCCATCGGGTTAGGTATTGGAACATCCGCCGTTATCGCGAAGGCTTTAGGTAGCAATTTGCTCGAGGAAGCCAAATTTGATGCCGCAGTAGCTATTATTATCTCTGCGATATTCGTTTCATTACTTTCTATTCTCGGTTTCATTTTTGTCGATGATATTTTTATTCTTCTCGGTGCTGGTGAAGCGGTTATGCCATTTATCCACGACTATATGTCGGTGTGGTTCATTGGTTCGATTTTATTGATAACGCCGATGATTGGTAATTCAGTGCTGCGCGCCAGTGGTGATACCAAAACGCCAAGCTTAGTTATGGGACTCGGGGGATTAGTAAATGCGGTGCTGGACCCGATATTAATCTTCGGATTTGGGCCTATTGATGCAATGGGTGTAAAAGGGGCAGCAGTGGCTAGTGTGTTGTCTTGGAGTCTAGGGGTAACTATTATCTTATATTTGCTGATAGTTAAAAAGCGTCTTATCTCACTGTCTGCAAAATACACCAGCTTCGCAAACGCGGCGAAAAAAATTCTCACCATTGGCCTGCCTGCAGCTGGCGCAAATATGCTAACGCCGTTGGCAATGGCGGTAATGACCGCACTTATTGCCAGCTACGGACCTGAAGCTGTGGCCGCATTTGGTGTTGGAAGTCGTATTGAGTCTATCGCAAGTCTGGTGGTTTTAGCGCTTTCTATGACCTTGCCGCCATTTGTCAGTCAGAACTTTGGTGCAAAACAATACCAGCGTGTGTCTGATGCCTATACCCAAACACTTAAATTTGTGCTTGGCTTTCAATTTGCGGTCTACTTATTACTGGTATTGAGTGCTTATTACATCAGCCATACTTTTGGTAATGAGCCAGCTGTTGTTGAAACCATACAGCTATTTATTTATATCATGCCGCTAGGATACGGCCTTCAAGGCGTGATCATATTAACCAATTCGTCATTTAATGCGTTGCATAAACCGATGAATGCGCTCATTCTAAGTGTGATCCGATTGTTCATATTTTATGTACCTATTGCTTATGTAGGTTCACAGTTGGCAGGATTACCAGGGCTATTTGCAGGCGCTGCTTTGGGGAATTTATTTACCGCAGCCATTGCTTACAATTGGTTTAAGAAAGTGATTAATGAAATTGCAGCAAGCGAGGTTCAAAAGGAGGCGTAATGGAAGATAAGTTTCAGCTAGTTTCTGAGTTTCAGCCAAACGGTGATCAACCAACAGCGATTGCTCAGCTGTGCGATGGTTTAGAATCAGGCCTTGCACATCAAACCTTGCTGGGGGCTACGGGAACGGGTAAAACCTTTACCATGGCCAACATCATTAATAACCTTAACCGCCCGACAATTATTATGGCGCATAACAAAACGCTGGCGGCGCAATTGTATGGCGAAATGAAAGAGTTTTTTCCTCATAATGCGGTTGAGTATTTCGTCTCTTACTATGACTATTATCAACCCGAAGCCTATGTCGTTGCCAGTGACACTTTTATTGAGAAAGACGCGTCTATCAACGATCACATAGAGCAAATGCGTTTATCTGCGACCAAAGCCTTGCTTGAGCGCAGAGACACTATCATCGTCGCCTCAGTTTCAGCGATTTACGGCCTTGGCGATCCCGACTCTTACATGAAAATGATGCTATTACTGAAAGTCGGTGAAACTATCGATCAGCGCGACATGTTAAGGCGTTTGGCAGAACTACAATACACGCGTAATGACATGGATTTTAGCCGTGGTACCTATCGAGTTCGCGGTGAAGTTATTGATATTTTTCCTGCCGAATCGGAAACCATCGCGGTACGGGTTGAGATGTTTGACGATGAGATAGAGCGGATCAGTTTGTTTGATCCCTTGACTGGTGCCGTTGAGAAACACCTAGTTCGCGCGACTATCTATCCAAAAACCCACTATGTAACGCCAAGAGAAAAGATCCTTGATGCCATTGAGCGTATCAAGATAGAACTCAAAGACCGCCGTACTCAATTATTGGATAAAAATCGCTTAGTCGAAGAGCAGCGCATTGCTCAACGTACACAGTACGATATTGAAATGATGACCGAGCTTGGCTATTGCTCTGGTATTGAAAATTACAGTCGATATTTATCGGGACGTGCACCAGGCGAGCCACCACCAACTTTGTTAGATTATTTGCCGGATGATGCGCTTATGATCATCGACGAGTCTCACGTTACCGTTTCGCAGGTAGGGGCGATGTACAAAGGCGATCGCAGTCGTAAAGAAAACTTAGTTGAATATGGTTTTAGGTTACCGTCTGCGCTAGATAATAGACCACTAAAATTTGAAGAGTTCGAAGCGATTTCGCCGCAGACCATTTATGTTTCAGCGACTCCCGGTGATTATGAATTGAATAAATCAGCGGGTGACGTTGCCGAACAAGTGATCCGCCCAACAGGGCTATTAGATCCAGAAGTAGAAGTGCGTCCAGTTGCAACTCAAGTTGACGATTTGCTCTCTGAGATCTACAAACGGGTTGAAGTGAATGAGCGTGTGCTGGTTACTACGCTAACAAAACGCATGTCAGAAGATCTGACCGATTATCTTAACGATCATAATGTTAAGGTGCGTTACTTACACTCTGACATCGATACCGTTGAGCGTATGGAGATCATTCGAGACCTACGCAAAGGTGTTTTTGATGTACTCGTTGGCATCAACTTGTTACGAGAGGGCTTGGATATGCCTGAGGTTTCATTGGTTGCTATACTTGACGCAGATAAAGAAGGCTTCTTACGCTCAACGCGCTCTCTTATTCAGACAATTGGCCGCGCGGCACGTCACTTACACGGTAAAGCGATCTTATATGGTGATAGGGTGACGAACTCAATGCGCCAAGCTATAGATGAAACGCAAAGACGTAGAGAAAAGCAAGAAGCGTATAATGAAGCTAATGGCATTACCCCAACGGCGCTCAATAAGAAGATCACGGATGTAATGGATCTCGGTGAGGAAGTGGCTGATGACAAAGTGGTTGATATCGATGCCAAGTTTAAACCAGGCATGCCAGCAATGGATGCGAAAGAGATCGCCAAGGAGATAGATCGACTCGAAGCACAAATGATGAAGTTTGCGAAAGAGCTTGAGTTTGAAAAAGCAGCTCAAGCGCGCGATCAAGTTCAGATCTTACAAAAGCGTTTGATTAAAGCTTAGGGCTTGTTGAGCTTTGCGAAAGATAAATGGGCCCTAGGGCTAAAACATAGGCGTTATAAGAATAAAAAGCATGTGGAGATCACATGCTTTTTTAATAGGTTGGGTAGGTTGTTTTAGAAACGGTAGCTGACACCTAGAGATAGGTTCGATGTATCTAAGTCACCCATATCAAGGTACTTGTAGCCAAGGTTAACTGCCATACCATTATCCCAGTCATATTGCCAACCCGCTTCAGCGACAAAGCCAATACCATCGTCGGTAATTAACTTAGTGCGGCCACGAGTGATTTCGTAATCGTAATAGTTCGCACCTAATTTGCCGTAAAAGTAGCTGTTGTCGGAAATTTGATAGTAGCCTTTTGCCGCAACGACAAAATTATCAAACTCTAAGTTATTAGCACCAAGGCCAAACAAAGTTTTGTTGTTTTGCGTACAGGAAAACTTGCGATCATTTTCGTCTTCACACTTCCAATCATCTAAGTCTTCACCGCTGTTATAACCTAATTCAAGTGCCAAAATTGGCGTAAAGTGATAGTTGTAATACAGGTAGGCTTGGCCTACACCATCACCATCTTTACTTGAACTCTTATAAGAGGCACCACCACCTGAAATGTCTAAACCAACGCGATGCGTCTCGTTATTTTGTTCTGCAAAAGACGATAAACTTGTTGTGAGTAATGCAAGAGATAAAAGCGCTTTAATTTTCATAATCGATGTCCGTTGTGGTTAACTTGAGGACAGTATAAATAGCGGGGGTGTGGAGGTCTGTTGGGGGGCTGTCATAAAGTGTAAGAAGGCGTCGAATTTGGTTCTTATTGTTTTACAAATCTAAATAACCTGAGCTGCGGATAATTAATGCCTTTCTAGCAGCCAGTTTTAGCGCTAACTGCGTTGAATTCACTTCCAATAGCCAGCTATTGGTGCGTAAATTCGCCTTGCCTACAGGATGTAGGTACCTTAGCGAGAGCAGGACGCGGAAGCGGTGCTTTCCCTAAAACTCTCTGGCTAGAAAAGGAAAAACTAAGCTGTTCTTTAGAAACAATGAGTTGGAACATTCCTTATCCAAACCTCAGATTAAATAGTTGCACTTATTTAATACTTGCTGGTGTTTTAGGTTTTGCAATGAGCGTTTGGTATTTTAGTATGGTTGTCAATGTCAAAATCGCAGCAATAAGCCCACTCCATATGTGATGCATGATCAAATGACTTGCAATGAACATAGGTACGTCTTGCCAGCCATCAATTAGCAAAAGTTTTACCACTAGCAGCAAATATCCGAGTAGGTGTGCAAATAGTACAAATTTAAATGATTTAACGAATTGGTTTTTTGCATTGGCTGAGAGAGTAGGTATGTTGAGATGTAGCGCGAGAATAAAGACAGTTGATAGCACAATACTGACTATTCCTAACCCAAGTAATGAGGTTTTTATCAACACGATGGAGTAGATAAAAGCGAGTAACATGAGTCAGCCTAACAATTACGGAAAACATAGTTTATATACGCTTAGGTTTTGAGTCTATTCGAATTATTCTAAGGATTAGGTAGTGATTTTCTGAGTGATCGCTCTATACTAAAAGCCGATTTTATCAATAGTTTGTAAACCGATGTAACATTGCCCTATATTTTCGCGGCATGTTTCGCTATAAATGCAATGTTATGTCGTAGTAAATTCGAATAAAACAATAACTATTATAGTAATTAAGACCAAGTTGGGAACTAGGGAAATGAAATTTGCTTTTAAGGATTTTTTGTTTGATAGCAAAGAACTCAAGCTTTATAAAGACGATAGAAAGCTAAATCTAAAACAAAAGCCTGCTCAGATATTGGAGCTATTTTTATCCGCTCCTCAAAGTATCCACAGTAAAGAAGATATCTTAGAAAAGGTATGGCCTGATAGAAAAGTCACGGATCAGGTCGTATTTCAAAACATTGGGCATTTACGTGCTTTGTTCGGTGATGATGCCATCAAAACCTTTTCACGAAAAGGATATCAATGGCAGATCCCTTGTACAGCTTTTGAGGGGACAGTGGAAGCCCAGGCTTCATCGCAGGTTTTACCTCAAGCAGAGACAAGTGAGTCGACTAAAACGGATGTAAAACCGCTGGAGGACAAAGCTGTAGTGACTGAATCACCTTCTGAAGTGCTCGAAAGACTAGAACCTATTGGTAGCAAATTACTAATGTTTGGGCTTGCGGGTGTACTTGTGTTGCTAGCCTTGGGTATCTACTTTACGTTATCGTGAGTCAAGTTTACTTGAGTTGAGGTTGTGTCATGTTGCAAACGTTGTATATCACAGGTGCAGGGGTGAGTGCCGAAAGTGGTATTCCGACTTTTCGAGGAGAGGATGGCTTTTGGACGATAGGCTCGGCTAACTACACACCTCAAGAAATGGCAACGCGAGCAATGTATAAATCGCAACCGGCGGAATTCTTAAAATGGTATTACCATCGTTTTGTGACTTACCTTAATCACGGCCCCAATCAAGTTCATCAATGGCTTAGTGATAAAAATGTGATCACGCAAAATATCGACGGTTTAGATGGTAAAGCAGGCAATAATCATTTTATTGCGGTCCATGGACGCGTTGATCAAGTGACACCTTTTCATACCCAAGGTGAGCCTACGGAGTGTTTTACTGCTCCTTGGCATGAGGTTGATGAAAGTCGATTAAGCGAGTCGTTGTTAGCACTTTTCAAGATCGCGCGACGAGGGCCGGAAAAAGGCGTATCACTTAAGCCCTATGTATTGCTGTTTGATGAGTACTACACCGATCTGTATCGTATTAGTGAAGCACAGTCACGAATGTATGCTGCAGATCGAATGATTTTTATGGGCACTTCCTTTAGTGTCAATATCACTCAAATGGCTTTGGAAATAGCAAGGCACAAAGCAATTCCAATTGAAGTAGTTGACCCAAACCCTGCGCACTTATTTCACGAACAAGTTACCTATCACCGCATGACGGCAAGTGAATACATCGCCAGTTTACCAGCCTCTTAAAATCTGGCGAAAGTTAGCCTGCGTTGCTTTGATAGTAAGTGGCTAGCAGAAATTGTTTATATTCGCTGAGTCGGCGTTGTTGTTGGAGGTGTGATTCAATCACTTTGGCGTTGTGGCTTTCCACTGCGCTTATATGTCGCTTTTCGATTTCCATCAAGCCAAGTAACGCGCTTAATTCTTGAATGCTAAGTGGTGCGGTATGGCTATTAAAAGCTAAGTAGCATTCTAGCGGTGTTAACTTTTTTGCATTTCTTTGACTCAGTGCATTTTGAAGTCGCTCTTTGCTTTCAAAGTGCAATAAGGTTCTAAGGTAGTTGAGACCGTTATCTTGCGCGGGTATTTGCGATAAAAGAATATGTAGTATGTTATTTCCTTGCGGGTTGAGGTTGTTGATTTGCTCAGTTTGGATCAAAGGTGTTGAGAAAAAGGCAAACTTCTCCAAAGAGTTAATCGCGGCTATCATCGCTTCTGGAAAGCGTGCTGCTTGTAAGCAAATATTCGCTATATCTTGATAGTGGCCATAGAGTGCAGCATTACTCTGCGCACTTTGAAAAAGAAACTTGAGGGCTTCAATCTGCTCATCTTTGGAAGCGTGTGCGTACACGGCTTTTATTTTTTTTATATCCGCGCTTTTTAACGCTAGCAAAAACTGAGTTAGACCATTATTCGACATATATAGAACCACAATTTATTATTTAATGTTCACGCAATATGATAGCCTATTCGCCTGCTGTTTTGCTCAATTTATAACGATAATAAAAAAGAGACGATAACGTGTTGCACTTTAAGATAATACTGCTTACTTGTTGCCTACTATTAAGCCCGTTAGTTCATGCTAATGAGCGTTTATATGATGCTTTTATTAAAGAAATTCAGCAACAAGAAACACGTGATAGCGCACTTCAGAAAGTCGACCAAGTATTAGAGTCGGGCTTAACGCCGGAAGAAATCGCTGACGTTCACCATAAGACCACGGTTGCATTAAAAAACGGTTTCCAGCTCGAAGAGGCACACAAATGGGCGGAGCGTTTTAAACAGGTATTACTCTCGCATCACTTACCCGAATATGAAGCTAAATACTCCTTAACGTATGGTGATATCATGCTTAAAGAGGGAAAGTTTAGCGACGCGATTAGTTATTTAAACCTAGCAGTATCTCAACTATCTGCGCTTGATATGCATAGATTATTAAGTCATGCCTACCGCTTTCGAGCCGCTGCATACAAAAACAATGGTAGCTATAAAGACTCTATAGAGAATTATGAGCTCTCAATAGAAGTGGCAAAAAAGTATGAATTTCCAGATTTACAGGTGTCTGCGAATACTCAGTTGGCGGATGTTTACTCGGATCTTTCGTTACCAGATAAGGCACTTGAATTATTACAGCAATCAATTGCAGTACTGAAAAGCCAAGAACAGGAAAATACGGTGTTACTTGGACAAGTCTACTATAACTTGGGTGGCGCGCATCAGGTCATTGGTGATCATGAGAAATCGCTTGAAGCCTATCAAACTGCTTATGACTATGACATTAAAGCGGGTAATGTCGTTTACTCAGCCTATACTTTGATCCGCATTGGCCGAGAGCAAAAAAAACTAGCCCAATATAGCAGTGCCGAGGCGTCCTTTAAAAAGGCGTTCACGGTATTTGAGGAATACGGGCATATTAGAAATCAGGGTTGGGCGCTGAGTAATTTAGCTGAGCTTAAATTGAAGGAAGATCAAAAAGTTAAAGCAAGAGCATATGTTGAAGAGGCACTTGAGTTAATCGATCCGATACAAAGCAAAGTGCTTTATCAAGAGACGATGACAACGTACGCACAAATTATTTTACCAGAGCGAGCTGATTTCTTTATTCAAAGTATGGAACAAATTATTGCTCAAGATGAGGTTTATCTTGGCCTCAAGGAAACTGCATTACGTGTTCTAAAGGACGCCTATAGTGCAAAAGGTGACTTTGAGACTGCGCTTAATTATCACCTACAGTACGCGGAGTCTAAGGTTTCTCAGCTTGAAAAAGAAGCCAGTCAAAAAGCCTTGGCGTATCAGATGGATACCGAGTATCAAAAAAATCAGTATGAACTACAAAGCTTGAAAACACAGCGTGATGTAGAGCTGGCCGAACAGCGTGTCCAACAAATAGTAACGGCAGCAGTGGTGGGAGTTTTGGTCATTCTACTGAGCGCGTTTCTATTACTTGCGAGAAACAAACGTCGCTCACTGGAACTCGAGAAGCAGCTTCTTAACAAAACCTTGGACTTAAAGCAGCAATTACTCGCAGATATTTCTCATGAGTTAAGAACACCGCTTACCGTACTTAAGCTACATATTGAATCTCTGGAACATAATTTGGTGGAAAATCCGCAGCAAAGCTACAAAGTGCTTAACCGCCGTCTCGATACTCTTAACACATTAATTAAAGATATCTATGAGCTCGCACAGGCAGATACTGGCAGCCTTAGCTTAGTGTTAGAGCGCGTTAACGCCAAACAAACGTTTATTGGTCTTGTTGAAGATATTGATGACTTTGTGACGGATGAAGGGCTTGAGTTTAATGCCAATATAGAACTACCAGACACGCTGGAGATCGACATTGATGTAACTAGATTTGCTCAGATATTCAACAACTTGGCTCGTAATAGTGTGAACTATACCGACAAGCCGGGAGAGGTCTGTGTGGATATTAGCTATCAAAGCCAGCAGATCCAATGTGTTATTGAAGATTCAAGCCCAGGTGTGGGCGATGAAGCTTTAGGGAGATTGTTTGAACGTTTGTTCCGTTGTGATAAATCACGTAGCCGAGATCTTGGTGGCTCCGGCTTAGGTTTATCTATTTGTCAAAAACTGGTTGAATTGCACGGTGGCAGCATTGCCGTTGCGCATAGCGAATTAGGTGGGTTGAAAGTGAGTGTTATTTTACCTTGTGAGTAATAACAAAAATCTGCTCTTACCTGAGGCCATATACTCTGTGCGATTTCACATGGTGATATAGTAAAAGC
>NZ_NSDG01000008.1:9294-9370 GCF_002289345.1 Pseudoalteromonas sp. HM-SA03 | reverse complement strand
TATTAGATATCGCCGCGTAAAGCGGCTCCCACCAGAGGTTACTTATTGTATGTAGGAGCGATTTCACATCGCGATA
>NZ_NSDG01000008.1:0-9121 GCF_002289345.1 Pseudoalteromonas sp. HM-SA03 | reverse complement strand
GCTCCCACCAGAGGTTACTTATTGCATGTAGGAGCGATTTTTCATCGCGATGTGGTATTAGATATCGCCGCATAAAGCGGCTCCCACCAGAGGTTACTTATTGCATGTAGGAGCGATTTCANCATCGCGATGTGGTATTAGATATCGCCGCGTAAAGCGGCTCCCACCAGAGGTTACTTATTGCATGTAGGAGTGATTTTACATCGCGGCAGGTACAACACCGCAACTACAAAAAGTTGCGTTCAAACCGCTTAAGCACTATGGGCTTCACTTTTGCGGCGGCGAGTATCAGCAGAATAAAAGCGACAATAAACCAGTTGGGGCGATTACCATGCTCTGCATACCAGCTCACTCCACCAATTAGTTTTACATCACTTTTCAGTATATTGGCTTCGAATTGTGGAATGGCATGCTGAACTTTGCTAAGTGGATCGTAAACACCAGTGATACCATTATTTGTTACTCGAATTAATGGGCGCTGTAATTCTAAGGCACGCATGCGAGCGATCTGCATATGCTGATGCGGGCCGTGGGAATCTCCAAACCAAGCGTCGTTACTCACAGTAAAAAGAATATCTGACTCAGAGGTAAAGTTACCTCTGACAAGCTCGCTAAACGCGATTTCGTAGCAAATAGCGGGTAACACATGCAAACCGTTCGCAAGTAGGTTTGGTTGTACCGCATCACCTCGAGTAAATGACGACATCGCTAAGTTAAAAAGAGGGGCTATAGGACGCAATAGGTCTTCGAACGGCACAAACTCACCAATAGGCAACAATTGGTGCTTCTGGTAGCGGTTTTTGTGCAGATAGTGATATTGCCCTTCGCTGTCTTCTTTTTCTTTTTTACCAAGCGTGATCAGCGTGTTGTACGCGGTTCTGGTATCAAACTGATAATCGGGAATACCCGTTATTAGCGCCGTGCCATTAAACGCGGCGGCTTTGTCCAGCCCTTCTAAAAATGGGTAGGCGATATCTTCAAATTCTGGAATAGCCGCTTCTGGCCACACCACTAAATCAACGCCTTGCCAGTTAGGTCTGGTCATATCTCGATATTTAGACATGGTAGGCCAAAACTGTTCAGGCTCCCAGCGCAGACTCTGCTTGATATTACCTTGTACAAGTAAGGTGGTGATTTCATCTCCCGAGTATTTTAGTGGGCCTTGAATGACTGGCACACTGTATAGACCGGCAATGCCAGCAAAGCAGGCTATAGCGAGATAAATCGCACGTTGTTTAAGTAGATAGTAGAGGCTTGTTGTCGCTAAAATAACTAACAATGTTAAGCCAAATTCACCGATCCAAGGGGCTAAACTGCTCAGAGGCGAGTCAGTTAACGTATAACCAAAGCTAAGCCAAGGGAAGCCCGTGAGCATATGGCCTCGTAGCCACTCGGTTATGGCAAACCCCGCAACAAGTGCCAACACCCGTTGCCAAGGTGTGCGAGTAAAGTAGCTGGCAAAAGCAAATGCCAATGTTGGGTAGATGGCAAGATAAGCACATAGTAATGCCATCAACAGCACTGAGACAGGTAAGGGTAAACCACCAAATTCAGCGATAGAGACATGCACCCAGCTTATGCCAAGTGCAAACCAGCCAAAGCCAAATAAAAAGCCATATTTAGCCGCGAGCTTTGCACTGGGTTTATCGGTAAGCCAAGTCGCTATAATCAAGCTGACAAACGCGATGGGCCAAAAACCAAAAGGGGAATAAGCAAAAGTAAGCGCACAGCCAGAAATGAGTGCCAGCCATGCAAACTTATCTTTTGCGAGGTTACTCAGGTTAGATACTAGAGTCTTCAACATGTTCAGATTTAGGTACACTTACTTGAATTTGTAAGATCCTCCGGTTATCGGAGTTAGTTACCTTAAACTGAAGGGGATCTATGTCTATGGTTTCACCACGGCTTGGCATATGGCCAAATGCATGAAGAATAATACCGCCAATGGTATCTGCTTCTTGGGTGTCGTAGTTGGTTTTGAAAAATTCGTTAAATTCATCCAAGGGCGTGAGTGCTTGCACGGTATAAACATGTTTAGACAGCTGACGAATATCTTGTTGTTCTTCGTCGTCATCATGTTCATCTTCGATTTCACCAACAATGGTTTCGAGAATATCTTCGATAGTAACCAGTCCAGACACACCGCCATATTCATCAATCACGATGGCCATATGGTAACGTTTTTGACGGAATTCGTTGAGCAGGGTATCGACACGCTTACTTTCAGGCACGACCACTGCGGGACGAAGGTATTCGCGGATACTTGGCAAATCGCGCTCTTCGCGCAAAATCAAAGGTAAGAGATCTTTGGCAAGTAAGATGCCTTCTACGTGGTCTTTGTCTTCACAAATCACAGGAAAACGCGAGTGTGAAGATTCTACCATCATAGGGAGTTGAGCACTGAGAGGCTCATCTACATCAAGTGTAATCATTTGCGAACGTGGGATCATGATGTCACGTACTTTCAGCTCTGAAACGCTGAGTACACCTTCCATCATGTCTTTGGTTTCTGGGTCAATCAGCTGGCGCTCTTGCGCATCAGCGATGACTTCAGCCAGTTCTTCTTTATTTTGGGGTTCCCCTTGCAGCATCTGTGTGATGCGTCCCAGCCAGGTCTTGCTAGAAGAACCCTGACTACTTTGCGAGTTATCGTCGCTCATTAGTTGTGTCTGCTCCGTTAATTTAACAATCGTCTCTGTAAGGATCTGCGATATTCAAAGAAGCGAGAATTTGCTTCTCTATTGTTTCCATTTCTACCGCGTCTTGTTCATTTATATGGTCAAATCCAAGTAAATGCAAGCAACCGTGGATAACCATATGAGCGAAGTGGTCATGAAAGGTCTTTTCTTGCTCTATGGATTCTTGGTATACCACTTGGGGACAGATAATTAAATCACCAATAAGAGGTAATTCAATCCCTGGTGGCGCATCAAATGGGAAAGACAACACGTTGGTTGGCTTGTCTTTGCCCCTATACTGGCTATTGAGCTCTTGGCTCTCGTGCTCGTCAGCGATGCGAATAGTTAATTCTGCCTCTTCGCGAAATTGTGTTAATGCATGTTCTGCCCATAATTGAAATTGAGCTTGGGACGGTAAGTTGTCAAACTCACAGGCCAATTGCAAATCTAGCATTAAGTCCATGCTTTATTCCTCAGAAGCTGGCTGTTTCGCTTGATGCTTTTCAGCTTTAGCGAGACGCTCTTGTTCTTCTTTCTTCTCATATGCTTCAACGATACGGGCAACCACAGGGTGTCTAACTACATCGTGAGATTTAAAGAAGTTAAATGAAATCTCTTCTACATCATTGAGCACTTCTATCGCATGACGAAGTCCAGAGCGCGCACCACGAGGTAAATCGATTTGGGTGATATCACCGGTGATCACCGCTTTTGAATTAAAGCCAATCCGCGTAAGAAACATCTTCATTTGTTCAGTCGTGGTATTTTGGCTCTCGTCCAAAATAATAAACGCGTCATTGAGTGTTCGACCACGCATATACGCCAAAGGTGCAACTTCGATGACATTTTTTTCGATTAAGCGCTCAACTTTTTCAAAACCAAGCATTTCGAATAGGGCGTCATAAAGTGGACGAAGGTAAGGGTCGATTTTTTGTGTTAAATCACCCGGTAAGAAACCCAGCTTTTCACCAGCTTCAACTGCTGGACGAGTGAGGAGGATGCGACGTATTTCTTGACGTTCTAGCGCATCAACCGCTGCCGCAACAGCAAGATAGGTTTTACCAGTACCCGCAGGACCAACACCAAAGGTAATATCGTGAGTTAAGATATTAGCGACATATTGGCTCTGATTTGGGTTACGAGGCTTAACCACACCGCGACGAGTCTTAATATAGACTTCTTTGTCCCACACGGTTGGGGCGTCTTGTTCAAGTACGTTCGCTTCTGTGATGGCCAGATGAACCTGATCCGGTTCGATTTCTGTCATTTTTCCTTTCACAGGCTGAGTATCAACATATAGAGACTTTAGAATATCCACAGCTGCTTTTGCCGTTACCGCTTGTCCGGTCACTTTAAACCAATTGTCACGGTGTGCGATTTCAACTCCAAGGCGACGTTCTATTTGTTTTAGATTTTCGTCGAACGGACCACAAAGTGAAGAAAGGCGGTGATTATCTGCGGGTTCTAAGTAAATTTCTATATTCTTTATCTGATTACTCAAAATGTCTTCCTATAAAAATGACGCTAGCCGAAGCTAGCGCACAATTTAAAAATGCTAGGGGGTAAAAGTACCAACACCTAATTCATTAATTTCAGGTTCTTGTGGTGCTTTATTTAAGATATCCGACGGTTTTACGTCACGACGTAAATCCATTTCTGCTTCAGTACGGATAAGTTCACCACGTAGCGAGTTTGGTAACGCCTCAGTAATACGTACATCGACGAATTGGCCGATCACTGAGTGTGGACCTTCAAAGTTTACAACGCGGTTATTTTCGGTTCTACCACGCAGTTCCATTGGGTTTTTCTTCGATGGGCCCTCAACCAAAATACGCTGCTCGGTATCGTGCATCTTGCGGCTGATATCCTGCGCCATTTGGTTGATACGGTTCTGTAGAAGATACAGACGTTCTTTCTTTTCTGATTCTGCAACATCGTCAGGTAAGTCGGCTGCTGGTGTGCCAGGTCGCGCCGAGTAGATGAAACTAAAGCTCATATCAAAGCCGATATCATTAATTAGGTTCATCGTCGCTTCAAAGTCTGCGTTTGATTCGCCTGGGAAACCAATGATGAAATCTGAAGACATGCTTAGGTTCGGACGGATCTTACGTAGCTTGCGGATCGTTGACTTGTACTCAAGCGCAGTATGACCGCGTTTCATAAGGTTTAGAATACGGTCTGAACCACTTTGTACCGGTAGGTGTAAATGGTCAACAAGCTCTGGCACATCCGCATAGGCTTCAATAATATCTGGTGTAAATTCAACCGGGTGAGATGTTGTATAACGAATACGGTCAATACCGTCAATTGCTGCAACGTAGCGAATTAAATCAGAGAAGTAACAAATTTCACCATCGTGCATTTCACCACGGTAAGCATTTACGTTTTGACCGAGTAAGTTCACTTCACGTACACCTTGCTCAGCAAGCTGAGCAACTTCAAGGATCACATCATCTAAAGGACGGCTTACTTCTTCGCCACGCGTGTAGGGTACAACACAGAAAGTACAGTACTTAGAGCAACCTTCCATAATTGAAACAAATGCACTCGGGCCTTCAGCCTTTGGCTCAGGGAGGCGGTCAAATTTTTCAATTTCAGGGAATGAAATATCAACGACAGCACCTTCTTTGCTTTGCACCTGTTTGATCATCTCTGGCAGGCGGTGCAATGTTTGTGGGCCAAACACGATATCAACAAATGGAGCGCGCTGACGAATGGTGTCGCCTTCTTGTGATGCTACGCAGCCACCAACACCGATAACAAGATCAGGGTTTGTGTCTTTTAGTAGTTTCCAACGACCAAGTTGGTGGAATACTTTTTCCTGTGCCTTCTCACGAATCGAGCAAGTATTGAGTAGGATCACATCAGCTTGCTCAGCTTCTTCTGTAAGCTGATAGCCATTTGTTGAATCCAAAAGATCCGCCATTTTCTGGGAGTCATACTCGTTCATCTGACAACCCCAGGTTTTAATATGCAGTTTTTTACTCATTTAAATATTGCCTCGTTTACAACTCGGTGTTTAGCACTACGCGTTTCTCGTGCAGGCGATGCTGAATTGATATCATTATGCCTAAAGGACGCGTATTTTATATGACCTATCTTGTCTAGCCAAGTATAGATTTTAACTTTCAAAATGTGGATCAATACAGAGTGTTTTAAGCAAACATCTGTTTTTATATGCGTTACAATGCGCAAAGACTCAATTAAGTGGAATATGGCATGAAAAACAAGGCTCTGATAGTCGGTGGTGGCATGGTTGGTGCAGCGTGTGCTGTTAAGCTAGCGAAGCAAGGTGTTGACGTAACCATTATTGAACATTCTCCCATCTCACCTGATGCAATACTCGCAAGTGATAAGGTAGATATTCGCGTTTCGGCTATCAATCGCTTTTCCGAGCAGTTACTAGATGAGCTTGGTGCTATGCCTGTGTTAAGAAGCACCAGAGCCGCGGTTTACAAGCAGCTAGAAGCCTATGAGGATAAGCCAGGGCAATTGATATTTGATTGTGAAGCGCTAAACGCCTCGCACTTAGGCCACTTAATTGAGAATAACCTCATTCAAGCAGCATTGTGGCAACAGTTTGAGGAATTTGATATCAAAGTGGTTTCACCAGAGGGGATCCCAAAGCGCATTGTTCATAATGAGGATTCCGTGACGATTGAGTATCAAGCAGCATCCTTTACCACCGATTTGTTAATTGCAGCTGATGGTGGCCGTTCTATCGTCAGACAAATGAGTGGCATAGGCGTGACGGGGTGGCAATATGAGCAACATTGTATGGGGCTGCTGATTAAACTCGACGCGCCGCAGCAAGAAAAAACATGGCAGCAATTTAAGCCATCAGGTCCCATTGCCTTTTTACCTATGCAGTATCCGTATGCCAATCTGATTTGGTATGACAACGGCAATAAACTCAATTTACTTAAGCAACTAGATAAGCAGGCGCTAAAACAAGAAGTAAAAGCTGCATTTTTTGAGCTACCCGGTGACTTTGAGATTGAAGAAGTGGCGGTTTTTCCTTTAGCAAGGCAACATGCTAACCAATACGTGAGCGAACGAGTGGTATTAGTAGGAGATGCAGCTCATACCATTAATCCGTTAGCAGGGCAGGGAGTAAATCTTGGCTTTAAAGACGTAGCGGCACTTGCTGAAGCGATTGAGTCAAAAGAAGATATTGGTGATAGCAGCGCACTACATCATTACGAGTCAAAGCGTAGAAAAGACAACCTCTTGATGATGAGTATGATGGATGCGTGTTATTTTGGCTTTTCGAATCAAGTAACACCGTTAAAGCATTTGAGAAATCTGGCGCTGAATGTGGCGAATAAAGCAGGGCCGCTGAAAAAAGAAGTGCTTAAGCACGCCATGGGAGGAGTTGGTTTTTAATTACACTTGTAGGAGAGAATTAATTATCCGGCTCTCAGGTTACTAGGCTCTCCTACATTTTCCTTGCTATAAGCTTCCGACTAAACGTGTTCTATCAATGATTTGAATTAATGTTCGTTTGTCAAACTTGCCATCAATCTGTAATAGCCAGTCGCTATTTTCTAACAACAAAAACGCAGTATTTTGACCTGATTTATTTAGTGCAGAAAAAATATAACTACCTTTAACTTTTTCAACAAACAGTTCAGACGTATCAATGTCACCAAATACTGCACCGATTTTATGACCGTGTGGCTTTTGTTCTTGAATTTTGCCATTAAAGAGTTGCTCAAGGAATGTGAGCGGGGCTAAGCCATATTTCTTAGGTAGATCGGCAAGTGCAATTGAGCTGGGCAACCAATTTAAAAACAATTCAGACTCCTTGTTGCTTATAACCATTGAATAGGAATTATCGCTAAAGGTATGAAACGAGAGTTTGCTAGTCTGCTCTGGCGCAATGCAGTAATTAAAGTGTTTAAGTGAGATATCAATATTTGGAGGTGTGCAGTGGGTCTTCATAGCTGCTTGAGCACTGGCGAGTAGAGGTAACAAAGTCAATATGAGTAATAATAACTTTCTCATTATTATACTCCTAAAGCTGCGATTTGTAGGTGTCGACGGTAACCCCATATAACGGACTTAGCGCAGGTAAGGGACTGCTTTTGCTCCAGCTGCGCCAATACACTTTGTGTAAAGTTTTTGGCTATCCATGAAATTGAAGCTTTACCACCAGTAGGTTCAGGAACCCAATTAAGGGCTTCAGTGCAATCTTTTGTTTTTTTTTACCATCTCACCGAATATTTCAGCGACTTTTGGGTTCGCTTCACCGCTAAAGGTTATCTCTAATCCCGCGCCTTTATAAAATGAGTTTATTGCTGCTTTAACCTTATCTTGTTCGGTCATGATAATAATCCTTTATTATTAATTTCTAATAAAGAATATAACATAAATGTTGATAAAGTAAAATTAACGAGATTATGGTTTTTGGGGGAGGATTTTTTATATAGATTAAATGGTGCGGAAAGAGAGACTTGAACTCTCACATCCGAAGATACTGGAACCTAAATCCAGCGCGTCTACCAATTCCGCCACTTCCGCACAGTAGAAATTTTATTTTTAGCTAACATCCNNTGGAGTACCAGGATTTGAACCTGGGAATGGCGGGATCAAAACCCGCTGCCTTACCGCTTGGCGATACTCCAGCAATAGAGGTAAGTTCAAATCTTATTTAGCCCAGATTTGAGTTAGGCTACCTTACCGCTTCCACTTCGTGTCGAGGCAATACCCAGCAATAGAGGTAAGTTCAAGCGTTTGAGTTCTACTTGAAAGAACATGGTGCGGAAAGAGAGACTTGAACTCTCACATCCGAAGATACTGGAACCTAAATCCAGCGCGTCTACCAATTCCGCCACTTCCGCACAGTAGATATTTTATTTGTAGCTAACATCTCAAAAAGAGATGGCTGGAGTACCAGGATTTGAACCTGGGAATGGCGGGATCAAAACCCGCTGCCTTACCGCTTGGCGATACTCCAACGAAAACTCAAATCTAACTTAAATTGTTGAACCCAGGATTTGAATCTGGGGGGGATGAGTGAGGGATCAAAACCTCTCTCTTCTCTGCCTTACCGCTTCCACTTCGTGTCGAGGCGATACTCCAACGAAATAAAATCTTTTTGAGTTCTGATTTAAAAGAACATGGTGCGGAAAGAGAGACTTGAACTCTCACATCCGAAGATACTGGAACCTAAATCCAGCGCGTCTACCAATTCCGCCACTTCCGCATATCATTTCGCATTAGTTATTAGAACCTAAATCCAGCGTCTATATCAAGACATCGAGCAATTCCAAAACTTCCGCATTTGTAAATGGTGGCTATGCCCTGATTTGAACAGGGGACCCCATCATTATGAGTGATGTGCTCTAACCAGCTGAGCTACATAGCCATTGGCTGGAGTACCAGGATTTGAACCTGGGAATGGCGGGATCAAAACCCGCTGCCTTACCGCTTGGCGATAC
>NZ_NSDG01000079.1 GCF_002289345.1 Pseudoalteromonas sp. HM-SA03 | reverse complement strand
GACACCAATTGGTTATCTTGAGGCTGCATAGAATTCTACGAAATAGCTGTACTAAATTGGGTGGAGTTACATAATCACCTAAGTTACAAAATACGGTTATAAAAGTATGTACTTAGCTTTAAACCAACCAAACTGTGAAATTGTTTGGCTTTTTATTATCGGACTCACTATTAACATGATGTGAGATGGTGCAATTAACCTAGCCAGAGTCTCTCTTCATTGCGGCCCTGCATAGCAAAATTTTGAGCATTTACATTTTTGCCAAATGAGATGGCTTCATTTATGCCCATATTGTCTGGATAAGAGATAGCTCAGTGTTACCAAAGTAAGGTGTACAACTGCAGTTGCATTGAAATTCTGAAGGTAAAAAAGTGACTCAAGAAAATATCAGTCACTTTTTAGATTTAATATTAGTTTTTGCAAATTGAAAAACAGCTTAAAAGACAGCTCCAGCCAGTACCGATACGGTCATCAGGTTCCTTAATATCCACAACACCACCGGCCACTGCCTTAGTTAATTTAAGCGGAACAGACTTAGCATCTTGGCTGAGACTTTTGATTTTTTTCTTATTGAGTTTAATTTTCATTTTACTATATCCTTACTTTTCCATTGAATTTAACTTCTATTTAACTACATAATTACTTATCAAAACCAAAATTAACATACCATCAAGTTCAGGATCTAGCAAGCATTAGTTGTAAGAAACAACTTAGTTCATATGGCATTTTGCTTTTTTCCTTGGTGATACATTCAACACCCGGCTCATGTAGGCTATAGAGTTTGTTTTTACTCGTTTTTTCTTGCTTTAATAGTCGCTCAGCTGGGTAAGGGGAGAAGGCAGCGGGTTTTCCTTCGATATACACATCAAAAGAGCCAAGAATGAATTCGGCCTTGCCTTTGATTGTACCGCTGGCAATGCCTTTCTTTTTACCGGGTTGGTCACCTGTGCTTTTTGAAAAGTTACTTTTGATTCCAACTGCTGGGTTGCCATCCTATTTTGCGCTCAACTAAGTTTAAAAACGCTCTGGTGACATCAATTGGCTTTCTACCACACTTCCATACGATTAATTTGGCAATCATCTGCATCAAAGTACTTTTTCATCACTTCTGGAAATGGGCCGTTGCCATGAGCATTCCTATTCTTTTTAAACGTATACTCCATAGCACTGTGATAGTACTCGTCAATTGGTTGAGTAATATCCATAAACCTATTCATTTGCGCCCAATCGTGAGCATCGCCACCTCCCGCAATACCTATACGATTTCCAAACCAATAGTGCTCGGGGTATTTTCTACAACTTAAGTAACCCGTTTGCATCGATGCGCTGCCTCGCATATTTTTTATCTCTGGACCAACAACATACTCTAGGTCTTCTATGGGGATATAAAATGGCTTTCTGAATAAGGTGTATGGCGTTCTTACTAGCCCGGTATGGCGGTTAAACTCGATTGCATCCACAATGCGAATTGCATTCCCTATTTTGTACATTATTAAAGGAAATAAAGTCAGTAAAAACAGCCCCAACCATGAATGCCAAACTGGCAGACTATCGTCTGTCATACTAACCACTAACAGACAAACCCCAATAATAGGGCCCAATACCAACCCATGTAGCCTAAGGGACCATAATCCCGGTGAGCGCGGTACCGAAACAACCCGACCATCACATTGACTTGGGTAACTCGAGCCGCTAAAGTCGTCTCTCGGTGCAAACGCGTCTTTACAGGGTTTTGCGTCTTTAAACTTACAACCGTTTAGTTCTTCAGCCTTGGTTAAGCGTTCCTTATAGCTTAAGTTATGAAGATGATTTTTTGGTAGTTCTTCATAAAAAATACCGCTAAGACGGTAACCTGTTTCTCTATCTATATATGCGTCAGTTTTTGCAAAGTCTTCTTTTTCTTCTTCGGTAGCTTCTTCGCGGTATTTTCTGTTTCTTTCTTTAGCCCTTTCTATTAAATAAATATCCCGCTCTTCTTGAGTCATCTCTTCAATCTTTTTCATCAACAACTCCTTTTAGCTGACTACTATAGAGTCATCTGTAGTGATTAATCCCCTACCACACTTGCATGCGGTTTATTTGGCAGTCATCAGCATCAAAGTACTTTTTCATCACCTCGGGAAATGGACCGTTAAAGTGGGCGTTCTTATCGAGCTT
>NZ_NSDG01000078.1 GCF_002289345.1 Pseudoalteromonas sp. HM-SA03 | reverse complement strand
CGATAAAGCCTAAGCCATCAAAGTACCCACATAAAAAAAGAAATGCCAGTCAGCTTAACTGACTGGCATTAGCCAAGAGGCGGTTTTTCAAAGCTGATAGAATATCGGCGTGTTATTCAATATTCTGGATCTGAATGTTTTTATATTTTTAAGTTTTTGATATTTATTTTGTTTTTTTGTTTTGTTATTTTTTACCCACCAAGTTACTCCCCTTTGGGCTGAGCTTTATAAAAAGTCCTCCCTTTCTTTTCTTAGTAGCAAGATAAGATATTCAGTCATACTTCGGTTATGTTTTATAGCTTGTTGTTTAAGTTGAATGTAGTCAAGTCGATCAAGATCTAATGTTACTCTCTTTTTGCTAAATTCCCGTCTTTTAGCTTGTCTCCAAGAATTTAAAAAGCTGTATCTGTTGTCTGGCTTTGAGAAAAATTTGTTAATTTTATTGAAGCTATTATCATGAGGTGAACTTCCGATACGCCTGTATTCTTCAACCGCTTTTGCTGTAGCTTTGGATTTTTTGCCTAGATAGTTAATGCTCCACTCTAAGAAAAACTCTCCGCAATCTGGTGATTGTTTAAGCATTTTCAAATAGTAACTGTAATAGAAGTAATCGTCATTCATTATCTATATTCAAACTTGTGGACTAGATTTTTTTTGTTATAGTAACGTTACATGAAATGTTTTTCAATTTGTTTTCTATCCAAATTTATGAGACCTATAAGTGATATTTTAGAGAGTTTGACTGTTAATTCAGCATGGATGTTTATGCAGTTTTACTTTGGTGAGTCGATAGTTGATCGGCGTGGCATAAGCAAGGTTGGTATAAGTAAGCTATCCAAAGTGAGTAGTATTAGTTCACGAGATCTAACAGAGGCGATATGGCAGTTACATGAGTTTGGTCTAATTGAGCTGGTTCAAAATGTCTGTGAAATAAAACGAGGGGTAACAGAAAAAAGAGTGAAAATAATCCCAAAAATCAAAATAAAAATTTACGCTGAACTAACTGATGAAAGCAAGACCGAGCTAAAACGCTTACTGTGTATAGAAAATTCCAGCTTACCTAAAACTACACCCAAAAGGGTCCGCGTTTTTTTAGCCTACTGCATGTTAAAGCCATATTCCATGGCTATGGGTTTTGATTTTATCAAAGCAAAGTTTGGCATTGGAAAGTTGGGAATAATCGAGCTTGATAAGACAACTTGGTTGGGTAGGGGACTTGAAGAAATTAAAGTCAGTCATGTAAATGAGGTTTGTGTCGTATACAAACTCGCGTGCTCCAGAGCGGTGTTTTCCAAGGGCCATATCTTTATGTTTGAGCATGAGATAAGTGCAATCAAAGGGTCGCCATATGAGGGGAAAAACACGCATATTGATTTGAAGGAGCTTGAAAGAAGTTTGATGCGTAATGCTAGCACTTTTTCTGAATTTGTTTCTAGTTTGTGGTGTGTTACGCGTTACTTGGTTTTTGAGCGTAATCAAGAGTATTTGATTAGTGAATCTGTAAACGTTGATCATGTTCAAAGAGAGCATTATAAACTTTCTGTCAACTTTATTGATACTATAAGGCAAAAAATCTCAGGCTTAACGTCGGATGACGATAGATTAAAAAGTGAATTAGAAAAAAGTGCTTTAGAGCTAAAAGAGTTAAATTTAAGTTCTCTAAAACATTCACTTCCCCTAATGATTAACTATCTCAACGCGAGCAAGAATAGCACTAAAAGTGAAAAAAACAATAGGTTGCTTGCGCAAAGACTGGTTAATAAACTTTTTAAACGGGAAAACAAAATATTAGGGCATTATTGCCTTCGCATTTTTGCTGATTATTTTTTAGAGCAGCTCAGTGCTTATAAGAGGGCTAGCTGCGAAGCTGTCAATAAGATTGATTATGAGCAAGTGCATATCTCAAATGACGCTGTATTGGAGTTTGATTGGGCTATGTTTGGATTGCACCAATATGATAATGAGTGGATGTTTTTCAGAGCCAAAAGTGAGCCTTCAACAAAGCAAAAGAGCTGAGAAATGAACACAAAAATGGTGAATAACTTCAGAGTGACAGAAATCAAAAAAGTAAAGATTTATAAGGAGTCGGAACATCAAATTGCCTATGCTGCTTGAGCTTTTCTCTGTAGCGAAATCCGTATAGTTAATATACTTCAACCTAGAGTAATGAATACTAAACAGGTTAGAGGAATAGCATTGATTATAAAGCCATAAAAAGTATTTTTTTACATTGCAGTCTCTTAGTGTGGGTAAATAAACATTAAGAGTTTCAAAATGAAAAAACTATCACAAAGAGTTCAGACCAATCCCTTCGATAAGCGCTACAAAGTCATCGTAAATCACAAAGAAATTATAGAGAGCAAATTCGAAGAAGCGTTAAGTGAGTATTCGCGTATTTCTGTTGTCAGATTTGATTTGCATATTCCTAGGCAATGCAAAGGAGAAGATAATCCTCTCGCATCAAATGAAAGTCTGATGAAGCGATTTATAGCTTCATTGGTATCAAAGCTCAAGTACAGTTATTTAAGAAAACCAGTGTCAAGAACTCAAATTTTGCGTTATGTCTGGGTTAAAGAGAAAGGAAAGTCAGGTAATGAACACTATCATGTTTGTCTGTTTCTCGATAAAGATCACTTTGGAATGTTAAGGGGTTCTTCCAAGGGGTACAGTCACTTACTAAGTTATAAGAAGCCAAAAAAAAAGTCTGTACAAGAGTGCATTGTTGAAGCATGGGCAAGTGCGCTAAGTATTGAACCTCAGCTGGCCGAAATAAATGTGCAATTCTCAGATTCAAAAGTACATTGGATCAACTTGAACGATCAGAAAACGCAAAGCGACGAGTATAGAAACGTGATGAAAAGGCTTATGTACATGGCGAAACCAGAAACCAAATTTGTAGATTTGAGTAAAACTAGGTACATAGGGCATGGCTCGCCGACAATTAAACTAAAGTCACTACCAGTTAGAGCATAGAAGTATTTTCATAGCGGCTAATAGTGGTGATACAAGTAAATACTGCTGTACTGTACCCTGACGGAGCTGACTTTGACAATGGCTCGATGTGTCTCCCATCAGCAGGTTTAACTTTGTCTGTGCAGTGTAAGCAAGGAGGGGAGTCACCCCTCCAATATGCTTAGTGCTCCTTTATTAACTCTTTGATAATGATGAGTATCGCTATTGCATGAGAGATCAACTCTACGGTTCGTGGGTTGTGTTGCATAAGTTCTCCATTAAAGAGTGTTGATTATTCCCCTTTCGGCAAATGATGCGTAAGAGTCTCCAATGACTATGTGGTCTAAGATTTGAACATCTATAAGTGCCAAGGCATCGATAAGCTTCTTAGTGATATATCGATCAGCATCTGATATATCACAACTTCCAGAGGGGTGATTATGTGCCAATATGACATTGGCTGCATTGGACTTTAAAACACCTTTAACAACTTCTCGTGGATAGACAGAAGCAGCGTTAATGGTTCCAAAGAACAATTCTTTATATTCAATAATCTCATTGCTGTTACTCAAATAAATTACGGCAAATACCTCTCTTTCCCTAGCACCTAATTTTGATCTCAGAAAATCAACTGCACTAGCTGGGTTGGTAACTTTACCCTGCCTTTTTAATCGACTAAATAGGATCCTAGAGGCCCAGTTCAGCACTTCTTCATCATCAAGGAGCGCAGGAGTATTTGAAATAGCATGTTCTTGAATTTGCATCGTTGATACCTCAGTAATTAATAGATTCGATGCAGTGATATAGATTTCAATTTGGTTCGATTTGAGTGGGAACGGTGTGTTGACCTGAGCGTAAAACTTTACGCAAGTCACTTATTTTGATGAGTTTATTCACATAGGAGACAAAAATGAAACTCATCAAACTTCCTCAAGTGATTGAAAAAACTAGTCTTAGCCGTTCAAGTATTTATGACTTTATGAATAAAGGAGGATTTCCAAAGTCAGTTAGTTTAGGTGCCCGAGCTGTTGCATGGGTTGAATCTGAAATTGATGACTGGATCGGAGAAAAAGTGAAAGAGAGACAGCTATAAATCAACCAAGTACTCACTTTACTGCTATAACCAAAGGAACTCCTAAAAAGAAACTAAAGCACAGTTAGTTTGGTGTGTAGTGGTCAACTAATTCCAGACAGTGAATTAAGTATTTCTTCTGCTACTGCTGGAGCTTGCATATCGTTATGGCTATGTGGCCTTGAGCGAACATGAGGCGGTCGTCAATGTTACCTTCATCCTACAAAGTGGCCGTTCAGTCAACTCGTTTCTGCCCCATTGTGAGTTAACGTTAAAATACTAACACCCACTTTGGGAACGGAGCTTGGTTGAGAGCAAAGTCATGCAGTTTTTATACAAAGTACCTGATTTTGCCCTATTACATTATTACTCGCTGTTTTGGGGTAAAGTGACAAACTGGAATTTAATGCTGTGTTATATGCTTGTATACAGTGGCAATCATTGGTGGAATTATGAAGGTATGTAATATGAGCCGCTTTGCTGTGTTATAAACTACCAAAGTGGGACAGAATAAGCTGTTATGCGTATTTTGAGGCAGTTATGGATATTGAACACTTTTTAAAAGAACGAGTTAAGTTTGCCAATAACTTTCATGAACAAGGCTGTAAACCTTTTCAGGAGGTTATGAGGTTAATTGAACAAGAAGAAGCCCCATATGAACCGGTTTATGATGAATCCGGAGACCCTCAATTTATTCATGAATGGCTCGAAGCTCGCGATGGAGTTGGATCTATTGGGCTAGCGACATTGTCAATGCTGTCGTCTGCTTTACAGTTATATATGAACGCTTGGCTAAACCGAGTAGAGAAACAAAGTTCACCATTCAATAGAAAACAAGGGAAGGGCTGGTTAAATTCTCTTAAAAAGTGCATGCAAGATGAAGGAGTCGATTTTACAAATTGTCCAGCAGACGTAGAAGCAATTGAGCAGCTTGTATTGGCAAGAAATAGAACTCAGCACGCTGAAGATATTACTTCAAATGGAGTTAGCCATATGGCAAAGGAGTTGGCTCGGTTTCCCTCGCCTCTATTTGTTGACCCTGAAGATCCTGCGTTAAGGGCTAACTGGTTCGGTCAACCTAGGGTTTATGCCGGAAAACATCAAATTATTACCATATCCCAAGAAATTGTTGATTTTTGCGAGTGGTTGTTCTCCGAGTATGAGCGTATATACGCATAAGAAGACATGGGGTCGCGGCTTGCACAGTGCAAAGTGTGTCACCTATGTCTTCTTTTAGCACAAAGCTGTCCTTTGGCTCTAACTCACCTTTGTCCAAATACGAGTTTGTCCGGTCGTCCGCTATTCGCTCTTGTAGGCCATTAATCAGTTGCGAACTGTCAGATTTGATTAAGCCTTAACAATCAAACCAGTGTTCAATTTAAAAGACTTAAAAAGGTGCTATTGGTTATGGGGTAATTGGTTCGAGAGTGCAACAATATCAGCCATAACACGTTTTTCTCCTAGAGCAGCTAGGAAAGCTAAATGTTCCGTGGCTTTTACCTTTTGGAGATTCTCAAGCTTAGGCTCACCACCAAGGGCAAGAGCAGGTGCAAAGCCATAGATCTCTCCATTTTCAAGAGGGCCTAACCTCTCCAAAGTTCGCTCAAAAAGAGGTTGTTCATTGATATCAATTAAATCAATTTGGGTTGTCGTTTGTACAGAGAAGAACAAATCTAAGCTTCTTTCTTCTCCCGTAGCGATATATTCTTCGTTTTCGAAGGTGGGAAAAATCATGCCATAGCTGCTTATTATGGAAAGACTACTCCCTGATTTTTTACCCCAAATATAAATATCGCCGAATGCACTTAGTGCAATCACATAAAAGCTATCTACACCGTCATGTTGCATTTTTTCGAATTGAGTTCCTCTTAACCACTCAGTCAAGATATCTTGATAATCTTTTGGATTCACCATCCATAAACGGCCTTTCCCCCAACCACAAAAGCCGTATTCCTTCCAGTATTCAAGTAAATTATTTNGGTAAAATACCTTGGTAATACTGGAGTTGCNTCATCTGTTGGTTGAATCGCTTCTATCGCTGGACCAAACCCACCAAAGTTATAAAAATTGTCAAAAAACTTGTTCATTATTTGCACCTATGTAGATTCATATTTAATTTTGCATCTGGACCCAATGCTTTTAGTGCTTTCTCTGCCTCATTATCCATTAGCTCAACACGACTTAACTTAGTCTTTTTACCAGAGTCATCAAAACCTTTTTTATTCCATCGTGCGCCAATAGACTGGTTAACACTAGCGTCACCTAAATCAACCACCTCATCTACCCCCCCAGCAATCATATCAGGGTTATGTAAAGCATTGAGGGTTTTCATGTCTCTTTTGGCTAATTCTTCAGCTTTTCTAGCAGCTTCTTCACCATAGTATTCCCCTTTTCTTTGAAATTTTAGTATGTACTTCTTGATTAAAGCTGTTTTAAACTGCTCTCTAGCCTGTTTTNTGCGCCTTTCCAGTTCCTTTTCGTCCAATCTTTTTATAAGCATCGCGATTTTCAAGATACTGTTTTACAGTCATGCTATTTAGCCCGTCCATTTGTCCTTTTAATTGGCGGTCANTATTCAACAGCGGTTCCTTTGGCATTCTTTTTAAAACAAGGCACGTTGTATTGCGGCATACGTTTTATTGCCGCCCCCGGCAACTCATTCCCTTTTGGTGGCTCCAACTCATCGGCTTTGGCTTTGGTGGGCTTATCAGTGACGCCTCGAATTGGTGATTGGCCTTGATACTCATCCAGTGCTTTATTAACTCGCTGTCCGATTTCTTGGGCGGCTTGTTGCATATGCTGGTCGAT
>NZ_NSDG01000077.1:3874-72838 GCF_002289345.1 Pseudoalteromonas sp. HM-SA03 | reverse complement strand
GCAAAATCATTATCACATCGATGGATATTAGATTTTGATATTAGATCATAAATTTAATCAATTTGGTATAAACTCGCTCCTACCATAGACTCGCTCCCACCACAGTATAATCATAGTGCAACATGGTAGACGGTTTATCCGCAAGCATTCATCCTAAATATTTCATAAAGTCACTTTTACTCCACACATTGTGAGCTGAAAATATCAGCGATCCCACTACCTTTTGTGTGAGATCTTCGTTATGATTTTGCTTTTGTTTCACAACTAATTACGAAATGTCAGAACTCTATCATTGGTTTGATCTTTTGGGCGTCATGGTTTTTGCAATTTCGGGAACCTTAATTGCGCATAGTAAACATATGGATGGCTTTGGTGTGATTGTCCTTGCGACTGTAACTGGTATCGGAGGGGGAACATTACGAGACTTGATTTTAGATCAACCTGTTTTTTGGCTTCATGATACTAGCTATATTTACGCTATTTTATTTGCTGTCGCTGTGAGTATATGGTGGCTAAATCGACATCAAAATATTCCAAGAACTGTACTGCAGGTTGCCGATGCCATTGGGCTTGCTTTTTTCGCTGTAATGGGAGTACAAAAGGCTTTAAGTATTGGAATGCCTGATACTACAGCTGTGATCATGGGGGTATTGACTGGGTGTTTTGGTGGGGTCATCAGAGACGTGTTGGCTCGCGAAATCCCCCTTCTTTTAAAAGGAGAGTTATACGCGATCACCTGCATTTTTGGTGGGGTAGTCTATACTCAAGCAATTAAATTGGGCATGGCAACTGAATACGTAATGGTATTGTCCATGGCAGCAACCTTGTTATTAAGATTAGCGGCTATGCGATACCACTTGGTGTTACACGTATTTAACTATAAATATTAAGTAAGCAGGGGACATGGATGTCTTTAGCAAGAGTTTTCACTCGAGCACAAGTTGGTATTACCGCACCGGAGGTAATTGTTGAGGTGCACCTTAGCAATGGTTTACCTGCCTTTAGTATTGTTGGATTACCCGAAACTTCAGTTAAAGAAGCCAAAGAACGCGTCCGTAGTGCACTTGTGAATGCTGGCTTTTTATTTCCAGAACAGCGTATCACAGTAAACTTAGCACCAGCAGATCTACCCAAAGATGGGGGCCGCTTTGACTTTGCAATCGCACTCGGTGTTCTCGTTGCATCAGGACAGTTAGATAGCCATGCTATTTCTGATAAAGAGTTCTATGGTGAGCTTGCGCTAAACGGTGAGCTTAGGACGGTCACTGCCATTTTGCCATCTGTTATTGCAGCAGCGGAGGAGGGGCGAACAGCTTACCTGCCAATTGGTAACGATGCAGTTGCGAGCCTTGCTGCTGATGCCAATCGTGTTGCTATAAGCTGTTTGCGTACAGCATGGTTAGGTCTAAGTGGCCAGCAATCACTTATGTTCAATCAACTCTACCCGGATGATTTAAATATACAAGCTTCAGGGAGTAGTTTGCTGGATATGGCTGAGGTAAAAGGGCAAGAGGGAGCAAAGCGAGTGCTAGAAATAGCTGCAGCAGGTGGACATAACGTTTTATTTCTTGGCCCTCCTGGTACTGGGAAATCGATGCTTGCTCAACGTCTACCCACTATAATGCCACAAATGACAGATAATCAGGCGTTAGAAACGGCTTCTATCTATTCCATACTGGGAAAAACCATCAGCCAATCAAACTGGAAAACAAGACCTTTTAGAGCTCCACATCATACTTGCTCTGCGGTAGCCTTGGTTGGGGGCTCGTCAAACCCTAAACCCGGGGAGATATCATTGTCAAATAATGGCGTTCTATTTTTGGACGAGTTACCAGAATTTGATAGGAAGGTACTGGATTCATTACGTGAGCCGATGGAAACGGGCATGGTAACGATTTCGCGCGCAGCTCGGCAAGTTGATTACCCTGCAAACTTTCAACTGATCGCAGCATTAAATCCCAGTCCTACTGGTTGTCACACTGACAAAAGAGCGTCTCCAGATCAAGTATTGCGCTATTTGGCTAAGATTTCAGGTCCATTTTTAGACCGAATAGATCTACAGGTAGAATTACCTCGTCTAAAAACAGAAGAACTACAGTCACAGCATGATGGAGAGTCTAGTGCAACAATAAGAGCTAGGGTGGAGCAGGCCTATAAAACAGCTTTAGCACGTCAGGGAAAATGTAACGACCAACTGAGTGTAAAAGAGCTAAATTATATCTGCTATCTTGCTGATGCTGAACGTTTATTTCTAGCAAAGGCGGCAGAAAAATTAAAGTTATCACCACGTTCATATCATCGAATAATCAAAGTTGCGCGTACCATAGCGGATCTGAGCTCTGCACCAAATATTAGCTTGTCACATTTAAAGGAAGCGCTTAGTTATCGCGCGCTGGAGAGGCTGTTAGGTCAGTTAACACAGTATTAGCTAACGGCGGCATTTCAATAGATAGGGAATGTGTTATTGGTAGAGGTTAAGCTGACAACATATAACCTTTACCACGAACCGTAACAATGCGTTTTTGCTCTTTTTCATCGCCGAGTTTTTTGCGTAGTCGGCCAACTAACACATCAACCGTTCTGTCACTTGGGCTCCAATCCGGTTGCCCAATGTCTTCTGAAATGCGCTCTCTCGATGTTGCTCTTCCAGCATTGGAAATAAGACAAATCAACACTTTATGCTCTGCTTCGGTAAGTCGAGATTCAATGCCGTGTTGATTGATTAGAGTACGATTATCAGGATGTAGTTTAAAGTCTGCATATTCAATAAACTCTTCCGATTCATCGTCTTTATTACCAACTAAACGTTTGTATAAGGCACGCATACGCAGTTCAAGCTCAAGCGTATCAACAGGCTTACAGACATAGTCATCAGCACCTTGCGCAAGACCTGCGATTCTATCGGCTTGAGAGTCTCGACTAGAAAGCATGATCACTCCGAGATCTGATAAGGTATTAATTTCTTTCGCGAGTCGTAGGCCATCAGTGGCGGGTAAAACAACATCAACAATAGCAAGTGCAAATGGGTTTTGGGTTTGAGTTTGAATAAGCTCAAGCGCAGTAGCACCCGTATTGTCTACAGTGATACTGAACTCGGTATTTTCAAAGTGACTACACAGCCGCTTTGCTAAGAGTTCATCATCTTCAACTAATAAAACCTTTATGCTCATGTTTTCGCTGTTAATTGTTGTTTAATTGTCGTTAATATAACACTGAGAGATCGCTGCTTGGAAGTGCATGAAACGAATTCTTACAACTCTGTACCAAGCACGTTAACCTGACAACCAAGTTCGATCAAGGGGAAACCGAGCTTTATTATTAAATTATATACAATGATGTGTTTGATTGCTGCTTCCATAAACAAAAAGGCGGCACACCGTGCCGCCTAGCATTGATTATTTACCGTATAGATATTCCCACCATTGTGGCTCTTGCTTTAAATGTTTGTCGAAATAGGCAAGCATGGTGTTCCACCAATGGAAGCGCTGGTCACGAGCAAAAATTTGATGATCTGCGCCTTTGTATTCGACCAATTCAACATCTTGGCCAAGGATCTTCAATGCAGTATACATATTGTGACTTTCACCTGGAGGCACATTGGTGTCCGCATCACCGTGAATTAACAGCAATGGTGTTGTTACTTTGTCCGCATTAAATACCGGGCTATGCTGTGAGTAAAGCGTTGGATTGTTCCAGGGGAAACTTCCTTTTGAGGCCTCGCCAGAATACAAATAACCCCACCAGCCTTGACCCCAGTATGAGGTAATATTAGAAATGCCAGCATGTGAGATAGAAGCTGAGAACAAATCAGTTTTTGTTGTCAGCAGCATCGTCATAAAGCCACCGTAAGAAGCACCTAAATTACCTAAACGTTTGTCATCAACGAAAGGGTAGGCTTTCACAAACTCTTTGGTACCCATGATGATATCGTTAGCGGTGTGTTCACCCCAAGCATTAACGTGCTCTGCTGAGAATTTTTGACCAAAACCTGTCGCACCGGTTGGTTGCAAGACATAAACAACATAGCCTTTTGCTGCCCATAAGTTAAATGGATAACGTCCTGTAAAGCCACGAGTCACTGGAGAAGTACCGCCGTAGTAATAAACGAGTGCTGGGTATTTTTTAGCTTTATCTAAATCGTATGGTAGATAGACTCGCCCCTTAATCTCTACGCCTTCAGTATTAGTAAAATTAAACTCTTCTAGATCGGCAATTTCCGCGTTCTGGTATGCGATATTTGTTGAGTCCCAGAGCGTATCAGCTCGCTTATCTGAGGTTGACATGATTTTTAACTGTTGTGGAGTTGATGCGGTAGTTCCCGTGAACAAGATCTCTGGATTACGCTCACTAGACACTGAATAGTTCGCGACAACATCCAGCCCAGTGTTTAAGCGTTTGAAAGTAGACTTACTTTCGTCAAAGAGGAAAAGCTGTTGACGATCTTGGTCAGTCGCTTTCAGTACCACATCGCCATTATTGAGTACGGTGAAGCTGCCTATGGCTGGGTCAAAGTTTTTACTCAGTGCTTTTACATTGTGGCCTTTGCGATCTATCCAATAAAGTTGGCCATCATAGTTATTCGCGAGCATACCTTCAGGTAAGTTGCGCCCCGCGCCTTCCGCAAAATCAGGACCTGCTGTTACATAAATACCATTTTTAGTGTATTGAGCGCCATTAAATGTACGATATTGACCAATGACACGTTGCTGATTGTTTGATAGCTCGATTTCTACTAACTCTGTCAACATATGGGGTGGTTGCGTATAGTCTTGCTCATTACGAGTCGCTAAAATCGTGTTTGCTTGTGCGTCAAAGTCAGCCAAGTTGTGGCTTTGTGTGCCAACGGTTACAGGGTTAAGTAGCCCACTTTTGATATCGAGTAAGAATATTTGAGATTGAGTGCGAGCATATGACCATCTATCTTCTAATCCTTGATAATGTTTAGTCAGTTTGCCTTCTTCTTTACCACTGTTGGTCCACGCAAAAATAAGTGTCTCATTATCAAAAAACTCGATACTATTAGCGCCATTGAGCTTAGTAGCAACTTGAGTACGTTTAAAGGTTTTTACATCAAGGACGTAAGCTTTATTATCTTTTAAGTAGGTGAGCTTGCTGCTGTCATCTCGCCACGCAAAGCTATTTGCACTCATGCTATCGAAGCTATAAAGCATGTCACCATCTTCATTGTATAAAGCTGTTTCGGTAATAGCTGAGTTGCCCTTTTCATCATCGTAGTGGCGGATGGTAGAGATATAATATTCGCCGTTAGGTGCAAGTGAGATAGCACTCACCGTTGGAGCATCAAACAACTGCTTTGCAGACAGCGCTTTGGTTTGTTTTTCTGTCAGTGTGATAACGTCATGCGCAGTTTTGCCTTCAAAGCTGAGATCAACCTTATTCCAGTCATTTACCTGCTCAGCGATAATAAGGATTTGATGATCGCCTTTGACCACATCAAGCTGAACTTCTTTAACACCGGAGACAGGCTCTCCATTTAGAAATATTTTGGCTTTCTCGATGCCTTCAAGCTTGAGTTTACCTGAGACAAAACGTTCAGTAATGAAATTAAACTTCAGAGCCTGCAGTCCAGGTATTGTTAATTGAGATATTTTATTCAGTGGTTGCCATTTGCTTTTATTATTGAATAGCGTTACCTGTTTGGCGTCTTGTTGTAATGATGGTAGCAGGTTTTCAATAATTGCATCACGATGAGCTGTATCCGCTGGCTTTATTGTTGATTCGCCTGCGATGGGACCCAAAAATTGTATTTTTGATTCGTCTAATGGGCTTGCTGAAAGTTGTGCTGAGACTGCCGTAAATAGTAGAGTGACAGCTGTACGTAATTTCATTTGTTTGCGCCTATTGTAGGTAATTATATGATAAAACTATATCATAGTATTTTGAACCGGTTGTATTGCTGCGATAGACGTCCTAAATTTATTAGTCTGTGTTGATGAGCAACACAAAACGTATGTGGTTAAGCAAACACTTAGCGTTGAATTAAGAGGAGAGTTTACTTGGTTTTATTATTAACCTACATGTTTTTGGCAATAGCTATCTCTTTTATCTGTTCGGTGATGGAAGCAGTGCTACTTAGTATTACGCCAAGCCATATAGGGATCTTAAAGCAAGACAATGATGCATTAGCATCGCGAGTTCAGCGCCTTAAAGACAATATTGATCAGCCTTTATCAGCCATTCTAACGTTAAATACCGTTGCGCATACTGCCGGTGCAGCAGGGGTTGGCGCGCAAGCCGCTGTGGTATTTTCAGATGCAGCTGTCGGTATTGCCTCGGCAGTGATGACATTACTGGTTTTGGTACTATCCGAAATTATTCCGAAGACCTTAGGGGCGACTTATTGGCGCGGATTAACGCCGATTGTTTCAGGTGTGTTGGTATGGTTAGTTCGAATATTGAAGCCATTTGTGTGGATGTCGGATCAACTAACAAAAGTGATTGGTTGTAAAGACGATGAGGCCCACTATATTCGTCAAGAAATCGAAGCGATGGCGGAGATTGGCTCTGAAGCAGGTGCACTGCATCAGGACGAGACTGAAACCATTCGTAGTTTATTACGTTTTCGTCATGCTAAACTCGAAAGCATCATGACACCAAGAACAGTACTGTTTAAGGTGCATAAAGATATGACAGTACATGAGTATTTGTCTGAGCATGGCTCAGTTGCTTTTTCTCGGGTGTTGGTATTTGATAAAAATACAGATGACATCATCGGCTTTGTACACAAGAATGATATTATGCTTGCTTATCATCGACTTGGAGAAGACTATAAAATAGGTAAGCTATCACGACCTCTTTACACCGTACCGGAAACGCTAGCTGCGCCAGAGCTATTCAAAGCGTTACTGGCAAAGCGTCTACACATTGCGCTTGTTATTGATGAATATGGCGATGTACAAGGTATAGTGACATTAGAGGATTTGCTTGAATCATTAATGGGAATGGATATTGTTGATGAGCGAGAGCAAACCACCAACATGCAAGCTGCTGCTAAGCAAAAGTGGCGAGAGCGAGTTGATAATCATGATAATTTGATTGAAGATATTGACGAAGCTGAAGAAGTGTCTGAAACGCAAAGTCACGGAGAGGAAACTGCCTCTCCAGAGGTTAAGGGTTCGAATTAATCATACGCTGCCAAGAGTGTATCCACCCGACTAGGTCTGTTAGTGGTTTAGGTTTACTGATTAAAAAGCCCTGCATTAACAGGCTATGCTTGTAGCGGTCAAGGTATTGTAGCTCTTCAATCCGCTCTATACCTTCAGCTACTATGTCTAACTGTTGATTTTGTGCGATGTCGATTAAGCTGTCGATAAGTACCTGTGAAAAGCGATCTGATTCCACATGGGTTATCAAAGAGCGGTCGATTTTTATCTCAGTAAATGGCAAAGACTTTAACTGCTGAATATTGGTAAACCCAGTACCAAAATCGTCTAACGAAATATCAAATCCGCGGATCCGTAAACGGTTCATTGTTTCCAATTGGATGGACTGATTCATTGGTTGGTTTTCAGTAATTTCTAAAATGATATCACTAGGCTTTAAACGGTTTATTTCTAAAATAAGTGCCAATTTATCTGGGCAGCTTAAATCATTTAATTGCACAGGTGATAAATTAAAAGCCAGTTTAATCGGGTAATTGAGTTCCGATTTGATTGCTTTAAACTCATCTGTCGCCTTCTCAAAAAGCTGGAAAGTAATGATATTGATTAGGTCGGTATCTTCGGCCACGCCAATGAAATGGTCCGGTAAAATGACCTGCTCGGTATTTTTAGACACAATACGGGCAAGCACTTCGACACTTTTAATCTTTTTGTCACCACGGTGAACCTTTGGCTGATAGTAAGGCGTAATTTCGTTGTGGCTAATGGCGTGCAAAAGATCGCTTTCGGTCACTTTTTCAATGTGGCTACGTTTAACAATGGTATACGTCTCCATTTTTTTGAGCATGCGTTCGACATCAACTAATTGTACTGGCTTAGAAATATTGCCGATAAGATGTGCATTAGACTGTCTGGCAAGATTGGTTGCCAGATCAATAATCTTCTCGTCCATTTCGGAAATAATAATAATACCGCCAGAAAACCTTAGCTCTCCAAGTTGGCGAATAAACTCCATACCATCCATTTCGGGCATATTGAGATCTGTAAAAATGGCGTCGAATTGATGAGGAGTTTGCCGTATTTTTTCTACAGCATTCACCGCGCTTGAGCTGGTTGTGACATGCTCAATGCCAAGCTCAGTCATAATGGCTTGCATTACGACTAGGATTGCGGGTGAATCATCTACTACCATTATCCGATGTTTTGCTAATGACATTAACAATTCCTTCGTATATCTTACCTCCTTAAAGTCTAGTACAAATAATTTAAAGTGCTCAAATCTCAAAATGCTTTAAAAGGTGATTTTTACTCAATTTGAAGCGCAATAATGACACTTTACCTGCATTTTTCTAATTCAGGTTTCGGCAGTTCTTTATGAAGCGGCCGCTTTTAGCGATAATGCCCTAAATGACCTTTGGATCTGAATATGAATAGAGTAGAGCTTTCGCTGGCGGACAAAGCGGTATCTATCTTTTTTAACCAACAACAAGTAGTACAGCTTTTTGTCGAGCAGCAAGCAATTACCTTTGAAGAGCAACATAATGGCATTTTAGCGACCATTGATGGACAAGCACTGGCGGTAAATACAGAGCAGTTACCTCAGGGGTTACTTGGGATTGCTGTAAATGGATCTGAGCTTCAGTGGCTCGAAGTGAGCACTGAAACACCTAAAGAAAAACGCAGCTTATTTGGTTTGGCAGCATTGGGCTTAAAGTTATTTAAAAGTGCAAAGGTGGTTAAAGCCGCGTTGGCTGGTGCATCCGTGGCAGGGTACGCATGGCTATTTTCTTGGCAGTTTGCACTTATGCTTGTAGCTTGCTTAGTTGTTCATGAATATGGTCACGTTCGGGCTATGCGCTATTTTGGGATTAAAACAAAAGGTATCTATTTGATCCCTTTCGTTGGTGGTCTGGCTGTAAGTGACGATAAGATCACGACCCGCTGGCAAGATGTAGTTATTTCGTTGATGGGACCGGCATTTGGTTTGATAACCTCAATCCTTGGAGTGGTGTTGTATTACGTGACAGAGATGGAAATCTTTGCTGGTGTTGCAGTATTAAGTGCACTGTTGAACTTATTCAATTTACTACCCATTTTGCCGCTAGATGGCGGGCATGTTCTAAAAAGCATAAGCTTTTCAATGCGTTCTTGGGTGGGGTTATTGGCGTGTATGGCTGGGGTATTATTCGGCCTTTGGATAAGTTACACCTTTGGCTTAATCCTACTGATAATATTCATTTTGATTGGTAGTTTTGAAATCCTGATTGAGTGGCGTGGCCGTAATTATAGTCACTTATTACCCCTTGACCGATATGGGCAAGTGGTCAGCGCCATTATGTATATAGTTGTTATTACAGGTCATGTTGCGGTAATGATGCATTTTGCTGATTCAGAGAATCCAATCCTAAGCTTACCAATGAAAATTTTATCAAGTTAATCTGTGTAAGAAGGTGCATTACGCACCTTCTTACAGGGGGAGCAACAATAAAGTTGCGATAATTACACCCGTTACCAGCAATTGTATCAGGCAAAATCCCATAATATCTTTGGCTTTAAGACCTGCAATTGCAAGTACTGGGAGTGCCCAAAATGGCTGGATCAGGTTAGTCCAAGCATCACCCCATGCAACTGCCATCGCGACCCTGGCTATGTCTGCATTAAGCGCTTCTGCTGCGGGAATAATAATTGGTGCTTGTACCGCCCACTGACCGCCGCCTGAAGGCACGAATATATTTACAAGGCCTGCACTTAAAAAGCTCCACAGCGGTAATGTCCATTGACTGCTAATAGAAACAAATCCTTGAGATATTTGTTGCGCTAGTCCAGTTTCGACCATCATAGCCATGATCCCAGCATAAAAAGGAAACTGGATCACGATACCGGCACCACCTTGAATTGCTTGTTGTAGACTATTGAGAATATTAGCAGGGGTCTTGTGTAGCAGCATGGCTAAGAACAAAAACAGGGCTATGACGATATTCAATGTCAATGTGCCTGCATTAAATATAAAGTAAAAGCCCAAGTAGCTAAGACCGATTGCTCCTCCTAACATGCCAAGCCATGAGGCATTTTCTAATTTTGCAGCCGGAGTATTGTGGGTACTGATATCATTACTTTGTTCAATGAGCTTTTCTTTATCAACAATAATTGCGTCATCATCTTTGGGAAGCATCAATTTATTTATAAGTGGTAAAACGATAAAAATACTGAGTACGATGAGCAGGTTAAATGGTGCAAAGATTGTCTCTGAAGTGGTAACAATACCGATGCTCTTTTCACTAAAGTGCCCCGGAGTTGCGATAGTCAGGGGGACTGAACCTGATAGGCCTGCGTGCCAAACAACAAAACCAGAGTAAGCACTAGCCACTAACAGGCGATAATCAACTTTCACTTTTCGAGCGATGGCCTTTGCGAACAAAGCCCCGACTACTAAGCCAAACCCCCAATTTATCCAGCTGGCGCTCATCGCAACAAAGGTGGTGAGTATAATTGCTTGAGAAGGAGTTTTAGCTAGGCCTGCGATACGATCTAGCGCTTTCGCTATTGGAGGGGTAACAGCAAGCATGTGACCACATAATAAAACTAACAACATTTGCATCGCAAAAGTCAGCAGCTTCCAAAAGCCATTACCCCATGCCTCAAGCACCATGACAGGCGTTGCTGGAGTAAACAATGTAGCGAGCACCATCACCAAAAAAGTGAGTAAAAGTACAATCACAAATGGATCGGGTAGATACTTGTCGACTAATTTTGTTAGCGGGGTGGTAAACTTGCCAAGCATAAGACATCCTGTTTTCATTATTATTTTATGTAAATCAAAGTGATTGAGTTACGCATCATAATATAGCTAAACTTTAAGCTAAAAGTTAGTGGTTTAGGCTAACTTATAGTGAACAGAAAATAATGAGTTTCATTGGTTTTCTTTAAAATCAAAGTGTTAGGGTTGGCATGAAATCTGATATATTAAAAAGAAAGACTTTAAGTAACTAAGAGAGGTAACTATGTCTGGACAAGGTTCTGGTGGTAATGTAATTGCAGCGATTTGTAACGTCTTTTTCCCTGGCCTTGGTCAGTTGGTTCAAGGTCGTATATTGGCGGCTTTAGTCTTCGCAATTGTTGTTGTAGGTGGGTATGCACTGTGGTTTTTATTGGTTCCACCTGTGATTGCAGCCGTTTTCCATTTGTGGGCTATTATTGATGCTGCTAAGTATACGCCGCCTAGGTATTAACGGTTATACCAAAAAGTATAACCAACCAGTCAGGCTGATCATACTCAGCACAGTAGACAGCACAACGGTAGCCGCAAGCGTTGCTTGTTGGCTGTCAAGCTGTCTAGCAACAAGATAGGCATTAACGCCTAAAGGAGAGGCACTCATTAAAGTCACCACCTGAACTTGTTGAGCTGCCAACCCTAAATAAGTAGCAAAGAGATAAACCAATCCCGGTAGTAGTATCAGTTTTACTGCACTTAGCCATATTGCCCCCTGTAACTTTCCCCGCACGCCATACTGTACCAAGCTTGCACCCAGAATAAATAGCGCCCCTGGAATGGAGGGTTTTGCCAACCAACTAAAGCTTTCAAGTATTAAGCTTGGTAGTTTTAACCCAGCAACGTTTAATATCAAACCACTCGTAATACTTATCACTATTGGGTTTAACAGCAGGGGTTTCACAATATCCACCTTATTTTTGTGTCTTGCTGCCAGTAAAAATGTCATAAAAAACAGCATCGCACTATGGAATGTAATAATCATAAATACCATGGCAGCGGCTTGCTCACCGAGTGCCATTAAGATAATCGGTAATCCGACTAACACGGTATTAGAGTAGGTGCCACTTAATGCCAATGCTGCGCTGTCTGCTTTTGAACGATGTTGTGCCTTGAAAAGAAATAGGTATAAGCTTACATAAGTCAGAGCGACTGGAAGATAAAAGGATAATAACAATGAGCCCGCCGCGAGGCTTTCCAGATCTGCTTGCAGCATACTGCTAAATAACAGCACAGGAATACATAAATTAAAGATAAAAGTACGCAAGCCATCAAGCTGATTGATGGCAATAAAGCCTATCTTTGCACTCAAAAACCCAGAAATAACGATAAAAATGAGAGGAAATAAGATCTCAACAGGCGACATGCGTTGACCAACAATCGAGTGGTTAAAAGGTAATTCTATCAATGAATGCTTAGCGGACGCTACTTAGGTATAATAAAACAAGGTGATTTAGTTAAGAAGTAAAGATGGAATACCAGTTTATTCGTGACCCACTGTCTGGGTTTCGAGCTCGCTTAAATGACGAGCACGCGTTGATAGGTCGGTGGCTGAGTGAGGAGCTTGCACATGAGCATATTGTCAGTCTGCTGACACAGCTTGAAAACCTGCCAAATCAAAAAGAAGAGCTTGTGTTGGCTGGTAAAGAGATCCGCGCCACATTCACGCCGCAAGAAGCATTATTTGAAAGCCACGCTCTGTTTCATGAAAGTGATGACATAGCGCAGTACCAAGAAGACGCACTGGCTTTAGATGAGTCGGGTATGATGGCGGTGTGTGGCTATGAAGACTTTTTACCAATGCTGGTAGAGTGGGCTGAATTTACCAAAGCTAAATAACCTGAGCTGCGGATAATTAATGCCTTTCTAGCAGCCAGTTTTAGCGCTAACTGCGTTGAATTCACTTCCAATAGCCAGCTATTGGAAGTGAATTCGCCTTGCCTACAAGGATGTAGGTACCTGGGCGGTAGCAGGACGCGAGAGCGGAGTTATCCCCAAAACTCTCTGGCTAGATAAGAAGATAGTTTAAGGTGATTAAAAAAAACAGTGAGTTAGCCCATTCCTTATCCAAGCCTCAGGTTAAATAAGTTCTGTGGGGGCTATTGATCTTACATGCTTGAGTTCAACAGCCCCTGAATTATAGAGATAGCTTATTTGGGCGTTCCATAGAGTTGCTCTGCTCTATTAAATAACACCCATGAAGTGAGTATATACTTATCATTAGAAACTGGAATGTTGCCTCTATGTGTATGTGTAAAATACCCTGGTGCTATCACCATAGAGCCTTTTACTGGGGCAATTTTACGCTGCTGATAATAAAACTCAGTCTCGCCACCTTCCTTGACATCGTTAAGGTAGAACATAAATAACAGCACTCGGTGTAAAGCTTCATTATGGTCATGTTGAGGGTAGACTTCGCTATGCCAATAGGGATAGCCGCCTTTATTTATCTGATAACGTTGAGCTTGGATAGCACCCAAGCGAAACAGCTGCTGAGCAAGGACCGGGAGTTGTGGCTTGCCGACTTCTTCAAAGTTATCCACAGTGAGGTCGACAGGCCCACCAGTTTTGGGGTGATACACTTTAAGTCCAAATGCACCGATGATCATAAAGAAATGTTCTTCAAGGTATTCAAATAAGTGCTTTGCCGTAACTTGTTGAATGTGCTGTAACTGTTTGGCATAGTCAGGGTAGGAATTTAAATAAAGGTCGTGACTGACTTTTTTACTCAAGTCGACACCACCAGACGTAGTCCCCTGTTTTAAATGTGGGCTTTGATCGAAGGTCTTTACGAATTCATCGCAAAAGTCTGAACTGAGTGCGTTATCGTAAACGCGAATAAAATCACTCATGTTTTTCCCTAGTTTTTATTGGAGTTATTATGCTGTCTGAAAAGCTTATGCCGCGTTTTTGTGATACAGACGTGCTTGGACATATCAACAATACCGTACTCCCAGTGTGGTTTGAAGCCGCGCGCACACCTATTTTCAAAATATTTACACCAGATTTAAATCCAAAAGAGTGGAAATTGATTGTTGCCAAAGTCGAAGTCACCTTTAAAGGGGAGCTGTTTTATGGTCAGGAAGTCGAAATAAAAACGGCTGTTGAACATATTGGCAACAGCTCATTTGTCATTTTGCAGCAGGCTTGGCAGCATGGAGAGTGCTGTGCTGAAGGTAAAACTATTATGGTGCGATATGACTTTGCGGTTAAGCAATCTCAACCGCTGAGTCAGCAAGAGCACGATGCGCTAGGTACTTTTATGGTTTCTGCGGTTTAAACTGATGACCAATTGCCGCTGAAATACAAGGTTTTACTGTATAAGTGAAACCATATTCTGCGGTGTTATCCGGCATGATCTCCAAGATCTCATAATCGTTTAATTCAACAATATTACTGCCTTCGCTGTGCTCGCAACGTGAGTTTCCGTCAGATTCAAAGCGAAAGATAAAGTAAGCTAATATTTGGTTAAGCACATCGTTATAGTTTTTGCCTTGCTCATGCAAATCTGGATTGGGATCGTTATTAATAGATACCGTTAACGACTCCGGCTCATCTGTGGTGGACTGCACTTCATCTTGTTGTGGAGTATCACCACTCATGTCGGCCACTTGTGGTTGAGTTTCCGATGCTCCTTCGTTTTTTTCTTCGGAGTCTGCTGAGCGTGATTCTTTCGCGTTGGCATGGAAAGAAATTCCGTCCTCATCTATTTTGAAATCAGAAGAAAACTCAGTAAATGCGGTTGAAGCACCTGATTTAGCGATGCCAAGCACCAAGAAAGCCAATAAAACAAAGCACATGATCAACCTGATGATTGCTGTTGTTGCCGGATAACGATAGTGATTCTGATGCCAAAAAGGCTTTATTCGTAATGGTTTAAGTAGGAAAAGTACAACGACATAGCATGTCATAAAGAGTTGCGCGAGAACTAACAAGAAGGTGCTGGTAATAAAAAACCAAGTAGGTAACGACAGCAACACACTCAAATTATGTGTGTAAGGGAAATTATCTGTGCTGACCCCAGTTAAATCATTGATACGGCCATCAGCTTGCACTAACACAAAGTTAGCAATAAAGGCGTAAAATAATAGTATTAGTGCTTTGCCTGGCACACTTTCCCAAAAGGTCATGATCCTTGGCCAGAATTCATAACATAGCGCCGTTACTGTGGTTATTAAGATCAAAAAAGCGGTGAAATTATCATCTTCAGTTTCACTCAAGCTGAACATAAAAATGATAAAACTGACTAAATAATAGCGTTGAGCCAGTGTTAGGCTTTGCCAAAATTGGCCGATGGAAAAGCGCAGCCTTGCTAGGTATGCGGTTAAGTTTTTTGGCGCGAGAAGTTGGTGCATAATAAGTGAATTTGTAATTATTATGCACCAATAATAGAGACTTTTAGAAATTAAGACAATAAGGGCTTAAGGTACTTACCCGTATGCGAAGCCGCAAAGTCAGCCACCGTTTCAGGTGTACCTGAGACGAGTATTTGACCACCTCCTGCTCCTCCCTCTGGGCCTAAGTCCACAATCCAGTCCGCGGTTTTGATGACATCCAGGTTATGCTCGATAACCAGCACCGTATTACCATGATCGCGTAGACGATGTAACACCGCGAGTAGCTGCTGAATATCATGGAAGTGCAGACCTGTGGTTGGCTCATCGAGAATGTAGAGTGTTTTGCCGGTATCTCGTTTTGATAGTTCACGAGCGAGCTTAACACGCTGTGCTTCACCACCGGACAAAGTCGTGGCGGCTTGCCCTAAACGAATGTAGGAGAGGCCAACGTCCATTAAAGTTTGTAGTTTGCGATTGATTGCGGGAATCTTATCAAAAAATTCTCGGGCGTCCTCAACTGTCATTTCCAACACTTCGTGGATATTTTTACCTTTATACAGTACTTCCAGTGTTTCACGGTTATAGCGCTTACCAGTACAGACATCACAAGGAACATAGACATCCGGCAGGAAGTGCATCTCTACCTTGATAACTCCATCGCCTTGACAGGCCTCACAGCGACCCCCTTTAACATTAAAACTAAAGCGGCCAACCTTATAACCGCGTGAACGCGATTCTTGTGTTCCTGCAAATAATTCGCGGATAGCGGTAAAGATCCCGGTATAAGTTGCTGGGTTCGAACGTGGTGTGCGGCCGATTGGGCTTTGATCAATATCGATAACTTTATCGAAGTGATCTAGCCCATGAATTGACTCATACGGTGCAGCTTCTTGCGTTGTTGCACCGTTTAATTCCTGATGAGCAAGTTTGAATAGGGTGTCATTAATGAGGGTAGATTTACCCGAACCAGATACCCCAGTTACGCAGGTCATGAGACCTACAGGCACTTTTAAATCGACACTTTTTAGATTGTTGCCCGTCGCGCCTTTCAGCTCAAGCCACTTGTCATCACATTGATGACGTTGTGCTGGAACTTCAATGCGTTTTTCGCCACTGAGATATTGACCCGTTAATGAGTCTTTACTTTGCATTATCTCATCGCGAGTTCCCTCAGCGACGACATAGCCGCCGTGTACGCCAGCGCCTGGACCGATATCTATGATGTGATCGGCTGCACGAATGGCATCTTCGTCGTGCTCTACCACAATCACGGTGTTGCCAAGATCTCTTAAGTGCGTGAGTGTTTTAAGTAAACGGTCGTTATCGCGCTGATGTAGACCAATTGAAGGCTCATCCAATACGTACATTACCCCCACGAGGCCGGCACCAATTTGGCTTGCAAGACGGATCCGCTGAGCTTCACCGCCAGATAAAGTATCAGCGCTACGCTCCAAAGAGAGATAGTTTAGGCCAACATTGATCAAGAAAGATAAACGGTCGCGGATCTCTTTGAGTATTTTGTCCGCAATTTGTGCTTTTTGGCCTGTGAGTGCTAAGTCGATAAAAAATTGACTGGCTTCGCCGATACTCATCGTTGTTACAGTTGGCAGGTTGGTCGAGCCGATAAACACATGGCGAGCTTCTTCGCGCAGTCGTGAGCCATGGCAACTTGGGCACGCTTGGCTGGTTTGATATTTGGTGAGCTCTTCTCTTACTGAACTGGACTCCGTTTCCCGATAACGGCGATTCATGTTGTTTAACACGCCTTCGAACTCGTGATTGCGGGTGATAAGATCGCCTCTGTCATTACGATACTTAAACGCGATTTTAGTTTTGCCTGAGCCTTCTAAAACCACTTTTTGAAATTTACTCGGCAGATCCTGAAATGGCGTTTCTAAATCAAATCCATATTGCTCGGCAACCGAGCTTAGCATCTGAAAATAGTAAAAACTGCGTTTATCCCATCCTTTGATTGCACCGCCAGACAAGCTTAGTTCTGGGTTTTGCACCACACGTTTGGGATCAAAATACTGCATTACCCCTAAACCATCACAGCTTTGGCACGCACCTGCTGGGTTATTGAAAGAAAACAATCGTGGTTCAAGTTCGCTCATGGCATAGCCACAAGTTGGACAGGCAAAGTTGGCCGAAAAGATCAGTTCGTCTGCGTCGCTATCATCCATATAGGCGATTTGCGCAATGCCATCAGCCAAATCAAGCGCGGTTTCAAAAGATTCGGCTAACCGTTGCTCAAGTCCTGCTTTGACTTTAAAACGATCCACCACGACTTCTATGGTATGTTTTTTCTGTAACTCTAGCGTCGGTGGATCTGAGAGATCGCATACCTCGCCATCAATACGCGCACGAATAAAACCTTGGCTCGCAAGCTCTTCTAACAGTTTTACGTGCTCACCTTTACGGTTTTTCACCACCGGTGCAAGTAGCATGAGTTTGCTACCCTCAGGTAGCGCCAATACAGTATCAACCATTTGGCTGATAGTTTGTGCGGCTAACGGTAAATCATGCGTAGGGCATCTTGGTTCACCCACTCGGGCAAAGAGTAATCTTAAATAGTCGTATATTTCGGTAATGGTTCCCACGGTTGAGCGTGGGTTATGAGAAGTCGACTTCTGTTCAATGGAAATCGCGGGAGACAAGCCCTCAATGTGATCCACATCTGGTTTTTCCATCAGCGATAAAAATTGCCTCGCGTACGCAGATAAAGACTCAACATAACGACGCTGGCCTTCTGCGTACAAGGTGTCAAATGCTAAAGACGACTTCCCTGAGCCAGAAAGACCCGTGATCACTATCAACTTGTCTCTTGGAATAGTGAGTGAAATGTCTTTTAAATTGTGGGTGCGGGCACCCCTAACTTCTATTTTATCCATACGACCCTTGTGTTTTTTCGTGCGCTGTACTGAGTACGCGATACTAATCCACTAAATTGAAACTTGGATCAGCCAAAGCATGATGTGAAGTGACAGATTACCGCATCCCGAATACAAAATTAAGTTATCTCTGCTAAACGAACTAAACTTATTAGACCGATCAACTTGGGATATTGATTTTGTATCGACTTTTATTGCTTTTGACGCTGCTTTGCCAAAACGTCTTCGCTTGTGAGCTGGTGGTGCGGTTTGAGAATTATGCTGCGCAGTCTAAGTTAAATGACGACCTTGTTTGGCATGGTATGGACGTTGATTTTGCAAAAGCCTTGTTAGATGAAGCTGGGTGTAGTTATCGTTTCGTAAGTATTCCTTGGGGTCGGGCGCTGAAGCTATTAGAGGAAGGTGATATCGATCTTATTTTGAGCGTTACAAAAACACCAATACGTGAACAGTTTGCGTATTTTATTGGTCCTCAACGAATGGAAACCATTGTTTTTGCAATGAGCTCAGGAGAGCCTTATCAGCTTGACTCACTTGAGTCGCTATTCCATCTGTCAAAGCCCATCGCTATTCAGCGTAATGCTTATTACGGTGAGGCGTTCACAGCTCGCCTCGAGCGTCGTACTGAAAATGAAACGCAATTTATTTATGTACCCGACAATCAGGTAAAATTGAATTTGCTCAAAAAAGGACGGATCGCAGGATTTTTAGAAGAAAAATTCAACATCCTGTATCAGAGTAAAAATAACCCTGATTTTGAAAAGTTTGCGATTAGTCCGTTGGTTATTAACGAAAATCCAGTATATTTTGCCTTTAGCAAGGCACGCACTACGAGCGAGCGTTTGCAGCGTTTGAGTCAAGCATTTGAACGGGTAAAACGTAGCGGAAAATTAGATCAGATCACGGCCAAGTACGGCGTCAACTAGCGCTTTTTTCTCTCGAAGTGAGCCGCTCAAATTCATGATGGTAACAATCGCATTGCAAAGATCTGTTCGCGCTAGTGTAAGTTAAGAAAAGAGTTTGTTAAACTTGCGCGTGATTTTCGATAGTGATGAATACCGCCTTATGTCTAATGACTCTTTAAACCCAACAGAAAAGCGCGCCGCGATTTCTCTTGCTGGTGTTTTCGCTTTCCGCATGCTCGGTTTGTTCATGCTAATGCCTGTGTTGGCTATTTATGGCCAATCTTTACAGGATGTTTCACCATTGTGGATTGGTTTGGCGATTGGTGCTTATGGTTTGACTCAAGCTATATTGCAGATACCTATGGGTTGGTTATCTGATAAGTTCGGTCGTAAGCCAATCATTATAGGTGGGTTATTAGTGTTTGCCTTGGGGTCTGTTATTGCAGCCTTAGCGGATTCAATCTATTGGGTGACGTTTGGTAGAGCCCTGCAGGGAATGGGCGCGATTGCAAGTGCTCTACTTGCGCTTGCTGCGGATTTGAGCCGTGACGAGCAGCGTCCGAAGGTAATGGCGGTCATTGGCATGTGTATTGGTATGAGCTTTGCTGTAGCCATGTTATTAGGACCAATGATTGCGGCGTCTTTTGGTATCGCTGGGATCTTCTGGCTGACGGCGGTATTGGCAATTGTAGGTATCGCTATCATTATTTTTATGGTGCCAAATGCGGTAAATAAAGCCCCAAAAGGCGACACAATTGCAAGCTTTGCAGATATTTGTCGTTTGGTGCAAAACCCGCAGCTACTGAGGCTTGATCTTGGGGTGTTGCTATTACATTTGACGCTGACTACAATTTTTGTAGCCTTGCCCGGTCAGCTGATCCGTGACGGCCTTGCTGCAGATAGCCACTGGCAACTCTATATTCCGGTATTTTTACTCGCCTTCATTTTGATGGCACCGATGATGATAGTGGCGATCCGCAAACAAAAAGAAAAGCAGGCATTCTTGCTGTCTATTGCAATGTTGGTGGTAAGCTCAGTTACTTTGTATTGCTTTATAGATTCCCTCTGGGTGATAGCAGGTGCAATGCTGGTCTATTTTATAGCCTTTAATTTTCTCGAAGCAACTATGCCTGCGTTGGTTTCTCGCATCGCTCCAGCAAACCAAAAGGGATCGGCGATGGGAGTATTTTCATCTGGTCAGTTTCTAGGTGCATTTATAGGCGGTGCTTTGGGTGGTATTTTGGCGCAAAATTTTGCGGTCGATACGGTATTTGCCGCAACGGCTATTATTGGGGTAATATGGTTTGTTATCGCATGGGGTATGCAAGTGCCACCTAAGAGCAAAGCGATCAGCTTAGTTTCTGCTGTAGAAAATGAGCAACAAGCGACGGAATTGGCAGACCAATTGGTTTCATTACCAGGGGTACTCGAGGCCACGGTAGTAAGCGATGAAAATCGCAGCTACCTAAAAGTAGATGATAAAATTTTTGATTTGAAGCAAGCCAAGCAAGTGCTGGGCTTGTCATAGTGTGAGGAGACAATGCCATGGCACGTGGTGTTAATAAAGTAATTTTGGTAGGTAATCTGGGCCAAGATCCTGAAGTTCGCTATATGCCAAACGGTAACGGCGTGGCTAACATCAGCATTGCAACTACGGATAGCTGGAAAGATAAAAACACCGGTCAATTGCAAGAGCGCACAGAATGGCACCGTGTGGTGTTGTTTGGCAAACTTGCGGAAGTGGCGGGTGAGTATTTAAGAAAAGGCTCGCAGGTTTACATTGAAGGTCGTCTACAGACTCGTAAGTGGACCGATCAAAGCGGCCAAGAAAAGTACACAACGGAAATCGTGGTGGACATGGGTGGCCAAATGCAAATGCTAGGTGGTCGTGGCGAGCAGCAGGGTCAAGGTGGCGGCCAGTACCAAGGTGGTCAACAGCAGCAAAATAATTATGGCCAGCAAAGCTATAATCAAGCGCCTCAGCAGCAATATTCGCAGCCACAGCAAAGCCAGTCAAACCAACAGCAAGGTGGATTCGCACCACAGCAATCGCAACAGAATTCTCAGCAGTCTTCTGGATTCGGTGGCCAGTCTCAAGGTGGCTTTGCACCACAACAGAACCAAAACAATGGTCAATCAGGTGGTAGTTCAAATCCTATGGAGCCACCAATTGACTTTGATGATGACATTCCGTTCTAATTTCTGGTGTAGCATCTAAGAAAACCCCAGCATCATGCTGGGGTTTTTGTTTTTAGTGGTATAAATATTTCTAAGAGAATAGTGAAGGGTAAGTTTAGATAAAGCTTGCTCTCTTGTACGATTAATAAACTTAACGCATTTCTAGTTTTGGCTCAGTTGCTTATCCTTTCTGTACAATTAAAAGCCGCATCTCGCTTGAGTTTTGCACTATTTTGAACAACACTTCAGTTATCTTTCCACCCAATAAAAACATTATGCCAATTCAGCTGTTAGATGGATTTAGTCGTCAGTATCAAAAAAAGCTAGTCGCGGTAAGTTTGGCGGTGTTGTTGTGTCTAAATTTCCTTCTTAATCATTTATTGCACCTTCAGGTTCACACGCAAGGCGAAGAAGCCGCAGCTGAAATTTCTCAGCTATCAGCTGAAGCTTTTGCTACGGGAGTAAGTGATATAGCTACCAAGTATGGTTTTTCGTTGTTACCAGTGGCGAATGCAGAAGAACATCAATTTGTTGTCAGTGACCAAACTGTTACCTTGTACCATGAATCCATATGGATAAGTCATGGATATATATTGATATTTTTCAATTTGTTGTCGATTGGGCTGGTGTTATTCGTACATCGATGGTGGTTTTTATACGGCAAGGCAGAGTCTATCTCAAATGCGCAGAAGCCTGTGGCTTTACCGGCCCCCGCTCCAGAAGGGCAGTATGCATTATTTGCGTTAATCCATTGGCAGTGCAGCACGCCTAAAGAAGTTGATCTGCAGTTACATTTTCAGCTAGCGCTGGTTAAAGGCGTTGGAGAGTTTGGGACGGTGGCTGTTAAATATCTAGCTTCTGGGGCATTAGCCGTGACAGTAAAGCAGATAGGGGCGACTAAAGGTATGGATTTGGTAAAGCAAATGCACGAAATCGTTTATCGAGTGCTGTTAGAGTTTCGGGGGGATTTATCTCGCAGCAAAGTGAAGCTTGGCGCTTGCTTTTATCAGGAAAATAAACAACAAACACAGGTTTATCAGAGCGCAAAATCAGCGCTCTCAATTGCGCAAAATCAAGTGTGGCAACATACTCATCTAGTGCATCTCACAGAGTTATTGGCAAAACGCCTTAACGAAGACGGTGAAGCTTTGCTGAGTTATTTGAAAGCCGGACAGTTTTCCTTATTCTTCCAGCCGTTGTTCGACTTTTTAGCCGAAGACGTAATTGTAAGCGAAGCGCTACTAAGAGTGACTCACAAAGAAATGGGGCGAATTTCGGCCAAGCAGGTGATGCAACACCTTTATACTCCAGAGCAATTTCAGTTTCTAGATAGAGCGATAGTGAAGCAGGTGTTGTCTGTTTATGAGCAGGAAAGGAGTTTTGGTAAGGTAAGCATTAACTTACACATCTCGAGCTGGGTGGATAGCCAGTTTATTGATTGGCTAGAGGGACAGCTCATTGCGTCTCATAGCGGGGCGGCAATTGGGTTTGAACTTAGCATAGAAGAGGTCTATCAACATGGAGAGCGGTTATTAGCGGCTTTTGATAGGTTGAATCGACTTGGGTGCGATATTTATTTGGATAACGTTACGCAGGCTCTGACGCTAGGGCGCTCACCGCTTGCCGAGTTGGTAAAAGCTATCAAACTCAGCTATGAGCTGGTACACGGCATTGAAAAATCTGCGTATCGTAAACGAACAGTAAAGCAAATAGTCGCTCAAGCGAGAAGCTTGGGTATTCCCGTGTATGCAGTGGGGGTTGAAACCGTTGCTGAATTGAGTTGCATCAAAGGGCTTGGGGTGAAAGGGGCCCAAGGGCATTATTTTTCCGCACCATTACAACAACTCGCTGATATTCACTAAAACGCTAACTGCATGAGCTGATTAGGCCGATTTTTTATTATCCAGATATCTCAAACCATCTAATCCTTGTAAACCGCCGGTATGGATTGCGGTGATCACACTGCCTCTTTTGAAGTATCCTTGTTTAGCCAAAGTGAAAATAGCGTAAAACAGTTTACCAGTGTAAATAGGCTCTAGAGGCAAACGATATTTCACCTTCATTTCATGACAAAATCTCAGCAATTCAGGTGTAGTCTTGGCGTAACCTCCGTGATGAAAATCATGGAGTAGCTGCCATGTCGCGCAGCGCTGAACAGTGATTAATTCATGTATTTCCTGTGCTAGGTATTCAGCACCTTTTAGTACCGTAACACCTAAAACCTGCGTGTGATTAGGCAATCCCGAGATTAGTCCTGCCACTGTGCCGCCACTGCCCACAGCCGTCATGACATAATCACTTTGAGGCAAGGAATGCGCTAACTCTTCAACACCTTGCAGTGCAAGTGCATTAGTGCCGCCTTCTGGTATGAGATAAGCATTATTAAACTTGGCTTGCAGAGTTTGAATGTATTCGGGTTGATTTCTTTGCCGGTATTCGGCTCGACTCACTGGGTGAAGTGCTAGCCCGCAAGCGCTTGCCATTTTTAGCGTTGGGTTGTGCCGGTCAACCTCTGGGCCTCTAACAATTAAGTGACCTTTGATTGCGAAAAGTTTGCACGCCATGCTGGTGGCATATAAGTGATTGGAAAATGCTCCGCCAAAAGTGACTAACTCTTCAAGGCCTGCTTGCTTTAGGTGGAGGATGTTGTACTTTAGCTTACGCCATTTGTTTCCTTGGATCACAGGATGAAGCAAATCATCACGCTTAACCTGCAAAGTTAAACCGTATTTATCCAATGTCGGGTGGTGAATAGTTTGGATTGGTGACTCGGCGATATTTGTGATGGTTTGCATAATGAAATTAGTCTGATATTTTGCGCACTATAATAAATAACCCGAGCGCTTCACTCCAGAAGTTATCATACATCCTTAATTGTCTAACCACTATTTTGGACTCGAATTAGTAACATATCGCGATGTTAGAGAAAAATAGACAAAATCTCAGCTAAAAACTGGCAAGACGCTGGTTAATAGTTGTAAACTCAGATATTAATTGTGCAAAGCTTGTGTTTTACTTTGTAAGTACATAGCATAGAGCCCTAACTATAAGAAATAACAAGACCAAACAATTGCCGCTGTTGGGAATGGAACATATGCGAATTGCTCCTTTAACTTTTATTGTCTCGGCCTCGATCCTGGCCATGGGTACTGTTGCTCAAAGCGCTATGGCGCAAGATACTGCAACAGTCACTGCCATCGAGTCAGAATTATCTAATAAGCAAAGCGAATTAGACAGATACTCGGTCGTTTTAGAGAAACACCTAGCAGAGGAAACGCGTCTGCAGTCTCAACTTGAGTTATTGAGAAAACGTTCAGGTGAGTTAGACAAAGAAAAAAACCAGGCCTTAGATGCAATGAATGAGTTGTATCGTCGGCTAATTGATGATCCTTCCATTGATATTTCTTCTGCGCAAACGCGTTATCAACAAGCAGTGGCAGATCACAAACAGAATAAAGAAGACATTGCGATGCAAATTGCGGCGATTGCATCACAGCGTAAAGATATTGAGCAAGTCCGTGTAACTAAGCACACCTTAGTAAATACGCTTGAAAATTTAAAAGATCAGCTTGGTACAGCACGAGTAGAGCGACTACGTAATGAGTTTACTCGTGAAGGTACGCTAGAGGTAGACCACACGATTAACTGTAAGCGCACAGAAACCTTGGCAGCTTGTGAACAGCGTGGTCAGCAAATGGGGCTTCAAAAAGCAACCAAGCGTTTTATTGATCAGATTTTTGCAAACCTAACTGAGAACCGTGTTGTCGAGCCAAAACGCAATATGGCTGGCGCACAGGTTCAAGTGGTTAGCAGCCATGTTGTAAATAGTGGATTTAGTGGACAAGGCAACTACAACGTTAATCTCAGCGTGACGATGCGTGGTGACGTAAATAGCAGTCGCTTATGTAACTTGCTGAGCTTAGACAATCGTTATTGCGCTGAATATGGCACACCGCTTGCCGTAAATTATCAGTCGAACTACTCAACAGTCTACAGTGATAATCAACTGACTTTTTCGGACACGCAAAGTGAGCCGGTTGAAGTTGCGACTATTACTAAGCAACCCGTCGTGGAGACCCCTCTTGTAAAAAAGTCACAAACGGCTGATAAAACAGTCGAGTTAACTTTAAGATCAAATGTTTACGACGACGAAGTATTCATTAATGGAGTCAGTTACGGCGCGACAAAAACGACAGTAGCAATTCCTGCTGGATTTTATGATGTTGAGATCCGTAAATTAGGTTATGAACCTTATAAAGCACGTATTAACCTACGAGCTGCGCAAACCATTAATGCGAAATTGGTGAAGAAACGCCAATCGGTAACGTCTGTTGTAACGAAAAAGCCTGAGCCTGAAGCGCAACAAATGCAGGTAGTCGCCGTAGCAGCCACTAAGAATGAACTGGCTATTATCCCTGCTGGCACTTTCAAAATGGGCGACCTGACGGGTAATGGTTTACCAAATGAGCGTCCGGTTGTTGAAAAAGTGTTGAGTCATTCATATGCCATGCAGAGCACAGAAGTTACAGTCGAAGCTTTTCGCCGTTTTGCACAAAGCACTGGATATAAAACCTTAGCTGAGCAAGGTAAAGGCTGCGCATACTATAAAAATGGCGAACCAGTTTGGGAGCTTGAATATAATTGGGAAAACCCAGGTTACGAGCAATCAGATAACTTTCCCGTTGTGTGTGTGGCCTATGACGATGCCAAAGCGTATGCCAACTGGTTATCTGGCGAAAAAGGACAGCAATTTAGATTACCCAATGAAGTAGAATGGGAATATGCGGCGCGTGCAGGCACTGCATCTGAGTATCCTTGGGGTAATGAAATCGGAAGAAACCTAGCTAATTGTGGTTGGTGTGGCAGTGAGTGGTCTAATAAAAGTCCTTCACCAGTTGCCCAATTTTCACCAAATAGCTATGGCTTATATGATACTGTAGGAAACGTTTGGGAGTGGACGCAAAAGCGTGCTTCTCAGAGCGATGTTACAGTGCGTGGCGGTGCATGGAACTTCGCACCGAGTTTGGCTCGAGTGTCAACTCGCTTAGCGTTAGCGCCAGATTTTAGAGCGAATTATATAGGTTTTCGACTTGTTCGAGAGCGATAAGTAGTAAATTAAGAGCAGCAGGTGATGCTGCTTTGTTTGACAGAATTCTGAAAGGTCACCCAGCCTCATGTTTAAAAAATTACGCGGATTATTTTCTAACGATCTCTCTATCGATTTAGGGACGGCAAACACACTTATTTATGTAAAAGAAGAAGGCATCGTACTGAATGAGCCATCGGTAGTGGCAATTCGTCAGGAGCGAGCTGGTGGCCCAAAAAGCGTTGCATCAGTGGGTACTGCGGCCAAGCAAATGTTAGGTCGAACGCCGGGTAACATCAAAGCTATTCGCCCGATGAAAGATGGGGTGATTGCAGACTTCTATGTAACAGAAAAAATGTTACAGCACTTTATTAAACAGGTGCACAATAATAACTTTATGCGTCCAAGCCCTCGTGTACTTATTTGCGTACCTTGTGGTGCAACACAAGTTGAAAAGCGCGCAATCCGTGAATCTGCAATGGGTGCCGGTGCGCGTGAAGTGTACTTAATTGAAGAGCCAATGGCGGCTGCAATTGGTGCTGGCCTACCAGTATCTGAAGCGACGGGTTCAATGGTTGTTGATATTGGTGGTGGTACGACGGAAGTGGCGATTATCTCACTGAATGGTGTTGTTTACTCGTCTTCGGTACGTATCGGTGGTGATAAGTTTGATGAAGCGATTATCAACTATGTACGTCGTAACTTCGGAAGCCTAATTGGTGAAGCGACGGCTGAGCATATCAAACATGAAATAGGCTCTGCATTTAAGAGTGAAACGCCGATTGAGATTGAGGTTCGCGGCCGTAATTTAGCTGAAGGGGTACCACGCTCTTTCACACTCAACTCACATGAAATCTTAGAAGCGTTACAAGAACCTTTGATGGGAATTGTAAGTGCAGTAATGGTTGCGCTAGAGCAGTCGCCACCAGAGCTTGCCTCTGATATTTCTGCCCACGGCATGGTATTAACAGGTGGTGGCGCATTACTCAAAGACTTAGACCGTTTGTTGATGGAAGAAACTGGTATTCCAGTGGTGGTTGCCGATGACCCATTAACTTGTGTGGCAAGAGGTGGTGGTAAGGCGTTAGAGATGATAGACATGCACGGTGGTGACGTATTTAGTTACGACTGATGAATTTATTATTTGGCCGAACCGTTCCTTTACAACTGCGACTTACTGTCGCAGTTGTGCTTAGTATTATTCTGATCATTGGTGACCGCTACACGGTTGGTGGGACTATGGTGCGAACCAGTTTAAACACTTTGGTTAGCCCGCTACTGTACGTTGCTAACATTCCTTATGAAGCGTTCAACTTGGGCCTGAAAAGTCTCAATACCAGAGAAAAGCTGCAACAAGAAAACCAAGCACTCAGAGAAAAACAATTAATACAGAGTGAGCAATTACAGCAACTTCAGTTTTTGCAAAAAGAAAATCAAGAATTGCGCGCCTTATTAGGTGCTTCGGCTAGGGAAACCAATCAACGTTTAATATCTCAAGTGTTGTCTGTTCATTCGAACCCTTATAGTCATCAGGTGGTGATCAATCGCGGTACTATTGATGGGATCAGCGAAGGACAGGCTGTTATTGACGAAATGGGTATTGTTGGGCAGTTAACTCAAGTCGGTACAACGACCTCAAGAGTGCTGTTGATGACAGATACCACCCATGCGACACCGGTCAGAATATTGCGTAATGACGTTCGCACTGTGGTAGAGGGGACGGGTAAAATCAATAATGTTCGCCTTGCCCATGTACCGCATAGCATGGATATTCGTATTGGTGATGTGTTGGTCACTTCCGGGCTTGGTGGTACTTTCCCTGAAGGCTATCCGGTGGCTGTAGTTACTGAGATAGACAGAGACGAAGGCCTACCGTTTGCACAAGTACAGGCAGAGCCGATTGCACAACTAGATCGCATTCGCTTACTCGTGGTGTTAGGTAAACGTAGCCAAGAGGCAATTAATCATGAGTAAACATAGCAACTTATTGATTGCATTGAGTGTCTTTGTTGCGTTAATCATGGCACTTATGCCATTGCCTTTTTCACTTGAACCATTTCGTCCTGACTGGGTATTATTGGTGTTGATGTACTGGTCTTTGGCCGTTCCTCACCGTGTGAATATTGGCTGGGCTTGGATGACTGGCCTGATAATAGATTTAGCGATGGGCGCGCCACTTGGGGTGAACTCGTTGACCTATTCCATTTGTATTTATATTACCGCCAGCAACTTTCAGAAAATTCGTAATTTCTCCATCTGGCAGCAAGCAGTGCTGATCGGGCTATTTCTCGCGCTCTATCATTTGTTACAATTTTGGCTTAATCATTTCTTGCTTGATATCTACTTTAACCCGCATTATCTGTGGCCTGCGGTTACGGGCATGGTGTGCTGGCTGTGGATATTCCCACTGCTGAGAAAATATCGTAGACAGTTTAGGATCAGATAATGTCTATCTCTTTATATTTAGCTTCGGCTTCTCCGCGTCGCAAAGCGCTACTCTCTCAGCTTGGCTATTCGTTCGAGCAATTTAGTGTTGATGCAGATGAAAGTCCACTAGACGATGAAAGCGCATTACAGCTTGTGGAGCGTTTAGCGTGTTTAAAAGCACAATCAGGTGTGGCGCTAGGGTATACCGACAAGCCGGTTCTTGGCAGTGACACTGTGGTTGTCATTGACGGAGAAGCGCTTGGTAAGCCTCGTGATAAAGCGGATTTCAAAGCGATGATGCAGCGCCTTTCTGGTCATACGCATCAGGTGATGACGGCGATTGCACTTGCTGATACAAGCAAAGTATTGAGCAATGTGATTGTGACCAATGTGACTTTTAAAACGCTTAGCGAAACTGAAATTGATGCCTACTGGGACACCAATGAGCCACAAGATAAAGCGGGTGGCTATGGGATCCAAGGGGTAGGTGGACGCTTTGTAACTGAGATCCAAGGTAGCTATTTTGCAGTTGTCGGCTTACCTTTATATGAGACAGACGAATTAATTCAACGGTTTTTAAAATAAAATATGAGTAGCGAACTACTAATCAACGTCACCCCAAGTGAAAGTCGCGTAGCCTTAATCGAAAATGGGGTGCTGCAAGAAGTTCAAGTTGAACGGATCGGTAACCTAGGCATCGTCGGTAATATTTATCTTGGCAAAGTAAGCCGAGTTCTTCCTGGTATGCAGGCTGCTTTTGTGGACATCGGCTTGGAAAAAGCGGCATTTCTACATGCGTCAGATATCGTGAACAGCGCTTCTATCGAAGAGGGGGTGGCCGAGTCCCCAGTTAAGAAAGTGCAGGACATTCGTGAGCTGGTTAAACAAGGCCAGTTCATTATGGTACAAGTAGTCAAAGATCCGCTTGGCACAAAAGGCGCTAGACTGACAACGGATATCACTATTCCCTCACGTTATTTGGTGTTTATGCCTGATGCGACGCATGTGGGAGTGAGTCAACGTATTGAAACCGAACAAGAGCGTGACCGGTTAAAAGAGATCGTTGCACAATATAATGACGAAAACGGTGGTTTTATCGTTCGTACCGCTGCTGAAGGCGCTTCGGAAGCAGAGTTACAGCATGATGCGGAGTTTTTGAAAAAGCTTTGGCAGAAAATTGTAACTCGCCGCCGCAAAACGAGCAAAGCAAAAATTTTGCATGAGGATCTTACCTTAGCATTTCGCACCTTGCGTGATTATGTTGGTGAGGACATGGAGCGTATCCGTGTTGACTCAAAGTTAACTTACCAAGAGCTAAAGCTTTTCACTGAAGAGTTTGTTCCCCAACTTGCAAGTGCACTTGAGTATTACCCAGGTGAGCGCCCCATTTTTGACTTGTTTGATGTTGAAACTGAGATCCAAAAAGCACTGCATCGAAAGGTTGAGTTAAAGTCTGGTGGCTACCTTATCATTGACCAAACAGAAGCAATGACAACGGTTGATGTCAATACTGGCGCGTTCGTTGGCCATCGTAACCTCGAAGAGACGATTTTTAATACCAATATTGAAGCAACGTCAGCAATTGCGAGACAACTAAGGTTACGAAACCTTGGTGGTATCATTATTATCGACTTTATTGACATGGTATCTGACGAGCATAAACGCCGAGTATTGCACTCTTTAGAAACGGCGTTGTCTAAAGACCGAGCGAAAGCCAATATTAATGGACTCTCTGCTCTTGGGCTTGTAGAAATGACCCGCAAGCGCACGCGTGAGAGCCTCGAACATATTCTTTGTGATGTGTGTCCATCTTGCTCGGGTCGTGGTTCACTAAAAACGGTGGAAACCGTTTGCTATGAGATCCTGCGGGAAATCGTGCGTGTGAATCGTGCTTATGATGCTGACAAGTTTATGGTTTATGCCTCGCCAGCGGTGAGCGAAGCCTTGATCAACGACGAGTATCATAATTTAGCTGAGCTTGAACTATTTATTGGTAAGCAGGTTAGCATTCAAACTGAGAGCTTATACAGCCAAGAGCAGTTTGACGTAGTAATGATGTAAAGGGTAGCGGTACATGCAGGCTAAGACCGTCTGTTTTTTCTGCCTGCGTAAAGCGTGGCAAATCTTTGCGATCACTTTAGTGACACTCGCGGTGCTGGTGTCTGCGCTAAAGTACGCCTTACCCTATGCAAATGATTATAGAAGTAACATCGAAGCGCTGATCCAAAAGCAACTGAACGTTGATATTAGTATTGGCCAGATCAGTGCGAGTTGGGAGGGCAATGGGCCTGCTCTGGTGTTGGAATCACTCTCTTTTAAAGATAATAAAGACTCGCCAATTTCCATTAATATTGCCAAAACCTCTTTGCAGCTCAATGTATTTGAGTCTGTACGACAAATGCAGATCGCATCTAACTATTTTGTACTGGAAGGGTTTGAAGCTGATATAGATCTGAGCAAGTTAAACGCAGCTCAAGATCAAGGTGCTTTTGAGCAGCAAGCATTAATTGAAAGCCTTTTCTTAGGCGATGTTGGGCATTTTTCGGTGCAAAACAGTCACCTTAATATCACCTTTTCTAGTGGTAAGACCCACAGTTTACTATTGAAAGATTTAGTGTGGCAAAACTCTAGCGCATTACATGAAGGTGCGGGCGAAATCGCATTACCTGGGTTTTCTCAAGGCCAGTTTAACGCTCGTCTTTCTTTGTCAGGACGAAAGCTACGTGAATTGGCGGGTAATATCTATGTATCTGCAGATAAGGTTAATCCGGTTGATTGGTTAGAAGAACTTATTACCCTAGCGCATCCAGACCTAAAAGCAGACATCAATGCTCAGCTATGGTTAGGTTTTGAGCAAGGTACATTGCAAGATATCACAGTGGATATCAAACCCAGTACCTTGACTTGGCAAGAAAATGAAAATCAGCGCACGTTAGCATTAGATGATGCTCAATTTCTATTAAAGCCGGACCAGCAGGGGTGGTGGGTGCAAAGTAGTGGTATCCAGTTTAGTCGCAATCAAGAAGCGCTTGCTCCTATTTTATTTGAAGCGAAATGGCATAAAGATAACAAGACCTTTTGGTTAAAGGATATTAACGCCAACTTTTTAGCTGAGTTAGCGCAACTTGCTAAATTCCCTGGGCGAGATTTGCTTTATGGCATGAATCCCAATGGCCAACTGAGCGCAGCGACATTCAGCCTAGGCACTAATAATGCTTTTGCGGCATGGGGAGTTATTGAAGAGATTGCTTTTGAGCCATTTCATGGGATCCCGGGAATTTATGGCACCAGATTAGAGGTGACTGCGACTGATGAGCAAGTTAGGCTCGATTTAAGTGCTGAGCAAACTGAACTGCTATCAAAAGAGACCTTCAAAGATAATATCACGCTCCAGCAGCTCAGTGGTGATGTCTATATTCGCAATCAACAAGCCCAAGGCTGGCAAGTTTCTAGTCCCAACTTTTGGCTTAGCAATCAAGATGTAGCGTTAGCCACAGAGTTTTCCTTGCAGTTATCTGATGACCCCCGACTTGATTTATATGCGGAACTACTCGGTGGGCGTGGTGAAATCGCTTCACATTACTTTCCTGTCAGTATTATGCGTAAAAGCTTAGTCGATTATTTAGAAGCAGGGATCCAAGGTGGCCAGCACTTGCAGACACAAGTCTTACTGAGTGGGCCGCTTTCACAATTTCCTTTCGCTGATAAGCAAGGTCAGTTTGAAGTTAAATCACGTTTGAATGATGTTACTTTTGGTTTTGCACCGGATTGGCCTAGCGTTACTTCTGGTGATGTCACACTACATTTCGAAAACGAAAGAATGGATATCTACGCACACCGTGGTGAACTTGTTAATCAAAGTATTGATGAGGGGGTTGTTGTTAGTATTGCGGATTTAAATCACGCTGATGTGCTGACTGTTGATATTAATCACACCACAGAAGCAAGCACGTTACAGCCTTTCTTTGCAGCAACGCCACTCGCAGATCCGCTCGCGAATATATTAGATATTGTTCAAGGTAAAGGTGATGCAAGAGGGGATGTGCAATTGGCCGTCGACCTGCACTCAGGTGCCGTACATACTAAAGGTGACATCTACCTAGACAACAATCCTGTTTTCTTGGCAAAGCCTGGCATGCAATTACAGCAAGTGAAAGGTGTCGTTAGCTTCGATGATGACAATATCGAAGTGAATGATTTGTCTGCTAAGTGGTTGGACATGCCCTTGTCGTTGGACTTATCTGGAAGCGGAGATAAGCAAAATTATCAAGTAACGACCAAGGTCAGTCTTGAAGCAGGGATAGAACAATTGCAACCGCACGCAAATGGAATTATTGACGGCTACTTTGAAGGCAATAGCATGCTAAGTACAGAGCTTGTCCTTAATTTTGCCGAGGCTGGGTTTAACTATAGAGCTAAATTTGCGAGTGATTTACGGGGAATGACAAGTCACTTACCCGATCAATTCGGTAAACCCGCTGATCAAGCTAAGCTGCTAAGCGGCACGGTATTAGGGGATGATATTTCAAATCTTGTTACGGCAAGCCTAGATAATCAGTTGTATTTTAATGGCATTATTGAAAATGGGTCCGGTGCGATGCGTAATGCACACCTGATAATTGGCAGTAAAGATGAAGGCTTAAATGCATCCGGTTTTGATATCACAATCAAACAACAGGAAGTCGAGTTGCTGCCTTGGTTACCACTGATCAACCGTATTATCAAAGCGCCAAGCTCTGGCTCCGATCCTGTATTTCTACCGGCACTGAATCAGGTAAATGGCTCTTTCTCAAAAGTAACATTCTCAGAGATCCCTTTCCATGATGTTGACTTTACGATGGCTGCGATTGATGGTGCGATGCAGCTTAAAATCAATAGTAAAGAAATGCGCTCACAAGTCGCTATTCCAGCATCAAGTTCAAGTCGGCCTATTCACATTAATAGTGATTATTTACGTCTAAATTTACCTAAGTCAGAACCGCAAGCGCAAGAGACAGTGGAAAACGACATTCACTCGTTAGATTGGTTGTTGAGCTTACCTGCAACCGAGTTTGTGTGCGGTGACTGTAAAGTCAGTGAATATCAGTTAGATCAGGTTAATATGTCGTTGTTTGGAGATGGTAATAGACTCAATATTTCAGAGCTAGTGATTGACAAAAAAGATCATAAACTCAATGCTAGTGGCCGCTTTGAACAAGGTAAAACGACGCTAAGTGGCGCGTTAAACAGCGATGATTTTGGTGAACTAACGGATGAGTTTGATATTACTTCGACTATTAAAGACTCCCGCGCCAACATTGATTTTGCCCTCAATTGGCAAGGCGCCCCATACGAAATGGATTTACCTAGCTTAGGAGGCGAGTTGGCTTGGCGCTTAGGTGAAGGTCATTTGGCAGAAATAAGTGATAAAGGGGCGCGCGTCTTTTCGCTACTGAGTTTGGACTCTTTGATCAGAAAGCTACGCTTGGACTTTAGAGATGTGTTTTCTAAAGGATTTTTCTATAACAGTATGAGTGGTTCGGTACAACTAACGAATGGTATTGCGATCACCGAAGATTCAAAGCTCGATGGTGTGCCAGCTGATCTAACGATACGTGGCTATGCCGACCTCAATACTCACGAAATTAATTATGATTTGGCCGTCGCACCACAAGTCACGTCGAGTTTACCTGTGATTATGGCATGGGCAGTGAATCCAGTGACGGGATTAGCTGCGCTGGCGTTGGATAAGGTGATCCACTCCGCGCGAGTGATCTCCGAGATTAATTTTAAAATCACCGGAACGATGCAAGAGCCAGTGGTTACCGAGGTTGATCGTAAGAGTAAAGAAATTGAGTTACCTAAACCGGTTGTGCCTCCTAGTGAAGAAGCGACGCCAGATGGAGCTGATGAGAATACCAGTAAAGAAGCACCAGCATTGAATTCAGAATCACAACCAAGTGCTACACTTAAGCATAGTGAGCAACCTCTTGTGCCGCAAAATAAGGAAAGTGGTAATGGCTAAGGTGATTGCACTACCAATGTGTTCGGCGAAAGTACCCCAAACAAATATAGCTTACCTTAAAAACCAGCTGGCTAAGTTAGTGGTGGAAGAGCCAACCTTAGTCTGTTTACCTGAAACTTGGTTGGCATTTTGCGACAATGCGCAACAGGCTTGGGAATACGCGCAGCATAATGAAGCACTGCTCCAACAGCTCTCAGCGCTTTGTCAACAACATAGCATTTGGTTGGCGGCAGGTACCATCGCGATACCAAATCAGAACGATAAATATCTGGCTGCGAGTTACTTATTTAATTCGAATGGTGAAATCGTAGCACGCTATAATAAGATCCATCTGTTTGACGCCGATGTGAGTGACAAAACTAAACAATACCGAGAGTCTGAGCGAACAGAGCCTGGACAGGATGTCGTGGTAGTGGATAGTCCATTTGGCAGAATTGGATTAAGCGTGTGTTATGATCTGCGTTTTCCCGGTTTGTTCCAAATGATGAGAGCGAAGGGAGCTGAGCTATTTTTAGTCCCGAGTGCTTTTACCTGTGCAACGGGCAAGGCACACTGGCAGCCATTATTACAGGCAAGGGCGATAGAAAATCAATGCTACGTAGTTGCAGCCGCGCAAGTAGGTCGTCATGAAAATGGCCGAGAAACCTATGGACACAGTTTAATTGTATCGCCTTGGGGTGAAGTCTTAATTGACTCTGGTGCGAATTTAGAACCCATTTCACAGCAGCTAGATAGCGCGTTTCTTGATTCGATCCGGCAAAAAATGCCGGTTGCGGATCATAACCGATTTAAAAGTGAGTTTTTATGAGTAATGTAGAGCAGAATTTACTGACCAATAGCCAGCTGACACGTGAGCAATTATCACAGACTCTCGAGTATATTCATCAGCACAAAGTAAATTATGCCGATCTGTATTTTCAATCAAGCTACCACGAAACTTGGGTGCTGGAAGACGGCATAGTCAAAGACGGCAGCTACAACATCGAACGTGGTGTTGGTGTGCGTGCAGTGAGTGGTGAGAAGACTGGCTTTAGTTATTCTGATGCCATCAATATTGAAGCGTTAACCAAAGCAGCAGAAGCTGCGCGTAGCATTGCGCAAGCTGGCGAAAGCAGTAAAGTTCAAGTATTTAGCGACGTAAAAGCACCCATTCAATTTCAACCAGCACAGCCAATTACCAGCATGAGTGATGCGGATAAAGTGGCTTTACTTAGAGAGCTTGAACAGTGCATTCGCGATTTAGCGCCTGAGGCGCAGCAAGTGGTAAGTTCGCTGTCGGCGGTGTATGAAGAAGTGTTAATTGCCGCAAGCGACGGTACATTTGCAACCGACATTCGCCCGTTAATACGTTTAAATTGTTCGGTACTCCTTGAGAAAAATGGTCGCAGAGAGCGTGGTAGTGCCGGTGGTGGTGCGCGTTTAGATTATGGTTACTTTAAAGAGTTAGTAGACGGTGCACCGAGATGGATGCAGTTTGCCAAAGAAGCTGTGCGCCAAGCACGCGTGAATCTTGAAGCCATTGATGCACCAGCAGGTGCGATGCCTGTGGTGCTCGGTTCTGGTTGGCCGGGCGTTTTGTTACACGAAGCTGTTGGACATGGCCTAGAAGGTGATTTTAACCGTAAAGGTGCCTCTGCATTCAGTGGCAAAATAGGTGAACAAGTCGCTTCGAGTCTTTGTACTGTGGTGGATGATGGCACAATAGCCGACCGTCGCGGCTCTTTGAATGTGGACGATGAAGGTACGCCAGCGGCATACAACGTACTGATTGAAAATGGTATTTTGAAAGGCTATATGCAAGATAAGCAAAACGCGAGCTTAATGGGCGTGGCGCCTACAGGTAATGCGCGTCGTGAGTCTTATGCCCACTTGCCGATGCCGAGAATGACAAATACCTACATGCTTGCGGGTGAGCACAGTCAAGAAGAGATCATTCGTAGCGTAGATAAAGGCATTTTTGCTAGTAACTTTGGCGGTGGTCAAGTGGATATTACCTCCGGTAAATTTGTATTCTCAGCGTCTGAAGCCTACTTAATTGAGAATGGTAAAATAACCCAACCAATTAAAGGTGCAACGCTTATAGGCAATGGTCCAGAGGTGATGAAAAAGGTCTCTATGGTAGGCAATGACCTTGCGCTTGATAGAGGCGTTGGGGTATGTGGTAAAGATGGTCAAAGCGTCCCTGTGGGAGTCGGTCAACCGAGTTTGAAGATTGACGAAATTACTGTCGGTGGCACAGCGTAATACTACCTGCGATAACTATTCATAAGCAAAAAGTAATAAGCAAAAGGCGCATCAGCGCCTTTTTATGTTGTATCAGAGCCACAACACTGCGTTACGGCATAATCGCTTCTTTTAAATACTGGAACAGCTCTTTGTAGGCTTTGCCTGGCTTCTCAGCTTTTACTTCTTTACTTGCTTGGCGCGCCATCTGGCGCATTTTTTGACGCTCAAGTTCAGGATACTTATCCAATAGCTCATTAATCTTGCTATCTCCTTTGGCAATCACTTCATCGCGAATAAGCTCAATCTTATTCAGTAATACGTCTGCTTTATTGTTCTTATTTAGCATCAAATCCATCGCAGCCTGAATATCTTCGACATTTGGAGTACTACGCAATGTCTTTGCAATGTAGTTCATATGACGACGGTAAGCATCTGTTTTAGCACGGATCCTATCCGCAACAGTCATGGCCTCTTTAAGCTCGTCCGTTAGAGGTAACTTCTCACGCTGTTTCTTGCCAAGCCCTGCAATTTCACAGCCTAGTTCATGCAACTCTAGCGCTTCGCGCTTAAGCTCGCTTTTTGAAACGTAAATAATCTCTTCTTCGGTCGTTTGCTCGTGTTTAGCCATTGGTCTTGTCTATACTAGTAAATATTAAAGTCTCTAACATTAGAGTATACCACAATTGATCACTACAATAGTTAGTAGCTGTGATAGCATATTAACTAATATATTTTAGTTAGACGAGCGAGCGGATAAGGTATCTATGACTCAACCTCAACAACACCCTATATATAATCAAATTGATGATGTGAAAAATGCAGTTGCCGATGTGTTAGCACATGCTAAAAAACTAGGTGCAACCTCAGCAGAAGCGGCGATGTCTAGCACCTCAGGTCTGTCTGTAAGTACACGAATGGGAGAGGTTGAAACCATTGAGTTTAATCAAGATGGTGGTCTAGGTATCAGCGTTTATGTGGGCAATCATAAAGGCTCTGCATCAACCGCGGATCTGAGCCCTGAAGCTCTGCGCTCTGTGGTTGAAAAGGCCGTAGATATTGCTCGATTTACCTCGAATGACCCTTGTAATGGTGTGGCGGATAAAGCTTTGCTAGAGATGTCACCAGCAGATTTAGATCTTTTCCACCCTTGGCAAGTTTCTCCTGATGAAGCCATTGAGCAATGTATTGCTGCGGAAAAAGCTGCGTTAGAATTCGATCCTCGAATCGTGAATTCTGATGGCGCGAGCTTATCGAGCCACCAAGGGATCCGTGTATATGGTAATAGCTATGGCTTAATTGCAGGGTTCCCACGTACCAGACACAGCCTGAGTACCATGGTGATTGGTAAAGAAGGCGAGCAAATGCAGCGTGACTCTGCATATGCGTTATCTCGTGTACACATGGAACTAAAATCTCCTGAACAGGTTGGCTTAGAAGCAGCACAGTCTACGCTGGCAAAACTAGGCAGTCGAAAAGTATCAACGCGTAAAGTGCCTGTTATTTTTCGAGCGGATATTGCTAACAGCTTATTTGGGCACTTAGTGTCAGGTATCGGTGGCGGCGCGCTATATCGTAAGTCTAGTTTCTTGTTGGATTCTTTAGACACACAAATTTTTAATCGCTGCGTTAACATTGAAGAGAAGCCACATTTATTAAGAGGGCTTGCTTCGAGTCCTTTCGATAGCGAAGGTGTAAAAACCATCGACCGTGAAATTATCACAGATGGTATACTTCATACTTACTTATTGGCAAGCTATGCCGCACGTAGAATGAATATGCAAGCGACAGGTCACGCTGGTGGGATCCATAACTGGTTAGTAAAACCAACACACGAAGATTTAACCAGCCTACTTGCGTCGATGGGCACTGGTTTGTTAGTCACTGAACTAATGGGGCAAGGTGTTAATACAGTAACCGGTGATTATTCAAGGGGCGCTGCTGGCTTTTGGGTCGAGAATGGTGAGCTGCAATATCCTGTGAGTGAAATTACGATTGCTGGCAATTTAAAAGATATGTTTATGGGGATTGAAGGCATTGGCGGTGATATTGAATGTCGAGGCGCAGTACAAACCGGCTCTATACTACTCAATAATATGCAAATAGCGGGCGAATAACTCCCTCTCTCAGCTCGAGAAATGCTGGTTTTGACCAGCATTTCTCGCTATTTCGACACTGTTATTACTACACTAATAACCAAGTTGCGGTGCCAAGGAATGCAAAGATCCCGACGATATCAGTAACTGTTGTTAGTACCACACTACCAGCTAGCGCTGGGTCGATATTCATTTTCTTTAGCATAATTGGAATACTGGCACCTGCGATACCCGCTGCGACTAAGTTCATAAACATCGCGAAGGCAATAACAGCACCGAGTGTAAAATCCCACTGCCATACAGCGATAACCCCAGCGATCAAGACAGACCACAGGACACCGTTTAGGGCGCCGATCGCCAGCTCTTTACCCATTAAAAACTTTTGGTTAGTCTGGTTAATATGGCCAAGGGCAATACCACGGATAACTAGGGTTAGCGTTTGGCTACCGGCAACGCCGCCCATACTTGGTACTATGCCATTTAACACCGCAAGAATAGGTAAAATATCTAGAGTACCTTCGAAGAAGCTTGCAACAAACGCAGCCATCAAGGCGGTTAGCAGGTTAATTCCAAGCCAAATAGATCGGCGCTGGCTACTTTTTAGAACTGGCGCAAAGGTGTCTTCTTCATCTTCAAGACCTGCCATACTTAACAGGCTGTGCTCAGCATCTTCACGGATGACGTCAACAACGTCATCAATGGTGACACGACCAAGCAAATGGGCGTTATCGTCAACGACAGGAGCTGAGATCCAGTTATGACGCTCAAAAAGCTGCGCCACTTCAGACTCATCCATGGAGATAGGGATCGTTTCCTTATCTTCATCCATCAAGTCTCGAACCATACTGTCAGGAGACTTAGTTAATAAGGTATTGACAGGCAGCGTGCCTAAAAAGCAGTTGTCTTTATCAACTACATACAACTCGTCCGTACCGTCTGGCAATTCGCCTTTAAGACGAAGATATCTAAATACAACTTCTAAGGTAACATCGGGTCGAATAGTAACCGTGTCGGTGCTCATCAGTGCACCGGCCGAGTGTTCCTTGTAGGACAATGCTTGTGTCGCACGTTCTCTATCTTGGCTATCCATCGCACCGATAACGTCTTGGTAGACGGTATCAGGCAGGCTTCTTAGGACATCACCAAGGTCATCGTCGTCCATGTCTTCTGTAGCGGCAGCAATTAGCTCAGGTTCCATCTGGGCGATGATCCCAAGTCTTACGTCTTCCGACAGCTCCTCTAGGACATCCCCTTGGATATCAGGATCAACGAGTTGCCACAACATAGAGCGAACTTTATGAGGAGATGACTCTAAAAGCAGTGCTGTGTCACAGGGGGCAGTCTCTGCGAGCATACGCCTAACTTGAACAAACTGACCACTGTTTAAGGCATTAGTTACCTTTTGGAGTTGTTCCAGTGTGTAGTCTTGTTCAAATACTTCAGGCATAGGCATCCTTTTTGATAATAATGGCGGCTAACGTGATTAAGTAAGTTAACCCTATTCATTTATTTTATCGCAGAAATCAATTTCTTAATTTGAATTTTACTCGTGTTATTTCTGCTGGTGGGTTGCTATCGTTAATACACGCTAAAGATGTAGGCAACGATAAAGTAGGATTTTCTCGGCAACTCGCTTCACGGCACGAAAGAAACCTAAATTGGTATTACAGTGTAACTCAGTTTATTAGGAACTACCAAGGTTTACGCTTAATTATGAGAGACTTATTAAACCACTTTGGTTACGGAGGAGGGGAGATTAGCTGGGAGTAAATGAATCAGGCCTTATTGTTTTACTGACGATTACTCGGATTCATTAAATTTATTTTCTATTAGTCCACCAATGGCGTCTAGTGCATACTGAGCATCAGGACCTTCGCAAACCACTCGTACTTCTTTTCCTTGGCTGCTTTCAAGTAACAGCAGTGCTAGAACGCTATCAGCAGCAGCACTTCTGTCTCCTTGATATAAGGTCACTTCGGCATCAAATTGGGTCGCTAATTGTGCAAGAACCGTCGCTGCTCGAGCGTGCAGGCCGAGTTTATTCTGGATTAAAAACGTATCTTCTAACATTTAACCCTCTTGTTCTCGGTGACGAATTTTGACGTTGGGATGGGTTTTTGCAAATCGCTCGCCAATGGTTTGCGCTAAGTATACCGAGCGATGTTGCCCGCCTGTACATCCTATTGCGATCGTTAGATAACTGCGATTGTTACGCTCTAAGTGTGGTAACCAAGTTTGTACAAAGGTTTGGATCTGCCAAGTAAACTTTTGCACTATGCTATGACTCGATAAATAGTCTTTGACTGGCTGATCTAGGCCAGTTAGCGGCTTAAGCTCAGGCTCCCAATGTGGGTTGGGCAAAAAGCGTGCATCAAAAACGTAATCCGCTTGTTTTGGGATGCCGTGTTTAAAGCCGAAAGATTCAAAGGTAATAATGAGTTGTTTGTCTTTTTTACCTAAGATTTTTTCGCGGATATCTTCTGCAAGTTGATGAACGCTCAGGCCTGTAGTATCAATGAGAAAATCGGCGCGAGTGATCAACACGTCTAACAATTCCCGTTCTTTCTTTATCGCAACATCTAATGGAAGATTATGCAGTGAAAGCGGGTGCAAACGGCGTGTTTCTGAGAAGCGTTTTATCAGGGTTTGATCGTCACTGTCTAAATAAAACAGGGTAGGTTTGGCAAAGCCTGGTAAGTATTCAAGAATGTCATTAAATTCGTCCTGCTCTTTAGGCAAGTTTCTAACATCAATACTGACTGCAATTTTATTATAATTGTCGGAAACACTGCGGACTAAAGACGGCAGCAAATTGACTGGAATGTTATCTACACAATAGTAGCCTAAGTCTTCCAATACTCGAAGCGCTACAGATTTACCAGAGCCTGAGCGGCCACTGATAATGATAAGCTCGAGTCCTTTTTCTTCATCACTCATCAAGTTCACCTTGGATCACTGCATATAACTCATCGTCACTTTTTGCTTGCCTAAGCATTTTGCAAAAAGACTTGTCTTTGAGTGTATCAGCAATCGCCGCTAAGGTCTTCAGGTGCTGTTGATTATCACCTTCGGGTACGATGAACGCGACAAAAATATCGACAGGCTGCTTATCTATAGCTTCAAACTGGATCCCTTGCTCGCTGACGAGCACCATTGCAAGGATTTTATCCAAACCTTCAAGTCGGCCATGGGGAATGGCAATGCCTTTACCGATCCCGGTGCTGCCTAATTTCTCTCGCGCCATTAAGGCATCCAAGATAGCATGCTGACTGGTATTTGGAATTTGGCTATGAGCCAGTTCGCTGATGTATTCTAAAATACGTTTTTTGCTATTAAAAAGGACCGCAGCTTTGCTGCAGTCCTTGTTCACTAATTCACTTAATTTCATCTTAGTGTCGAGTGAGCTTCTCTTTGTGTTTAATAACTTGACGATCTAGCTTGTCGATAAGGCCATCAATTGCGGCATACATATCTTGATGCTCTGTTGATGCAAATAGCTCGCCGCCGTTTACGTGTAATGTTGCTTCTGCTTTTTGTACTAGCTTCTCGACATCAAGGATCACATGCACGTTATTGATATGATCAAAATGTCTTTCTAGCTTCGCAAACTTGTTGGTGACATAGTCTCTTAATGAGTCAGTAATTTCTACATGGCGACCAGTTAGATTTAGTTGCATAAGCATTTTTCCTTCTTGGGTTTTACGTCTTATATCAAGCTTTTACGCTGATTTGACGGTGGAATGGCTAGGGATTCACGATATTTTGCAATCGTACGTCTCGCTACCTTAATTCCTTGCTCAGCTAAGATATCTGCAATTTTGCTATCACTCAATGGCTTCGCGGTATTTTCTGCAGCTATCAGCTTTTTGATAAGTGCTCTAATTGCTGTAGAAGAGCACTCACCTCCATTTTCCGTACTTACATGGCTAGAGAAGAAATACTTCAGCTCAAATATACCCCGAGGTGTATGCATGTACTTTTGTGTTGTCACACGGGAAATTGTGGACTCATGCATCTCAACCATTTCAGCAACATCATTTAGCACCATAGGGCGCATTGCTTCGGGGCCATGTTCAAAGAATGCCTGTTGTTGTTGCACAATGCAATTGGTAACTTTTAATAAAGTATCATTTCGGCTTTCTAAGCTTTTAATAAACCACTTTGCTTCTTGTAAATGTGAGCGAATAAACTGACTATCCGTACTGGATTTCGCCGTTCTAGACATCGCAGCGTAATGGTCATTTACTCTTATTTTAGGCATAGCATCAGGATTTAGCTCTACGACCCAACGACCTTTTACTTTTTTCACGGATACGTCAGGGATCACATACTCAGGCTCTTCATGAATAATGCTTGCCGCAGGTTTTGGGTTAAGGCTATGAATTAACGTCATGACCTCTTTGAGCTCGGCTTCTTTAAGGCGCGTTTTCTTAGCCAAAGTTCGATAGTCACGGCTGGCAAGCAAGTCGATATGTTCTGTCAGGATCATTTTCGTTTCGGCAATCCATGGCGTATCTGGGGCGAACTGATTTAGCTGAATACACAAGCATTCTTGTAAACTACGCGCTGCGATACCGACAGGGTCAAAAAGCTGAATACGTTTGAGTACGGCTTCGACTTCATCGAGCTCAATAGGCTCTTCGCTATCTTCGTCATTAATGCTTTCTAAAATGTCTTCGCAAGAGAGTGTTAAAATGCCTGACAGGTCGACCGCTTCAATAATCGCAATCGCAATAGCTCTATCTGTTGGGCTAAATGGGGTCAACTCAAGTTGCCACATGAGATAATCGTGGAGAGATTCAGAGGTTTCCCCTTGATAAACATTATCGTCATCAGGGAGTGGACCTGAGCTGGCGGCCGGCGCAGCGCTCATATACTCGTCCCAAGTGACATCCATGGCGAGGTCATCGCTCACTGTGTCTTTGCTCATAGCGGTATCTGAGTCTATTTCATAGTCACTAACCTGTGCTTCATCGCCAGAATCTTGATTGTCGTCAGCACTGTTCTTTTCTTGGCCGTGTTGGTCAGCGTTTTCGCTGTCAGTATTATCACCTTCTTCCACTTCCAACAATGGATTGCTGTCTAATGCTTCTTGTATTTCTTGCTGCAGATCCAATGTACTAAGCTGCAACAAGCGAATGGCTTGTTGCAGTTGCGGAGTCATTGTAAGTTGCTGCCCCATGCGCAGCTGTAATGATTGCCTCATGTATCTCTAACAATCCTTTTTAACAGTTATTAATACTACGTCTTAACTATAGCTTGAATTGTTCGCCTAGGTAGACATCTCTTACGGTTTGATCTGCCAAAACATGTTCTGGCGTGCCTGCAGCGATTAACTCACCATGTGAAACGATGTAGGCCTTTTCACATACGTCCAGTGTTTCTCTAACGTTATGATCGGTGATTAGCACACCGATACCGCGGTTTTTTAGGTGCTCTATGATTGCCTTTATATCTAACACTGAAATAGGATCAACACCAGCAAAAGGTTCATCTAACAGGATAAACTTAGGGTTTGCGGCTAAAGCGCGAGCAATTTCGACTCGTCTTCTTTCGCCTCCCGACAATGCCATGCCCTGTGAGTCGCGAATGTGTTGAATATTAAACTCATCCAGTAACTCATTTAGTTCAGCTTCTCTGTCAACTTTAGATAAGTCTTTTCGAGTTTCTAAAATCGCCATCAAATTTTGATAGACCGTGAGTTTTCTAAAGATTGAAGACTCTTGCGGTAGATAGCCAATACCAAGTCGTGCACGGCTGTGCATCGGTAGCAAAGTGATATCTTCGTCATCAATCTGAATAAAACCTTTGTCGCTTGGTACTAACCCTACAATCATATAAAAAGTGGTGGTTTTACCTGCGCCATTTGGACCCAATAAGCCTACAACACTGCCAGCTTGAACACTCAAGCTAACATTTTTGACGACCTGACGACCTTTATAACTCTTTGCTAGACCAGTTGCTTTGAGCTCGCTCATTAATTGTTACCTTCTTCCTGTGCTTTTTTATCTTTTGTGTCTTTCTTGTCATCTACAGGAACAAGGATGGTTCTTACCCGAGAATTTTCTTGGTCTGAGCGCTCAGCACTGATCAGTTGCTTTTCAATATCATAGATGATGACTTGTGCACTACTTTTTTGGCCTGCTTGCGATATTTCAGCATTGCCAGTTAGTACCAATTTTAATTCAGCAACATCATAGCGAATTTCATTTGCCGCTGCGCGTAAGGTTGTACCATCCGCTTGAGCCTCTTCAAAAACAGCAGGGTTGCCAGTGGCAATTAGTAGCTGCTTATTTGAACCAAGTTCAGCGCGGCGGTGGACTTCTAGGCGATCGGCATTTATTTTTCTGTTGTCATGAATAATAACAACATTCTGTTCAAAAATACCGATGTTGCTTTGCAGTTGAGCTTGCTGACGGCCAGCATCAATAATGACTTCATTTTGTTCTGCAGCAATTGCGAGAGTAGAACTTGCAAGCAAGCCGATGAAAACTAGTTTGTTAATGATTTTACTGGTCATAATAAATTGTCTTTGTGTGGTTGATGAGTTCGATCACTTGCTTTTGTAGATCCGCATGCAGTCCTTTACCTGTGATCCTAAGACTAGGGCCGTTGATAACGACAGGGTGTTCTGACTTCATCAATTTTTGCTTAATTTCAACTCTTACATTATCGGCATTGATATCCGTGATCATGGCGTTAAGCGTTAAATTCTTTGCCAGCACATTGCCCTCTAATATCAAGGTGTTGTTTTCGTATAGGGTTGCTTCTAATGCACTTATTTGCCAATTCTGCTCACCGTTATATAAGGTAAAAATAGGCTTTTCAAAGTGACTAAAGCCAAGATCTTGATACAACTCCATCTTATCAGCAGTTACCTGATAGTTTAATAAGCCATTTTCACTATAGGTCGTTTGCTGAAGCGTGGTCGCAACATAATCGGGCTTAGCTAACGGTTCATCTTCTTTTGCTGGATCCGCCTCTGATGGATTAAACATGGGCGACCACATCCATACCATTAAAGAAGCGAAAACAATGAGTAAGATGACACGTAATACGGTCATGTGCTTGATCCTTTGGAAGTCAATAAGTGATTTTGGCTGAGCATTAGAAGATCAGTCAGTTCTCTCACAGCACCAAAACCACCAGGCATTAAGGTCGTGTAATGGGCGATATGTTTAACAAGAGGATGTGCATCATTGACAGCAACGGCAAAACCGACTTGTTCCATTACGGGTAGGTCTGGACCATCATCACCGATATACGCAATTTCGTCATCACTAAGGTTGAGCTTAGTCTTTAGTTCATCATATGCCACTAACTTGTTTTCTTGGCCTTGGTAAATATAAGTTACATTTAAACTAGTCATGCGTTGCTGAACTATTTGTGAATGCCTACCTGTGATAACGGCGACTTCGATACCACTATCAATCAAGGCCTTAATACCAAATCCATCTTTGGTATTAAATGCTTTCAGTTCTTCACCATTATTACCAAGGTATATACGGCCATCTGAGAATACGCCATCAATATCGCAAATTAATAATTTGATTTGCTTTGCTTTTTCCCAAGCTTCAGTTGAAATCGTCTGATATAAATCTTCAAATTGCATTACAGCACCCCCGCTCTAAGTAAATCTTGCGTATTCAAGGCGCCAACCGGTATGTTGTTTTCGTTTACCACAATCAAGCCATTAATTCGTTTGGTTTCCATGATATTGAGTACCTCAGCTGCGAGCATATCGGCGCGTGCCGTCGTACTTTTAGCCGTCATTACTTGCGTGATTGGGGTGGTGTGAATATCGACCTTTTGTTCGATAATACGGCGCAAGTCACCATCGGTAAAAATACCTTGTAATTGCGAGCTTTCATCTACGATTGCCGTCATACCTAAACTTTTAGCAGACATTTCAAATAAAGCTTCTTTAACTGTGCAATGACTATTGACCATAGGGATTGCATCCCCTTGATGCATGACATCAGCAACGGTTAGTAGTAGACGCCTTCCTAAACTACCGCCAGGATGAGAAAGCGCAAAATCATCAGCCGTAAAGCCTCTGGCTTCAAGTAGCGCAACCGCGAGCGCATCACCCATCACTAGTGTAGCTGTGGTGCTAGCCGTGGGTGCAAGTCCTAATGGGCAGGCTTCTTTTGATACTTTAACACAAAGGTGAATCGTTGCATTACGAGCCATTGTAGAGCTCGGGTTGCCTGTCATGGAAATAACGGGGGCTCCTAAACGCTTTATCACAGGCAGGATTGAGATCACCTCTTGGGTTTCCCCTGAGTTGGAAATCATCAGTACCACATCATCTTTGGTGATCATACCCAAGTCGCCGTGACTTGCTTCACCTGGATGAACAAAAAATGCAGGGCTGCCAGTACTTGCGAGTGTCGCTGCGATTTTGTTACCAATGTGGCCTGATTTACCCATGCCAATCACGATGATGCGACCTTGGCAGCCAAACATAATTTCACAGGCTTTTACAAATTGTTGATCAACAAACTGTTGCACTTCTTCTATTGCTGCAAGTTCGGTAGCAAAAACTTGATTTGCAGAGTCAATAAATGGGTTCGTTGTCACAAGGCTTCCTTAAATGATGTAGTAAATATAACCGACGAAGCTTGCGACAAGTATGCCACCTTCCAAGCGGTTGATGCGGCGCTGACCTGTTAAGCTGAGGCTCATTAGGATAAGCAGTAGTGTCGCGCCAAGCATAATAAAGATATCACGTGACGCAATATTGGCGTCGAGGACGGATGGGTTAATGATCCCTGCAATTGATAGTACTGCCAATATATTAAAGATGTTCGAGCCAATAATATTGCCAAGCGCTAGATCGTCCTCCTTTTTAAGTACGCCAGCAACACAAGCTGCAAGTTCGGGTAAACTAGTACCAACGGCGATAATGGTTAATCCTATTAGCAGATCACTCATGCCAAAATATTTGGCGATATCAACCGCAGCGCCAACGAGATAATCCGCGCTAATAGGCAGTAAAATCATGCCCACGATTAACCAAAAAACGGCTTTTTGAGTTGGAATATTATTGGGCACTTCTTCACAGGCTTCACTGACGAATGGGTCATCATTATCTCCACCCCCACGCTTGGTGATAATGATAAGTGCAAGAAGAAAAGCGGCAAAACCGACTAATAACAAAACACCTTCTACGAAACTAAAGTGATTATCACTAACGATATACCAAGCTGCCAATGAAACGATGACCAACAGCGGCATTTCACGGCGCAAAATGCCAGAGCCAACGGAGAGTGGCCTTAATAACGCGGTGAGACCCAAAACGAGTAAGATATTGGCGATGTTAGAACCTATGGCATTGCCTACGGCGGTGTCTGTTTTATCTGCAAGAGCGGCTTGCGCAGCAACCATCATTTCTGGCGCTGAAGAACCCATGGCCACGATAGTTAAACCAACAATTAATGTTGGCACACCAAAGTTTCGTGCAAGAGCGGCCGCACCAAAAACAAAGCGGTCAGCACTCCAAACCAGTGCAATAAAGCCAAGAATGAGAATAACAAACGATAAAACCATGAACCTCTAGCCAATAGGATTAAAATTTCGATAGATACTATCAAAAGCGCTCTGGAAAGTATAAGCAAACCGTTACATTTCACTACTTACAAAATTTTACCAAAACGATTTTCCATCTTGTTTGAAAAAAAAGTATCATACTTGGATGAATATAGTCTGGATCTGGAGAGCGACTTGTCGCAGTCAATTGTAGAAATCAAGGATGTAACCTTCTCTCGGGGTGAAAGGATCATCTACAAAAACATGAGCTTTTCTGTACCAAAGGGCAAAATTACCGCAATAATGGGGCCGAGCGGCATTGGTAAAACCACTATGTTGCGATTGATCGGTGGGCAGCTAAAGCCTGATAGCGGTGATATTCTTTTTGCTGGAAACAGTATCCCTAACATGGCTCGAGCAGCGTTATATCAGGCTCGAACGCGCATGAGCATGTTATTTCAAAGTGGCGCTTTGTTTACTGATATGAGCGTGTTCGATAATGTGGCATTTCCTCTACGCGAGCATACTGAATTATCTGAAGAGTTAATCCGTTTAGTGGTGTTGATGAAACTCCAAGCGGTTGGCCTTCGTGGTGCAAAAGATTTAATGCCGGCAGAGCTTTCTGGCGGTATGGCAAGACGTGCTGCTTTAGCACGTTCTATTGCGCTTGATCCTGAACTAATTATGTACGATGAACCATTTGCAGGTCAGGATCCGATCTCTATGGGCGTTCTAGTTCGCTTGATTAAGTCGCTTAATGAAGTATTGGGATTGTCGTCACTGATTGTCACTCATGATGTTACCGAAGTGCTGAGCATTGCAGACCACGTTGTTATTATCGCTGAACAAGGTGTGATTGGTACAGGAACTCCTGAGCAGATGCTTGAACATGAATCGCCATTGGTGCAGCAATTCTTACAAGGCCTTGCGGATGGTCCTGTACCATTCCACTTTAAAGCGCCAGATTATCAGCAAGCGCTGTTGCAAGGAGAATGAGTAATGGTCGACTTTTTACAAAAACTAGGCCACAAAACCCTCAGCCGTTTTGCCGCACTTGGTCGTGCCACAACAATGCTTTTTGGAGCGCTATGTAGCTTACCTAATTTCCGAAAAGGCACGCCGCTGTTGATAAAGCAACTTTACATGGTTGGTCATCAATCATTGTTGATTATCATGGTGTCTGGTTTATTTATCGGCATGGTATTGGCATTACAAGGCTATACCGTGTTAGTTGGGTATGGCGCTGAAGATAGCCTTGGACCTTTGGTTGCTTTGAGTTTACTTAGAGAGCTGGGTCCAGTGGTAACTGCACTCTTATTTGCAGGACGTGCAGGCAGTGCGTTAACTGCCGAAATCGGTTTGATGAAGGCTACGGAACAATTATCTAGTTTAGAAATGATGGCGATAGACCCGCTGAAACGGGTGGTTGCTCCTCGTTTCTGGGCTGGTTTTATTAGTATGCCGTTACTCGCACTGATATTTTCTGCGATCGCTATTTTAGGCGCACACCTGGTGGGGGTTGATTGGTTAGGCGTAGATTCAGGTAGCTTCTGGTCAATTATGCAATCGCAAGTGTCGTTTCAACAAGATATATTAAATGGTCTTATTAAGAGTTTCGTATTTGCACTATTAGTAACTTGGATCGCGCTATACAAAGGCTATGACTGTATTCCTACTTCAGAAGGAATAAGTAAAGCGACGACAGAGACGGTAGTACATTCTTCACTGGCTGTACTTGGCTTTGACTTTGTATTAACAGCGGTTATGTTCTCAAGTTAAAAGGTTTTAAAAATGAATACACGGAAAATAGAAATTTTAGTTGGCTTGTTCGTGGCATTGGGCATTGCTGCATTTGTTATGTTGGCGTTAAAGGTGGCTAACTCAGGCTTAAGCGGCAATGGTGAGACTTACAATTTGCATGCTAAGTTCGAAAATATAGGCTCGTTAAAAACCCGTGCCCCAATTAAGGTAGGTGGGGTTGTGATTGGCCGTGTTGATGGAATTCACATCCACCCCCAAGAATTTGTACCTGTAGTTTCGATGAGTTTAGATAAAAACTACGAGTGTCAGTTTTCTGATACTTCGTCGGTTTCGATTTTGACATCGGGCATTTTGGGTGAGCAATATTTAGGTATTTCTCCTGTTATTGCTGCTGAATCTGCGAAGCAAAAATGTCTTGGTCAGGAAGTAACGAGTGAAGAGAGCGTTGATCTTGAGTCTCTTTTTGGTGTGGAAACAAGAGCATTGAAAGACGGTGATATGATCACAGATACAAAATCAGCACTGGTATTAGAAGAGCTAATTGGTCAGTTCCTATTTAATCAAGGGAGCGAGTAAATATGTTAAAAAACATCTATGCAAAATGTCTGATTTTGTTTGTAGCATTGATGGCTACCGCATTGGTTCAGGCGAAAGAGGTGGACTCAAGCGATCCTTATAAAATGGTGGAGCAAGTTGCGGCGCAAACTTTTCAGCGTGTTACGAAAGAGCAAAACATCATTGAAAAAGACAAAGAACACTTACGCGTTATCGTGGAAGAAGAGCTCTTGCCTTACATTGATCACAAATATGCTGCGTATCGTGTATTAGGCTCTTATATTCAAACGGTTCGCAACATTGAAAGTAAAGAGGAAAAAGCTGCTGCTATCAAGCATATTAAAGAGTTTATCGAGGTATTCAAAAATTACTTGGTAGCGACTTATGCTGGTGTGTTTACTCAATATAAAGACCAAAAGGTAGAGTTTGGTGAGCATCGCCCATTTGAGAATGAGGCTGTGGTTGTTGTTAAGACTAAAATTGTAGAGCCTGGTAAGCCTGATATCAAAATTGATTTTAAAGTTAGACGCGGTCAAGACGGTGACTGGCGTGCTTTTGACATGATGGCGGAAGGCATTAGTTTACTAGATGCCAAACAATCGGAGCTACATGGTATTTTGCGCCAGCAAGGTATTGAACATGTGATCCAACTGTTGGATAAGAAGAGCAAGCTACCAGTGCAATTTAGAGGGGATGATGGTGACGCCTAGTATTTCATTCACCGAAAGTAAAGGTGAAATCGTGTTAACTGGTGAACTTACGAGAGCGAGTTTACCAAGCGCACTGAAACAGTCGACCATCGTTCAAGTGTTGAAAAATGCGCAATCAACCGTCTATTTTAACCTTTCTGAGGTGACAAGGGTTGACACCGCGGGCTTAGCTTGGTTAATTCACTCTTTAGGTCAATTGAAACAGCGCGACATTTGTCTCGAGCTGAAAAATACGCCTGAACAACTGCAAAATTTAATGGAGTTGGGACAGGTGACAACCCTATTTGAGTGAGTCTAATGGAAACAAATCAAGTCGAAACTTTATTGAGAGATGCACTATCGCTTGACGAAATCATCGTCAAAGCTAATGGTAGTCACTACGAAGTCATTGCTGTTGGAACGTGTTTTGACGGATTAAGAAGGCTGAAAAGAGAACAGCTGATCTATGGCCCACTGATGGATACGATTAAAGACGGCACTATGCATGCTGTTAGTATTCGTGCATTCACACCTGATGAATGGCAAAAAGAGCGCAAATTTATTCTTCCACAATAACGGAGTGCCGCAATGGATCAGTTTGTTATCCAAGGTGGCACCACTTTAGCCGGTGAAGTCACTATTTCAGGGGCTAAAAATGCAGCCCTACCTATTTTATTCGCCGCTCTGCTTGGCGATGGCAAAAGCTGTTTTTCGAATGTACCGCATTTACGTGATATTGGTACCACTGAAGCCTTATTAAAAACACTGGGCGCTGAAGTTGAGTGGGATGGTGATATCTTAGAAATCAATGGTGCAACGGTAAATAGCGTACTTGCACCTTATGAACTCGTTAAGCAAATGCGTGCTTCGGTGTTGGCGTTGGGCCCATTAGTCGCTAGATTTGGTCAAGCGCAAGTTTCCCTACCGGGAGGCTGTGCTATTGGTGCTCGTCCAGTCGATCTGCATATTTCGGGCCTTGAGAAAATGGGCGCTAAGATCAAAGTTGAGAATGGTTATATCCATGCGGTAACTGAGGGCCGCCTTCGTGGCGCTGAGATCTTTATGGAAACCGTCAGCGTTGGTGCTACTGAAAACTTACTGATGGCTGCAACCCTCGCCGAGGGTAAAACTGTGATAGACAATGCTGCGAGAGAACCAGAGATTATTAACTTAGCTGAATGCTTAGTTGCCATGGGTGCCAAGATCAGCGGTGCAGGTTCGAGCCGAATTGAGATAGAAGGCGTTGAGCGTCTTAATGGTTGTGAGCATAAAATCCTTCCAGATCGTATCGAAACGGGGACCTTCTTGGTTGCTGCAGCAATGGCAAAAGGTGAAGTGCTGTGTAAAAACACGGACTATCATAGCCTTGAACCTGTGCTTGAAAAGCTACGCGCTGCCAATGCTATTGTTGAGGTAAATGAAGACAGTATTTATGTGGATATGCGTCAACGCGCTTTGAAAGCTGTTAATATCAAAACCATGCCACATCCAGGTTTTCCAACAGACATGCAAGCTCAGTTTACTGCATTAAATGTGGTGGCTGAAGGTAGTGCGACAATCACAGAAACTATCTTTGAAAACCGCTTTATGCATGTGCCAGAGCTGCAGCGTATGGGCGCGAATATTCGTTTAGAAGGCAACACGGCAATCTGTGGTGAGACTGAGTCGTTATCAGGTGCACAGGTAATGGCAACTGATTTACGCGCATCTGCGAGTCTTATCCTAACGGGTATTGTTGCAACAGGCGAAACCATAGTAGATCGCATCTATCATGTTGATAGGGGTTATCAGAAGATAGAAGATAAGCTAAGTCGTTTAGGTGCAAATATAAAACGCCGTAAAACCTGAGATTAATGATTCTAAATAAAAAACGAAAAAGCGTCCCTCTGGACGCTTTTTTCTTAATATAACCCTGTTTCGAGTTCAGCGACTTCCACTGTAATGGTGAGGCGTTGGCCACCTCTGAGTACTTCAAACTCGAGTTTAGTGCCAGGCGCGGTATTGCCTATCGTCTTCAGTGTCCTTTGCGGATTAGTCACAGGCTCTCCACCTACTTTAACTACAATATCGTGCTCTTTCATACCAGCTTGCCATGCGGGACCTAATGGGTCTAATTCGCTAACAGCAAGGCCGACAATTGGTGTGTAGAGATCTGTTACGCTTTTACCTGTGTTATCAACTGGCGTGCCTCTAAAACCGAGATAGCCTCGGATCACTCTGCCATCCATAATGAGTTTATGCATAACGTCCAGTGCAAGATCATAAGGGATCGCAAAAGAGATACCTTGGATATCAATATTCAAACGTGTGCGAAACTGCGCAGAAGTTATGCCAACTAGCGCGCCATTTGAATTGACAACGGCACCACCTGAGTTACCAACATTAATCGCGGCATCCATTTGCAGCAAATTATTAAATTGGCTTTCTGTGAGAGTCTGTTTGCCCGTTGCACTGATAATACCTTGCGTAATGGTTTGTCCAATGTTCAATGGGTTACCAATTGCGAGCACCACATCCCCAACACGTGGTGAGTAATCATGATCGATAGGAATGACAGGTAAATTCTCAGCTGGAATTTTTAATAAAGCTAAATCGGTGATGGTGTCATAGCCTATCAGTTGCGTATCGCTATACTGGCGGCCATCAGGAAGAAGCACAATGATTTGATCGGCGTTGTTCACTACATGATAGTTTGTCAGTATGTAGCCATCTCGGCTCATAATAACACCAGAGCCAAGTTCTCTAACCGTGCTTTGGCGCTGATATCTTGGCTGGTTGCTAAAGCCCTCGGAAAAAATCGTCACGACCGCTGGAGCCGTTTTTTCTACAGCGTCAGCAAAACTCATATGATGGGCCTGAATATGCGGGGCTTCAAGTTTTGGCAAGTTATCCCTCAGCTCAGGATTAAACCAAATGATAATGAAAGCGATCCCTAATCCGGCAAGAAGCGGTGGAAAAATGAANTTTAATTAATTTGAGCACAAGAGCTTATATTTATCGTTATCTAATACTGCTAATAATGACACNAAAAAAAAACACAGCGACAAGCTTCGCTGTGTTTCATTTTTAATATTTGTCGATTTCGTTACTGAATGAGGTAGAAAACCGTCTCGCGATCGCGTTTAATCCCTAGTACGATATTGCCTTTAATACCATTAATTAGTTTAGACATGTCTTTAACGCTAGTGACGCGTTGACGATTCACTTGCATGATCACATCGCCTTCTTCAAGGCCAACACGTGCTGCTGGTGAGCGAGGTTCTACTGAGGTAATGACGACACCTTCATTACCATTGCGCTCGCCACTCTCTAGTACCGCGCCTCGTAGGTTTGGATGTACGTCTTCAGCATTCGCCTGCTCTTCTTGCTTACCACCAAGTTCTACGTCGATAAACTTGGTTTTGCCATCACGGTAGACACCAAGTCGTACCTCACGACCTTCACCCATCGTAGCCACTTTACCGTGGAGTTCATTAAAGCTTTCAATGTCGTCGCCGTTTAGGCTGACAATGACATCATTGGCTTTCAGGCCCGCTTTGTCTGCTGCTGAATCTTCCACTACGCGCATGACATAAGCACCGCGCTTAACATCAAAGCCTTGTGCTTTAGCAAGACCTGCATCTAAGGTACGACCCAAAATACCCAATGAACCACGACGAACTTCTCCGTACTCAACAATTTGGTCCACTAGGTTTTTCATCATGTTTGACGGAATAGCAAAGCCGATCCCGACATTGCCGCCAGACGCACCTAAAATAGCGGTGTTGATACCAATGAGCTCACCGTTTAAGTTAACCAGTGCACCACCTGAATTACCTTGGTTGATCGCCGCATCTGTTTGGATAAAGTCTTCGTAGCCTTCGATATTTAAGCCGCTACGGCCTAGTGCACTGATTATTCCTGAGGTGACTGTATGACTTAAACCAAACGGGTTACCAATAGCAACGGAAAAGTCACCTACTCTCAGCTTGTCTGAATTAGCGAGTTTAATTTCTGTTAGGTCTTCGCCGTCGATTTGTAGCAATGCGATATCGGATTCGGCGTCGCTACCGATTAATTTAGCTTCGAACTCTCTGCCATCCTTTAAGGTGACCAGCATTTCGTCTGCATCATCAATAACGTGATTGTTTGTAACGACATAACCTTTATCTGCATCGATGATGACACCTGAGCCGAGGCCGCTAAAAGGGCGCTTTTGGCTACGAGGCTGCGGTTGTCCAAAGAAAAAGTCGAAAGGGTCGACACGGCGACGCACTTCCTTAGCACCTTTTACTTGGATACTAACAACGCCCGGGGTGACCTTTTCTAACATAGGTGCTAGCGTTGGTAATTGCTGGCCGTCTACGGCAACAGGAAGTTTGGCCATGCTTTGCTGCGGTAACAGCAATAAGCTAGAAGAAAGTAAAGCGGCCGATAACAAAGATAGTTTAAATTTCATAGTCGTGAAGTACTCCGCTATTAGCGTTAATATAAGTCATAAGGGGCTGATAATTAGCCCCTAGAATCAATAACTTCTTTTAAAGACTATGGGGTCAACAAAAAGTTTCATCAAGAGGCTTTAATTTGCTCACTTTCTTTTTTTTGACCAGAAAATAACCCAGTTTCACCTTCGGCATAGTCACTAGGTGGTGCCTCAAAGCTTGGGTCTTGTTTACGTCTTCTCTCTGGACGTGCTTGGAGAGAAGCTTGTAGTTGTTCTGTGGTTTCTTTTGAGAAAAAAGGATCAGCAGGATGAGATGGACGATCCTGTGTCAGTAGCTGGTTGGTTTCTTCCACATGGGTAAGCAGCTGTTGATAACTATCCTGCATTTTATTTACTAGCTTTTTGGTGCTAGCAAGATGATCTGATACGTCTTGACGATATTGCTCAAGGTCATGTTTAGCTTGTTGTGCTTGCACTTCCAGTTCGTCGTGTTTGAACTGCTTTTTCGTTACAAAGCCACCTAAAAAGAATGCAGCAATGGCAACAATGATCAGTAATCCAAGCCAAGTAACGGTAGTCATAGGTTTCTCCCTGTGTGCCTCAACGGCAAATAAAATTAAAACTCTGTTAGAGTTAAATATACGCTGTGAATACAGTCGTGTTAATATAACCCACAAACAAATCGTAAAAAAATATTTAAGTCGATGACGCCTTGGGAAAAATATCAGCAAGATCTACAACGTGATGATTTTCAATATGACAGCGCGCAAGAAAATGCCGTAAAGCATTTACAGCGATTGTATGACGATCTTATCAATCAGCCCCCGGTCAAACAAAACTTTTTCTCGCGCTTGTTTGGCAAAGCTGAGCAGCCAAAAGTGAAAGGGTTGTACTTTTGGGGTGGTGTAGGGCGCGGTAAAACCTATCTGGTTGATACTTTTTACGATGCGTTGCCGACAGAGCGTAAAATGCGGGTGCATTTTCACCGCTTTATGCATCGTGTTCATGCTGAGCTGAAAAAGCTTAATGAAGTGAAAAACCCTCTGGAAAGTATCGCTGATACGTTCAAATCTGAAACTGACATTATCTGCTTCGATGAATTTTTCGTTCAAGATATTACTGATGCCATGTTGCTGGGGGGATTAATGCAGGCGCTTTTTGCGCGCGGTATCGTGTTAGTTGCCACATCGAATATTGTGCCAGACGATTTGTATAGAAATGGCTTGCAGCGCGCGCGATTTTTACCCGCTATAGAGTTGGTAAAAGCCAATACCGAGGTTGTTAATGTAGACTCGGGTATTGACTATCGCTTGCGCACGTTGGAACAAGCGGAAATTTTTCACAGCCCACTTGATAAACAAGCGGATGAAAACTTATTCGACTACTTTAATAAACTCTCTCCGGAACCGGGTAAAGCTGGGCAAGCGATTGAGATTGAAGGTCGGATGATCCAAACCCGAATAGTGTCTGATTGTATTGTTATGTTTGATTTCCCAGCGCTATGTGAAACCGCTCGCTCGCAAGTGGATTACATGGAGATCAGTCGCTTATATAACACTGTGATACTATCTAATGTGAAGCAAATGGGTCAGCAAAACGATGATGCGGCAAGACGCTTTATTGCGCTCGTCGATGAGTTTTATGAGCGTAATGTGACGCTTATCATCTCGGCAGCAGCGCCTATTACCGAACTTTATACCGAAGGTACACTGAATTTTGAGTTCAAACGCTGCATTAGCCGCTTGCAAGAAATGCAATCCCATGAATATTTAGCAAAAGAGCATTTAGCCTAACGGCAATTACTTTTTTGCTAAGAGGACTTGTTCGGTGTGGGTGTTTGTAAACATCCTATTTGAACGAGTCCTTGTCACGCACACGTCATCATTTCGTTGGATTTTTTGCCTTTTCGATTTTTTTCGAAATTCTTCAGATTTTCTTGTAGAAAAAAGCACCAAGCGCTGGTTTTCGCCCAGAAGGCTTGCTATAATCCGCGGCCTGCCACGTTGCGTTCTATTGCCCTCGTCGGCTTAGCCACTGACTTGAGCGGCATAAAAGTCTTAAACTCGAAGGGGTTAAAGCAAATACAAGTAGAGCGGTAGTCCAAGGACTGCCTGTGGTTTTAAAATTGAAAACTTTGGATTTTTATAATGAAAACGTTTGTTGCTAAACCAGAAACTGTAAAACGTGACTGGTACGTAGTTGACGCTGAAGGTAAAACTTTAGGTCGCATCGCTACTGAAATCGCTCGTCGCCTTCGCGGTAAGCACAAAGCTGAGTATACTCCACACGTTGACACTGGTGATTACATCATCGTAATCAACGCTGAGAAAGTTACTGTAACTGGTAACAAAACTCAGGACAAAATGTACTATGCTCACTCTGGTTACCCAGGTGGACTTAAGTCTATCAACTTTGAGAAACTTCAAGCTAAAAAGCCTGAAATGATCATCGAGAAAGCGGTTAAAGGCATGTTACCTCGCGGTCCTCTAGGTCGTGAAATGTTCCGTAAACTTAAAGTTTACGCTGGTAACGAGCACAACCACGCTGCACAGCAGCCTCAGGTTCTAGACATTTAAGGAGCACTATCATGGCAAATCAATACTACGGTACAGGTCGTCGTAAAAGTTCAAGTGCTCGCGTATTCCTACGCCCAGGCACTGGCAACATCGTAATCAATAAGCGCTCTTTAGAAGAGTTCTTCGGTCGTGAAACTTCTCGCATGGTTGTTCGTCAGCCTCTAGAGCTAGTTGAAATGACAGAAAAGTTTGACCTATACATCACTGTTGCAGGTGGTGGTACAACTGGTCAAGCGGGTGCTATCCGTCACGGTATCACACGTGCACTAATGGAGTTTGACGAGTCTTTACGTCCAGCTCTACGTAAAGCTGGCTTTGTTACTCGCGATGCTCGTAAAGTTGAGCGTAAGAAAGTTGGTCTTAAGAAAGCACGTAAGAAGACACAGTTCTCTAAGCGTTAATTTATTACGTTTCAAGAATTCAAAAACCCAGCTTATGCTGGGTTTTTTGTTTTTAGCATCTCCTATGTGCACATCAATCTCTCGTATTTACGAGGTATCTAATTCGTTTTGTCCTACTTATTTGCTCAAAAATATCGCGTCGAGTTAAAAAAGTTCAATAAATATAATAATTAGTGCAATTCGAGCGGTAACTTGGCGGTTTTTTTTGCTACAATTGGCGAAGCAAGTAGAAAGGCCTGAGATCCAGTCACGCGATTTGGTGCGTATCCTTAGTCGAGGGGTTGATCTTAGTCAGTATATTGTTGTGTCAGATGCGATATCATAAATACTCGGTTTCATGCTCGAAGTAATCATAGATGATTTTCTGCGGGTTTATTCGGGCATGGATCTGGAATAACCTTGTTTTAATCAAGGTATTTATTTATGATCGCGTCTATTTTGTAATTTCTTAAATTAACCTGCTGTAACTGATGTTCTCAATATAGCAAGTGTTGGGAATCAAGTGGAGATAAGTGGATGAGCAATGCGCCTGTAGACAACAGCCGACGTCGCTTTTTAACTATCGCTACCTCTGTTGTAGGTGGCGTTGGTGCGGTTGGAGCTGCTGTTCCTTTTATTGCGTCCTGGAATCCAAGTGAGCGAGCTAAATCTGCAGGTGCGCCTGTAGAAGTAGATATCAGCAAACTTGAGTCTGGACAACTTATTCGTGTTGAGTGGCGAGGCAAACCAGTTTGGATTGTTAATCGTACACCAAAAATGCTAGAACAAATGAAGCAACACGAAGACCAACTTCGTGATCCTAACTCTGAAGAGCCACAGCAGTTGGCATCTGCGCAGAACGGTTTCCGTTCTAAGCGACCTGAGATTTTCGTCGCGGTTGGGATTTGTACTCACTTAGGGTGTTCACCATCTTTCCTTAACGGAAGCTTTGGTGAAAAAGTAGAAGGCACTGATAGTGGTTTCTTCTGTCCTTGTCACGGTTCGAAGTTTGATATGGCGGGGCGCGTATTCCAAAACGTACCTGCACCTCTAAACTTAGAGATCCCTCCGTATACCTTTATTGACGACACTACCATTTTGGTAGGTGAAGAAGAAGGGGTTGCATAATGTCTGTTAATGTAGATAAAGCAGCAAATACGGGCGTTGTGGGCAAAGTTGTTGATTGGATCGATGCTCGTATTCCGATGACTCGCGTCTGGAATATGCACATTGCTCAATACCCAGCGCCAAAAAACTTTAACTTCTGGTACTTGTTTGGTTCACTCGCCATTCTTGTACTGGTAAACCAGATTGTAACGGGTATCTGGCTAACCATGAACTTTGTACCTTCTGCTGAAGGTGCATTTGCATCAGTAGAATACATCATGCGTGATGTTGAATATGGTTGGTTATTGCGATACCTACACTCTACCGGCGCATCCGCATTCTTTATCGTGGTCTATCTCCACATGTTCCGCGGTATGATCTACGGTTCTTATCAAAAGCCACGTGAATTACTGTGGTTGTTCGGTATGTTTATCTTCTTAGCGCTAATGGCTGAAGCCTTCATGGGTTACTTATTACCATGGGGTCAGATGTCATTCTGGGGTGCTCAAGTAATCATTTCATTATTTGGTGCAATCCCGGTAATTGGTGATGACTTAACGCTTTGGATCCGTGGTGACTACGTTATTTCTGGTGCAACGCTTAACCGTTTCTTTGCACTACACGTTATTGCACTACCATTAGTACTGGTTATCTTAGTATTCCTTCACATTGTTGCACTGCACGAAGTCGGCTCAAATAACCCTGACGGTGTTGAGATCAAGCGCAAGAAAGGCTCTGTAGCTGAGGAAGACAAACCTAAGTTTAAATTCCATGAATACTACACTGATAAAAAAGATATTGTGGATGCAATTCCATTCCACCCTTACTACACAGTAAAAGATGTCTTAGGTGTTGCTGGCTTCTTAATTTTCTTCTGCGCAATAGTATTCTTTGCACCAGAAATGAACGGTTTCTTCCTTGAAGCGCCAAACTTTGAAGCAGCAAACCCGCTTAAAACGCCAGAGCACATTTTCCCAGTTTGGTACTTTACGCCATTCTACGCGATTCTTCGTGCTATTCCTGATAAGTTGATTGGTGTACTAGCAATGGGCGCTTCAATCGTAGCATTGGCACTACTGCCTTGGATTGATCGTGGTTCAGTTCGTTCAATTCGCTACCGTTGTGGTTTCCATAAGTTGAACATTGCTCAGTTTGTTGTCACTTTCGTTATCCTTGGTTGGATTGGTGCAACACCGCAAACTGACTTTAAAACGCTATTGTCGCAAATTACGACAGTAACTTACTTTATGTTCTTCGTGTTGCTATTCTTCTACAGTAAAAACGAGAAGACGAAGCCACTACCAACGAGGTTGACGAAATGATGAAAAAGCTAGTAATCGGTTTATTCGCATTGTTGCCAACGTTATCGATGGCGGCGGGTCCATCAGTGCCTTTGATGGAAGCAAATAATGACTTAACTGATAAAGCATCTCTACAGCGTGGCGCTAAGTTATTTATGAACTACTGCCTTGGCTGTCACCAAATGCAATATCAGCGTTATGAACGTACTTTCCGTGACATCGGTATTCCAACTGAAATTGGTCAAGAAACGCTTATTTTCGATGGCTCAAAAGTAGGTAGTCATATTAAAAACTCTATGGCTAAAGATGATGCAGCAAAATGGTTTGGTGCTGCGCCACCAGACTTAACACTTATCTCTCGTGTTAAGTCTCCAGACTACATCTATACTTACTTGAAGTCGTTCTACAAAGATGAGTCTCGCCCATTTGGTGTGAACAACGTTGTTTTCCCATTGGTGGGTATGCCTCACGTACTACAAGAGTTACAAGGTTTGCCAACACCGATCACTGAAGAAGTGGAAGAGCACGGTCACACAGTGACTAAAGTTGTTGGCACTGAAACAGATGGTACCGGTGAGATGAGTGTTGATGAATATGACCAAGCAGCACGTGACCTGACAAACTTCTTAGCTTATGTAGGTGAGCCTTCTCGCCTGGAGTCAGAAGCTTTAGGTATTAAGGTTATTGGTTTCTTAGTTATCTTCTTCATTCTGGCATTCTTCTTGAAGAAAGAATACTGGAGAGATGTTCATTAATTTGAATATTCAAAGGTAATTTTTGCAATAGGGGCGTTCGCCCCTTTTGCTGTTTAAAGTGATTTAATTACTTTTAGTTTTTTAATGGAGGTAGGCATGGCCGTTGCTGCCAATAAGCGCCCTGTAATGACACTTTTTTCTGGGTCAAACTGTATGTACAGTCACCAGGTACGTATTGTACTTGCTGAGAAAGGTGTAAGTGTTGATATTCACCAGGCTGAAAAGGACAACTTACCAGAAGCTCTACACGAGATTAATCCGTATGGCACTGTCCCTACGCTAATCGATCGTGAGCTTGGCTTGTACCAAGCGAATATCATTATGGAGTATCTAGACGAGCGCTTCCCGCATCCTCCTCTGATGCCTGTATATCCAGTAATGCGTGGCCGTAGTCGCTTGATGATGCACCGCATTGAAACTGACTGGTATTCACTTGCTGAAAAGGTTTCTGCGGGCGGTGATGAGGCTGCACAAGCTCGTAAAGAGTTAACCGAAGCACTACTAGCTGTAGCACCTATCTTCAATGAAGCACCTTACTTCATGAGTGAAGAGTTCAGCTTAGTGGATTGTTATTTAGCTCCACTACTTTGGCGTTTACCACAGCTTGGTATTGAGCTGAATGGCGCAGGTAGCAAAGAGCTAAAAGAATACATGCTGCGTTTATTTGAACGTGACTCATTCCAAGCATCGCTAACGGATGCTGAGCGTGAGATCAGATCGTAATGACGTCTAATCGTCCTTACTTACTACGCGCATTTTACGAGTGGATTGTCGATAACGAATGTACGCCGCATTTAGTGGTGAACGCAGACTTTCCCTCGGTACAGGTTCCAACACAATTTGTGCAAGAAGGGCAAATTGTGTTGAACGTGAGCCCCTCGGCTGTGACGAATTTCTCAATGGATAACCAAGCACTGAGCTTTAATGCTCGGTTTGGTGGTCAACCAATGCAGGTATACGTACCTAACGCTGCGGTATTAGCTATCTATGCCAGAGAAAATGGTGAAGGCACGGTATTCACACCTGAAGAAGAAGTCTTTGAAGATGATGAGTTAGATTTGGCAAAAGAGACTGAAGTCTCACAAGCGCCAGAGACTAAACCGGAATCTGAAAAGAAAAAAGGTTCTCACCTTCGAGTGATAAAATAAAAAAACCTGCGAATGCAGGTTTTTTTATGGTCATTGTTTATATGTACTCAAAGGCTTTGACCACACGTTTTACACCATTAATATTTCTGGCGATTTCTACCGCTGAGTTTGCTTCTTGCTTGGAGACTAAGCCCATCAAGAACACTTCTGCATTCTCGGTAACTACCTTAATATTTGCGCCGTTGATCTCGTCGGCCGCCAGTAGTTTGGTTTTTACTTTGGAGGTCAGCCAAGTATCATGTGTTTGAGTTGTAATACCTATATTCGAGCTTATTCTCAACTGATTATGTACTTGCTTAATCCCAGCAACGTTCTGTAGCGCACGCTCAGCTTCCGTTTTCATTTCTTGATTAGTGACCTGACCAATCATTAATACTACGCCATTAACACTCACCAGTGTGATATTGGTATGATCTGCAAGGCGCTTAATCTCTTTGATGGCAAGCGTACCCTTAATCTCGATATTGTTATCGTCAATTTGTGCACCGATAGTGCGTCTATCATTTGCAGCAGATACCGCACCGGCTGTACCAGCAACTACCGCAGCAGCACACCCTTGTAGTAACAAGATAGCGGCAAGTAAAGAGGTTATTCTCATCATCATACTTCTTCCTGAGGGAATAAAATTGCGTCGATTAGCTCACTTAAACAGTGAGTATTGAATAGTTGTGACTCGATTATCCGACTTGGGCGTTTACTTGGGATCCGGATTTCTACATCCTGTGGGCCCAACAGGCCGGTAATCTCACCACCATCATCGCCAACTAACGCGATGACTTTCATATCTCTAGTAAGGGCTGCTTCCACTGCGCCAATAACCGCCTTTTCTTGCCCGTTTATGGCATACGCCACCAGTAAGTCTCCTTGCTGCGCGAATGCGCGTATTTGCTTGGCAAATCGCTCTCTGGCTTTGCCATTTTCTGGTGACGCCAAATTATATTGCTCATTCGTTAGTGCAATCGCGGGCAGACACGGGCGTTCGGTTTCGTAAAAGTTGCTTAAGATGGTTGCGAAGTGGTGCGCCAACATATGATTACTTGGCGCGCCGCAGCAGATGATTTTATTGCCATTGATCAGGCTCTGAGCCATGGTCATAGCAGCGGTTTCTAAGGCTTTAGGTAATACTTCGCCCGCCGCTATTTGCGCTTGAATTGACTCTGTAAATATAGATTTTATAGATTCTTGCATGCTAAAAAATATTTCTAATCCAGTTTATTTCAGGGGGGTCGGCCCCTTGAATGGCAACAAAGTCGACTCTAAGTTGCGTATTATGCAAATTTTGCTGTGCTAAATAATTATAAATACTACGGTTTAATCTTTGAAGCTTAGTTTTCGATAGCGCGTTAATTGCGCCACCGAAGTGGCTACTATCGCGATACTTTACTTCGATAAACACTAAGGTTTGCGACTCTCGCATAATGAGATCTATCTCTCCGTATTTACAGAGATAGTTTCTGGTGATGGGGGTTAACCCTTGTTTTATCAAGAATTGCTCCGCAATCAACTCAAAATGCTCGCCTTTACTCCGTGTGTTGCTAAATAGTCCTTTAAACATCCAGATATCCTATCTGATCAAAGAGTCTCCCGCAGGTTTCTCTTGTTGCATAAATAATGGTAATGGAGGCTGTTCATCTAAGCTCACCAGCCTAATTTGTTTATTATGGTACTGTGCCCAACTGAGTTTTCGTACTACATCACTGCCACCACGGATGCTGAGCTGGCCGGTTAAGCCATCAAAACTTTTACCCGATAACCAAGCAAGTTGGCGCAGCTCGGGGACTAAATTCGTGGCGTCATATGCCATTGCAAACAAGCGCTGCTCTAAGTCGGCCTGCTCAGGCCATAAAGATTGATAGGCATCTCGAAGCGGTGCTTTTTCAACAGCACCCGGTAGCATCCAAGGCTGCTCGGTAAAATAAAGCCCTTCTAAATCGCCCTTATCAGTAACATCAATTTGTTTACTATAGCTGCGAGAGCTTGCATATAGAGGGATCCTGTCGGCAAATGTACTGACATTGACGTCTAAATAAGGTTTGAGCAGTCGAGTTTCCATTGCATCACCTAAAATATAGATGGCATCAATGTCGCGTCTAGAGCGTGTTTCGCTTTTGAGCTCTTTACGAAATAGACTTTTGATGACGCTAGTGCGTGACTTTGAAGCGTCCACCTCTAAAATATCGGTGATGACATCCGCCATATTTTTACTATTAGTGTAATAACCTACTTCTGGTGCGGTCTCACTGTAGCGTTTCCAGCCTTGATCAAAATACTCAATTAAACGCTTACCAGAGGCATTCGCTGGAGCCAGTAACATAGGCTTTTTATAGCCTTTAGCAAGAAAGTGCTTCATTGCTTGCTCGACTTCATGCTCAGGGTTAAGCGCAAAAAAGTACTGTTCACTGCTGCTAGGCGTAAGCGTTTCGCGTGCATTTAAAAACAAAGTTGGGTAAGCCGCAAAACCTTTATCTGCGAGTAGTTTTTCAACGTTGGATTTTAATAATGGACCAATGACAAAATCGACATTTGCCTCAGCAAGTTGCGTTACGATTTCAGACTCGGATGCCATTTCATCAATGAAGAAGACTTCTTCAATCGTCCCTTCGTCAGTGGCAGCCAAGAAACCATTTTTAAGCGCTGTACCGAGTCGCTCGCTCGCACCAGATTGTGGTAATAACACCGCAAGTCTTTTAACTTGGTAAGGTTCAAGCGCAACAGCGCCTTGTAAATCTTTAGGCAGCAAAGCAACCGCAGGGTGATTAGTAAAACGACGACGCCAATTATTCATGGCTTGGTCGAGCTGGACGCTCGAACCCAAATAAATTTGTTGATATTTAGCCAGTGTTACCCAACCACGTTGTAAAACAGAGCCAGAATCAAAGCGCTCTAGAGCGTAACTTGATAGCTGCTGTAGTGCGAGCCAAATCTCTTCGTGTAACCCGGCCACCGCTAAGTTATGTTCATTGGCAATATCGGCTGCTTTAAAGTATTCAACCAACGCTTTTTTTGGTAATTGTTGCGAGGCATAAATACTACCTAGTAAATACTCATACCAAGCTTGGTGTTCAGGGGTGTTGAGCCTACCCTCTAGTGTGTTTAGTATGGCTAACGCATTGGCATACTGCGACAATTCTTTGCGAGCAAGTGCGATGTATAATTTGTTTTGAATATGATCAACACTGGCTTTTGCTTCCATCGCTAAACCAATTTGCTCTAACATTTGCCAGTCTTTTTCTAAGATAGCAGCGTCTCTGGCTGCATATAGCAATTGGATTTTGGCAACGCCTTCTTTAGTCTGCGCCTTTGCAAATAACGACGCGGCATTGTCATCCGATTGGCTAACGGCTTTAGTTGTTTTAGTTTCTTGGGCGGATTTGGTGACATTTGTGCTTGTACTACAAGCGGATAACCCCGACAATATGGCAACTAAAAGCGCTATCTTTTTAAACTGCACAGGCAAACCTTCTTTTTCACGACTGAGTGGATATCTTACTGACTGATATTGGAGAGCTCAATGGCTAATCTTCACAACGAAAACAAAATCGGCACCCTACATATTGTAGCGACACCAATAGGTAATTTAGATGACATCAGTGAACGTGCACTGAAAGTGTTAAGTCAGGTCGATTTAATCGCTGCCGAAGATACGCGCCACACTGGTAAATTATTGAGCCACTTTAGCATTAAAGCAAAAACTTTTGCACTGCATGATCACAACGAGAAGCAAAAAGCGCAGCAAATTTTAGATTGGTTAAACGAAGGCAAAGACATCGCGCTAGTGTCTGATGCGGGTACGCCGCTTATCAGCGATCCAGGCTATGCCGTGGTAAACCTGTGCCGTGAAGCGGGTGCTACTGTGACTCCCGTTCCTGGCGCGTGTGCCGCCATTGCTGCGGTGAGTTGTTCAGGCTTACCGACAGATAAATTCCAATTCGTGGGATTTTCACCTGCAAAAAGCCAAGCGCGTCAGCAATTTTTTAAAGATGCAGTCGCCTCTGGCATCACCAGTATCTTGTACGAAAGCACCCACCGCATTATGGCAAGTCTAGAAGATATGAAAATCGTGCTGGGCGATACACAAAAAGTCGTTTTTGCTAAAGAACTGACCAAAACCTATGAAACCTTTTTCAGTGGCACGGTTACTGAGCTTATTGAGTTTTTAACCGCAACGCCTGAAAAGCAAAAAGGTGAACTGGTGTTGATGCTACCCGGTGAACAAAGAGATGAGCAAGCATTAACGCCAGAAGCGAAAAAGCTGATTGAGTTACTAGAGCCAGAAATGCCATTGAAAAAGGCCTGCGGCATGGCAGCTGAATATTTAGGGCTAAAAAAGAATGCTTTGTATAAGGCTATCATTGCTGAGCGAGAAGCGTAATACACGCAATTTATCGCGTGCGTTATTGCATTAAAGTGCGTATAATCGCCCGCCTGAGTCAGCCGGATAATCGCTGCCTGTGACGAAAATGATCAGGGGGAGGAAAGTCCGGGCTCCAATGGGCAGGGTGCCAGCTAACGGCTGGGGGGCGTGAGCCTACGACAAGTGCAGCAGAGAGAAGACCGCCTAAGTCCTTCGGGACCGGTAAGGGTGAAAGGGTGCGGTAAGAGCGCACCGGGCCACTGGTAACAGTTGGTTGCAAGGTAAACTCCACCTGGAGCAAGACCAAATAGGGTTCCTTATGGTGTGGCCCGCATCGGAACCGGGTAGGTTGCTCGAGCCTAGGAGCGATCCTAGGCCTAGACGAATGATTATCGATCTCCTTCGGGAGTGAACAGAACCCGGCTTATAGGCTGACTCACACCTCAAGCGTAAACATCCCAACATGAGATGTTTACGCTTGAGACTCCCACTTTATCACCTCACGATTACCTTGTTAAAAACGCCACTTATTTGTATATCTCACCACTTTTCGTTAATTTATTCACCAATGTTTACCCACTGAATTTATTTAAGTGACTGATAAAAATAATTTTTAAGGTTGGTACAATACTTGGACAGATAGAGCCATCTCTCAAGCGAAAATGAGTAATGGAACTATCATGTACAAGAACAACAAAGTTTTACTATCAACCCTGTTATGGTTTGGCACGCTTTTATGGTCGGCATTATTTTCATCCTTGGTGAAGGCTGAGTCGGTAGACAAGCTGATCAAAACCCTCATGAAAGAAAGACATATTCCCGGATTACAGTTGGCCGTGGTTAAAGACGATAAAATCATTAAGCAAGGAAGTTATGGTTTTGCAGACTTACAGCATCAAGTGCCTGTGACTGAGCAGACGTTATTCCCGATTAATTCGATGACAAAGGCGTTTACCGGTGTTGCAATTGTACAGCTCGCTGAGCAAGGTTATCTAAACATTGACGATGAAATTGGTAAGCACTTACCCGATTTACCAAAGGCTTGGCAGCAACTTAAAATTAATCAATTAATGGGTCACACCACAGGTTTGCCGCCGATCCTTGCATCAAATTATGCCCTAGAAACCATTGTACCGAACGATGTGGAAGCCTCATGGCAAGCTGTGCAAAAGCAGCCTCTTCAATTTACACCTAACTCGCGTTTTAGTTATAACCAAACCGGCTATGTGATTTTGGGTAAAATCATTGATAAATATGCACCTGAAGGGTTTCCTGCTTTTATTACCAAGATGCAGTTAGCACGTANCCAATATGCCGCAAACCGCGCAGGCAGGTTTTGATTATCTT
>NZ_NSDG01000077.1:0-3869 GCF_002289345.1 Pseudoalteromonas sp. HM-SA03 | reverse complement strand
GAACTTATGGTGCCAAATCAGGCTCGCCAATATATTCATTTAGGTGAGGGAAATTACAAAAACTTTTACGGCGAATTCCCTTATATGTTGAGAACCGCCGCGGGAATGAGTTCAACCGCAACGGAACTAGCTAACTATGTTGTATCACTACAACAAGGCGAGCTGGTTAAAGAGTTAGATATGCTATGGATGCCAGTTAAGCTGAACAACGGGCGTACAGAAGCCTTTAACACCAAAGAAAACGGCTATGCAATGGGCTGGCAAGTGACTCAGCGTAAATATCACCCAGCGATCAGCGCAAGCGGAGGAAACGCGACTACGGTGATCACCTACCCTGAAGACAAGGTTTCCGTGATTGTACTTACTAACCTGTTGGGTGGATTACCCATTGAGTTTGTTGATAATATTGCCGCTTACTATATTCCCAACTTTAACGGCGCTAATAAGAAAAAGTCCTACCAGCCAATGGCGTACTTAAAGCAGCTTACAGATAAACAAGGTTTTGCCGACTTCGCGACTACNGTTTGCAAAAGCGCAGCAAGATACCGGTGTAATGTATGATTTAGNAGATCTTGGTGGAGTGGGGCAATAAGCTTGTTGAAGATGGTCAAGTTAATAATGGTATCGAAATCTTTAAATTTGCGCTGACGCAAAATAACGAGCAGCCATATTACCACAACAGCATCGCGCAAGCGTATGAGTTAAACAAGCAGTATGCGCAAGCACTGGCGCACTATCAGCAGTTACTTGCGATAAATCCAAACAGTCAGTTCGCAAAAAACAAAGTAGCGGANAGTGAAGGAGTATCTTTAACTCTCCATAAGACTGTGACGGCAGCCTAAGCAAATCGAAAGCCGCAAGTTCAATTACTTGCGGCTTTTTGGTATTTAACCTGAGGTTTGGATAAGAAATGANGCTAACTCATTGTTTTTAAAATTACATTAAATTATCCGAAGCTCTGGTTAATTACTATTGGCAATAAATCGTTGTCTATACTTAACGAAGTATTAGGGGCTGCGGTATACTACGCAATCACCTATTTGAGTTATGTACTGCCATAGACATAACTAGTACAGGTCATTGATAGCAAACCTGATTGAGAAAATCATACCATGAGCTAACAACCTACTTTACCCTTTGAGCCACAAGCACCGAACCACTACGTTGATGCCTTTCGCCACTTTAGCGCTGCGCCCATGCTGGAAAGGAATCATATATGCGTAAAATTTTCTTAAATATTTGATTTATTTAAGTCTTAATTGCAAGTTTTGCTGTCTACTTATTGTCACTCCACTTTAATGAAACAAACAGAAATAGCCAGAAATCCACACTAAATTAAGTCGCTCATTTCCGTTATTTGATCCACTTCTGCACTTAGCTCTTCAAGCGTTTCACCTATGATCTCAATGCATTTCTCAATATGCTGAATTTCAGAATCGGTTAACTGTTGCTTAAGTGCATCAGTTTTGGCTAAATCAACAGAGGTTTGCACTTGCTTGATCATTTGCCTCATCAACAATTGCAGACGAGGGAGTGATATACCAAATTCATGGGCGAAGTCTGCCAACATGTAAGCACTAAACGGGTGATTAAAATTACCAGTACTACCTGCATCATATTCACCTATCGACATCGCGAAATGGTTTGCCATTGGCGCATTAGAATTTTCATCAGCCTGCCTTGCCTGGAGCTCTCGAATGATGGCCTCAATATTTACCAAATCGTAAAATGGCGTAAGACTCAAACCCTGTTTACCCACAAAGAAACTGACGTTCTTACCGTGAGCATCATAGTTACGCACTAAAATATTAAAGGTCATCCAGCGTATAAGTTGCGTTTGATACGCTTCGGCATTGGTTGTTTGTACATTAAACAGCTTCGGAAAAGACACACCGTCACGAATATAAATACCGTCGCCTTCATCACCGTGTTGACGCTCGTATTTGTATGATGGGGGTAGGTTGGTTGCTTGGCAGCCATCGATAATATGACGGCGCATAACACGCTGCTGCTCAGCTATTAACTTACGGTCAAAACGGTCAATGACAAACGTGCTGACTTCTCCATATTTTCGTATTGCCACCTCTGGTACATTAATACCCGAATGTTTTGCCAATAACATGGTAAATAATTCATTCACGACAATAAAAGGCGCTTTTCCCGTTTCAAACTTAAAGATCTTATTGGAGCAAAGCTGGCCTTCACCAAACCCTAATTTGCCATCTATCTCTAATAAGTTAAGTTTATCTTGTACACCTGCGACTGATAGCCTTGTACGACCATCCCAATAGGTAATTGATTCTCCTGCATTCTTAAAACGAGCTAACTTTTCGATTAGCTCTTCATTAGTAACTTCTCGAAATGAACTTTCGGTTTCTTGATTATTTTGACTTGTAAATGACAACGCGCCAGATGTGTCAGCACCGATGATCTTGATAAGCCCAAAGGTATTATTTTTGGATATAGTAGTATTACTAGTGATTTCTTCTAACCCTTTACCTTCAGGTAACAAGTTTTGTAGAAAGTTTCGAACCGCCCTGTGATCAAACTTACCGTTCAAAGGTAGGTGGGGCGAGATAGCAAAGCCCTCTTTAATCCAATCAGGCTCGTAAGTTAAGGTTAATTCGGTTTCAGAGCCTACAGGAATGGTTATTGCTGCAATTCTACGATCATGACCGATATAAACGTTCAGGGTATTTAGATCAGTACCAGTCATCACTTACCTCTGTTTCTGCTTTGGAAGTAGCATCATCGGAAAGAAGGCTAAATGAAAGACCAAGGTATTCCATTACCTTGAGAAGGTTCGCTAACTTTACATTGGTATCGCCTTTTTCTATTTTCACCAGCGTTGGTTTTGAAATAGACAATGCTTCAGATACATCTACGAGAGACAACTTCATACCAGTTCGCTTTGCAGTGATCGCCTCAGCGAGCTGAGTAGGGGTAAAGCGTTCTGATAAGTTAGGCATCACTGTTGCCTTAACCGCTTTACCAGTTCTGTTTGTCTTGGCAAGATTACTCATATAAGTTAACTATTATTTACTTTTAAAGATAAAGTAATGCCGAAACAATTATAAGTCAAACATAATTAACTTATAGTTTTGGAGAGCCTTTCTCTCATTAAAAGTTAGTTCTAATTTACTTTTAATGCTGTAAAAAAGAGTCTAGGGAAGCTAGTTCATTTTTAATAGCACGCCTTATTTCAGCACTCTGATGACCTATATAGCCTAATAATAAACCGAAGAGAAAGTAAACCGAAGACGAAAGAAAGTAAACCGAAGACACCCACTACTAATTCACCACTAATTTGCACCTTCCTAAGATCCCGCCTAAGCTTTAATTCTGCACTCAAAGGATTGAGGAAACCAAACGATGGCTACAGCCCGTAAAAGACAGATCAGTTTAACCGACACCAAATACTACCACTGTATCTCCCGCTGCGTAAGGCGCGCCTTTCTGTGCGGTGAAGATAGATTTACCGGAACGAAGACAAAGAGAAAGTAAACCGAAGACACCCACTACTAATTCACCACTAATTTGCACCTTCCTAAGATCCCGCCTAAGCTTTAATTCTGCACTCAAAAGTAAACCGAAGACACCCACTACTAATTCACCACTAATTTGCACCTTCCTAAGATCCCGCCTAAGCTTTAATTCTGCACTCAAAGGATTGAGGAAACCAAACGATGGCTACAGCCCGTAAAAACAAATCAGTTTAACCGACACCAAATATTATCACTGTATCTCCCGCTGTGTAAGGCGCGCCTTTCTGTGCGGTGAAGATAGATTTACCGGAACAAAGTAAACCGAAGACACCCACTACTAATTCACCACTAATTTGCACCTTCCTAAGATCCCGCCTAAGCTTT
>NZ_NSDG01000076.1 GCF_002289345.1 Pseudoalteromonas sp. HM-SA03 | reverse complement strand
TAGGGCGATCCGATTTTAGTGCAACCCTTTTTTTAAAGAAAATTGCGAAAAAACGTTTGTTCGAGCAAAAAAAAGCCGAAACGTTCATTTTTAAAACGTTAATAAGGCATATTAGACGTTCTAAAGGCGACTTTTCTAGTTTAATTAACACAATTTTCGAATCTACAAATATGTAAGAGAGGTGTGTCTACTATAGATAGCACTTTTTAGTATGGACTTGGTAAACACTACCTATAAAACAAACCGGCCTAAACTGAATCTATTCAGTTTAGGCTGAGGGAATTGAGATAACTCCTAAAAACTACTGTTGTAGAAGATGAATAGCTGTAAGCCCTCTTTTATTTTATCAACTGGACCAGGTTCAATTTTTATGTTGATTAGAGCAGAATACATTGTCGGTAATGTATGAGTTAGCAGTTGCAGGTTCTTCAATTGCTAATTTTATAAATGAAGCTAATAAGAATAGTGACCAAAAGATATGAGAGAGCGTTTAGTTATTATAAACAGGCGCAAAAGTCTTAAGGGATATAAAAAGAAAAAGCCGAGCTATGCTCGGCTTTTTTGTGTCTTTAAAAAGACTAATTACTCTGCAGACTGCGCGTCTTCTTGAACTTCTTCTGTCGCTGGACGATCTAGTAGTTCAATGTAAGCCATTGGCGCATTGTCACCAGTACGGAAGCCACACTTAAGAATACGAGTGTAACCACCTGGACGATCCGCGAAACGTGGACCAATCTCAGTGAACAATTTACCAACTACTTCTTTATCACGCGTGCGAGCAAACGCTAAACGACGGTTTGCTACACTGTCAGTCTTAGCCAGTGTGATTAAAGGTTCAATTACACGGCGCAGCTCTTTTGCTTTAGGCAAAGTAGTTTTGATGATTTCGTGCTTCACCAAAGAACCAGCCATGTTGCTAAACATCGCTTTGCGATGGCTGCTGTTACGGTTTAATTGACGACCACTCTTACGATGGCGCATGACCCTATCCTTCTAACTAAACTAATATAGTAACTTAGATTACTCAGCTAGACTTGCAGGCGGCCAGTTTTCTAGGCGCATACCTAGAGATAGACCACGTGAAGCTAGCACGTCTTTAATTTCAGTTAGAGACTTCTTACCAAGGTTTGGTGTTTTCAGAAGCTCAACTTCAGTACGCTGTACTAAGTCACCGATATATTGAATTTGCTCGGCTTTCAGACAGTTTGCAGAACGTACAGTTAGTTCTAAGTCATCAACTGGACGAAGTAGAATCGGATCGAACTCCGGCTTCTCTTCTTTCTCTTCTGGCTCAGAAACATCACGTAGGTCTACGAATGCATCTAACTGCTCAGCAAGGATAGTTGACGCACGGCGGATCGCTTCTTCAGGATCTAAAGTGCCGTTCGTTTCCATATCGATGATTAGTTTATCTAAGTCTGTACGCTGCTCAACACGAGCTGACTCAACCGAGTACGCAATACGCTCAACCGGGCTGAATGATGCATCTAGCAACAAACGGCCGATTGGACGCTCATCGTCATCAGAGGATAAACGACTAGACGCCGGTACATAACCGCGACCACGCTCAACACGAATGCGCATGCTGATTTCGCTATTGTCAGCAGTTAAGTGACAAATGACATGCTCAGGGTTGGCGATAGTCACATCTCCGTCGTGCTGGATATCAGCCGCAGTCACAGGGCCTACACCAGACTTAGCCAGGGTAAGGAAAACTTCATCTTTACCTTCTAGAGATACCGCTAGACCTTTAAGGTTTAACAGAATTTCAATGATGTCTTCTTGTACGCCTTCTTTCGCGCTGTACTCGTGCAATACACCGTCAATTTCAACTTCTGTCACAGCACAACCAGGCATAGATGAAAGAAGTATACGACGTAGAGCATTACCTAGTGTGTGGCCAAAACCACGCTCTAGAGGCTCTAAAACTACTTTAGAACGCGTTGAGCTTACAGCGTCGATATCGACTAATCTTGGTTTTAGGAATTCGGTTACAGAACCCTGCATTTTATCCTCTCTTAACTCTTAACTTTACTTCGAGTAAAGTTCGACGATTAGTTGTTCGTTAATGTCCGCAGACAGATCAGAACGCTCTGGTAGACGCTTGAAAGTGCCTTCCATTTTCTTACCGTCAACTTCAATCCAAGTTGGCTTTTCACGTTGCTCAGCCAACTCTAGAGCAGCGATGATACGCGCTTGCTTTTTAGACTTCTCGCGAATTACTACTACATCTTCAGGAGTAACTACGAAAGAAGGGATATTAACAACACGACCATTAACCATAATCGCTTTGTGGCTTACTAGCTGACGTGCTTCAGCACGTGTGCTTGCAAAACCCATGCGATATACAACATTGTCTAGACGTTGCTCTAGAAGCTGTAACAAGTTTTCACCTGTGTTACCTTTAAGGCGAGCAGCTTCTTTGTAGTAGTTACGGAATTGCTTTTCTAGTACACCGTAGATACGACGAACTTTTTGCTTTTCACGTAGCTGTAAACCGTAATCAGATAGACGACCTTTACGCGCGCCGTGCTGACCAGGTGCTGTTTCTAGTTTACACTTAGAGTCAATTGCTCTTACGCCGCTTTTAAGGAACAGGTCAGTACCTTCACGACGACTCAGCTTGAGCTTAGGGCCCAAATATCTTGCCATGTTCTTTCTCCTAACCTATTGTTATACGCGACGTTTCTTCGGTGGACGACAACCATTGTGTGGAATTGGCGTCACGTCAGTGATGTTAGTGATACGGTAACCAGCAGCATTCAATGCACGAACAGCAGACTCACGGCCTGGACCTGGACCTTTGATGAATACTTCTAGGTTCTTAAGACCGTACTCTTGTGCAGCAACACCTGCACGCTCCGCAGCAACCTGTGCAGCGAATGGAGTAGACTTACGAGAACCACGGAAACCTGAACCACCCGCAGTCGCCCAAGAAAGAGCATTGCCTTGACGGTCAGTGATGGTCACAATCGTGTTGTTGAAAGATGCATGAACGTGAGCCATGCCGTCAACAACCTGCTTTTTGACCTTTTTACGACGAATTGGTGCTTTTGCCATAACTTACCCCACCTTATTTCTTGATAGGCTTGCGAGGACCCTTACGAGTACGCGCGTTAGTCTTAGTACGCTGACCACGTAGTGGTAGCGAACGACGGTGACGTAAGCCACGGAAACAGCCAAGGTCCATAAGACGCTTGATGTTTAGTGTAACTTCACGACGAAGATCACCTTCAACAGTGTACTTGCCAACTTCTTCACGAAGGATGTCAAGTGTTTCGTCATTTAACTCGCCGATTTTAGTAGTTTCAGCGATACCTGTCGCAGCTAAGATCGCCTTAGCGCGAGTTTTACCTACACCATAGATGCTTGTTAAACCGATAACAGCATGCTTATGATCAGGAACGTTAATGCCTGCGATACGGGCCACTAACATATCTCCTATAAATAAACTTGATTATCATCTTGCTGGAAAGCCCGTATAGGATACCCAACCGACATTCAAGTTTTACCAAAGAAACAGGCTAAGTAAAGTTACTCAGCCTGCACGACTTAATTTGCTTAGCCTTGCCTTTGCTTGTGCTTTGGCTCACTGCAGATCACACGTACAACACCTGCACGCTTGATTACTTTGCAGTTACGGCAAATTTTCTTAACGGAAGCACGTACTTTCATTACTCAACTCCGTAAACTGACCTTAACGGCCGTAGCCTTTAAGGTTCGCTTTTTTCAGCACAGAATCATATTGATGTGACATCATATGAGTCTGTACTTGTGCCATAAAGTCCATGATGACAACAACGATAATCAGAATCGATGTACCGCCGAAGTAGAATGGCGTTTGCCATGCCATAGTCATAAACTCGGGCACCAGACAGATAAAGGTTATATACAAAGCACCTGCCAATGTCAGGCGTGTCATCACTTTATCAATGTATTTAGATGTCTGCTCACCTGGACGAATGCCTGGAATAAAAGCGCCAGATTTTTTCAGGTTATCTGCTGTCTCACGCGGGTTAAACACCAACGCAGTGTAGAAGAAGCAGAAGAAGATGATAGCCGCAGCTAATACCATCGCATACAGTGGTTGACCTGGAGTCAATACTGCTGAGATAGCTTGTAGCACATCAGCGACCGGACCTTCACCTTGGCCAAACCAGCTTGCTATTGTACCAGGGAACAAAATGATACTGCTAGCAAAGATTGGTGGAATAACACCCGCCATGTTAACTTTTAGTGGTAAGTGCGTGCTTTGAGCAGCAAATACCTGACGACCTTGTTGACGCTTCGCATAGTTTACAACGATACGACGTTGACCACGCTCGAAGAACACAACCAGATAAGTTACAGCGAATACGATTACCGCAATCAATAACAATGCTAAAATATGCAGATCACCTTGGCGCGCCATTTCTGCTGTCGAACCAATTGCAGACGGCAGGTTAGCTACAATACCAACAAATATTAGAACTGAAATACCGTTACCGATACCACGCTCAGTGATTTGTTCGCCCAACCACATAAGGAACATCGTTCCTGTGACTAAGCTCACTACCGCTGTGAAATAAAAGCCGAAGCCTGGATTCACAACTAAGCCTTCCATCATATTAGGTAGACCAGTAGCGATACCTATCGATTGGAATGTAGCAAGCACAAGCGTACCATAACGCGTATACTGGCTGATTTTCTTACGCCCTTGCTCACCTTCTTTCTTAAGCTCTATCATCGCAGGGTGTATGTGCGTTAATAGCTGCATAATAATCGAAGCCGAGATGTACGGCATAATACCTAGCGCCAATACCGATGCACGCTCAAGCGCACCACCGCTAAACATGTTGAACATCTCAACAATGGTGCCCTTTTGTTGCTCGAAGAATTCGGCAAGTACAGCGGCGTCAATCCCAGGGATTGGCACAAAAGAGCCCAGACGGTAAATAATGATAGCACCCAATACGAATAGTAATCGGCGCTTCAGTTCCGCAAGCCCACTTTGTGCACTTTGCATATCTTGACCTGGTTTAGCCATAGCGTACTTCCTTAGTCTTCTACCTTGCCTCCGGCAGCTTCGATAGCTTCGCGTGCACCTTTAGACACTTTCATGCCTTTAACAGTAACAGCGCGTGAAACTTCGCCAGATTTTACAACTTTTACGAACTGGATGTTCTTTTTAACGATACCAGCTGCCTGTAACGCGTTTAGATCTACCACATCGCCTTCAACTTTAGCGATTTCGAATAGATTCACTTCTTTAGACACAAGAGACTTGCGTGAAGTGAAACCAAACTTAGGTAGACGACGTTGCATAGGCATTTGACCGCCTTCGAAACCAACGCGTACTTTACCGCCAGAGCGTGACTTTTGACCTTTATGACCACGACCACCAGTCTTACCAAGACCAGAGCCGATACCACGGCCAACACGCTTACCAGCTGTTTTTGAACCTGCAGCAGGTGAAAGTGTATTCAAGTTCATCGAATTACCCCTCAACCTTAACCATGTAAGAAACTTGGTTGATCATACCGCGAACTGCTGGCGTATCTTCTAGCTCAACAGTGTGATTGATACGACGTAAACCAAGGCCACGTAATGTAGCTTTATGCTTCGGTAAACGACCGATTGAGCTACGTACTTGAGTTACTTTTACTGTGTTTGCCATGGTGTCTTACCCCAAGATTTCGTCAACGCTAAGACCACGCTTCGCAGCAATACCTTCTGGAGAATTCATATTCTCTAGCGCTGCGATAGTTGCGCGAACGATGTTGATCGGGTTAGTTGAACCGTATGCTTTAGATAGTACGTTCTGTACACCAGTTACTTCTAGTACTGCACGCATCGCACCACCTGCGATGATACCTGTACCTTCAGATGCTGGCTGCATGTATACTTTAGAACCCGCGTGGCGACCCTTGATTGGGTGCTGTAGCGTGTTACCTTTTAGTTCAACAGTGATCATGTTGCGACGTGCTTTTTCCATTGCTTTTTGAATAGCAGCAGGAACTTCACGTGCTTTACCATAACCAAAACCTACTTTACCAGCGCCATCACCAACTACTGTTAGTGCAGTGAAGCTAAAGATACGACCACCTTTAACCACTTTAGACACACGGTTTACCGCGATTAGCTTTTCAGCCAATTCAGGCTGTTGTGCTTTTGCTTCTACGTTAGCCATTGTCTACTCCTAGAATTGCAGACCGGCTTCGCGCGCAGCATCAGCTAGCGCCTTCACACGGCCGTGATATTTAAAGCCACTGCGATCAAAAGCGATTTTTTCAACGCCTTTGTCAGCTACGCGCTCAGCGATTGCTTTACCAACTGCTTGAGCCGCTTCGATGTTGCCTGTGCCTTTAACTGTTTCAACAATTGCTTTTTCAACAGTAGAAGCAGCAGCCAGTACATTACCCTCAGCATTGATTACTTGAGCGTAAATGTGACGTGGCGTGCGGTGGATAACAAGACGTGTTGTGCCTTGTTCGATAATATTTCTACGAGTGCGCTTAGCACGACGTAGACGAGCTGTTTTCTTATCCATCGTCTTACCTTACTTCTTCTTAGCCTCTTTACGACGCACGTGCTCATCAGCATAACGTACACCTTTACCTTTATAAGGCTCTGGTTCACGGTATGAGCGGATGTTAGCAGCTGTTTGACCAACTAACTGCTTGTCTGCGCCTTTAACAACAATTTCAGTCTGGCTTGGAGCTTCGATAGTGATACCTGTTGGGATCTCGAAGTTCACTGGGTGAGAAAAGCCAAGGGTTAAATCTAATGAATTACCCTTAACTGCCGCACGGTAACCAACACCTACTAGCTGTAGTTTCTTCTCATAACCATCGTTAACACCAACAATCATGTTGTTGATTAGCGCGCGTGCAGTACCAGCTTGAGCCCAAGCATTAGCAACTTCACGAGGAGCTGTAGTGATAACGTTGTCGTTTAGTGAAACTTCAACCGCATCGTTGATTGTGCGAGTTAATTCACCGTTCTTGCCTTTAACTTTGATGTCCTGGCCGTTAATTGTAACTTCAACACCGGCAGGAACATTGATTGGAGCCTTCGCTATACGAGACATAGTTCCCCTCCGATTAAGCTACAAAGCCAATGATTTCACCACCAACGCCAGCGGTACGCGCAGCGCGGTCTGTCATCAGGCCTTTAGAAGTTGATACGATAGCGATACCTAGACCACCCATTACCTTAGGTAATTCGTCACGTCTCTTATAGATACGTAAACCAGGGCGGCTAACACGCTGGATGTTTTCGATTACAGCTTTGCCTTCGAAGTACTTAAGTTCGATAGTCAATTCTGCTTTTACGTCACCAGATACTGCGAAGTCAGTGATATAACCTTCGTCTTTAAGTACCTTAGCTACAGCTACTTTCAGCTTTGAAGTTGGCATTGAAACAGATACCTTCTTCGCAGACTGACCGTTACGGATACGTGTGAACAAATCCGCAATTGGATCTTGCAAGCTCATGTCTTACTCCCGTGATTCTATTACCAGCTAGCCTTTTTAAGGCCAGGAATTTCACCGCGCATCGCTGCTTCGCGAACTTTGATACGGCTTAAGCCGAACTTGCGAAGATAACCATGAGGGCGGCCCGTGATGTTACAACGATTACGTTGACGTGAAGGGCTAGAATCGCGTGGTAAAGACTGTAGCTTTAACACTGCATCCCAACGCTCATCATCAGATGCATTAACATCGCTGATGATAGCTTTTAACGCAGCACGCTTTTCAGCATACTGAGCAACTAATTTAGCACGTTTTACGTCACGTGCTTTCATTGAATTCTTTGCCATAACCCTACCCTTACTTTTTGAATGGGAAGTTGAACGCTTCTAACAACGCACGGCCTTCGTCATCTGTTTTCGCAGAAGTAGTGATTGTGATATCCATACCGCGAACGCGGTCTACTTTATCATAATCAATTTCTGGGAAGATGATTTGTTCACGTACGCCCATAGAGTAGTTACCGCGACCGTCAAAAGACTTTGCGCTAACACCGCGGAAGTCACGAATACGTGGCATCGCGATAGAGACTAAACGCTCTAGGAAATCCCACATACGCTCGCCGCGTAGGGTTACTTTACAGCCAATTGGGTAACCTTCACGGATCTTAAAGCCAGCAACTGATTTGCGTGCTTTAGTCACTAGAGGCTTCTGACCAGAGATTGATTCTAGGTCTGCTACTGCGTTTTCTAGAATTTTCTTGTCAGCTAGGGCTTCGCCCACACCCATGTTAAGTGTGATCTTTTCGATCTGAGGGACTTGCATGACAGAGCTGTAACCGAACTTCTCTTGAAGCTCTTTTACCACTTTGTCTTTGTACACTTCATGCAGTTTCGCCATCGTCTACTCCAACTATTAAATAGTTTTACCGGTAGACTTGAAGAAACGGACTTTTTTACCGTCTTCAAATCTAAAACCTACACGATCCGCTTTGCCAGTTTCGGCATTGAAAATCGCTACGTTTGATACGTCGACTGACGCTTCTTTCTCAACAACACCGCCAGCTTGCTGTAGTTGTGGTACAGGCTTCTGGTGTTTCTTGATGATGTTAACGCCTTCAACAAATACTCGGCCAGTTTCAGTAACAACTGAAAGCACTTTACCGCGCTTACCTTTGTCTTTACCGGCTAGTACGATTACTTCGTCATCACGACGGATTTTTGCTGCCATGATCGACTCCTTATAGTACTTCTGGTGCTAGTGAAACGATCTTCATGAACTTTTCAGTACGAAGTTCACGAGTCACAGGGCCGAAGATACGAGTACCAATAGGCTGTAAGTTATCATTTAAGATAACAGCCGCATTGCTATCGAAACGGATTAAAGAGCCGTCTGGACGACGTACGCCTTTTTTAGTACGCACTACTACTGCGTTTTTAACATCACCTTTCTTCACTTTGCCGCGAGGAATCGCTTCTTTAACAGAAACTTTAATGATGTCGCCAACCGCTGCGTAGCGACGGTGCGAACCACCAAGGACTTTTATACACTGCACTTTGCGAGCGCCGCTGTTATCAGCAACGTCCAGCTGAGTTTGCATTTGGATCATCTTAATGACCTCCGGTGTAGTTACAACTCGCCTAGATTTCGTTCAAAATCAAGGCATTTAGGTTAAATTCCACTCAAAAAACTGTGATTATGTCTTTCAAGGGCGGGCAATTGTATCAGCAATGTCGCATCAAAGATAGTTCAATTTTTAATTAATTTAACGCGTTAACATGACGTACCGATTACAGTTTGAGGATATGGCGGCAAGCAATCGAGAATTCAACCACTTGCGCAAATATTAAGCAAAGTTTACAGCGGAAATTTTATTTCGATTACTGTTTAGGCATATCGCTTAGTAGGCTGTGAACAAGAATTTCTCATCCTTTTCTCACAAACAAGCTCAAGCTTTGAGCAAGCAACCATATAGAGCGACGAGAGAATTTTAGAAACCGTCAAGTCGAGATAAATCTCGACCTACGGCTCTCTTTTACTTTTGATGTAATCACCCACATTGCTTACGGTGTCTAACCAATAACCGTTTTTAGGGTCCTGTAAGTAAGGAATAAGCTGATCTAGCGTTTTGGTATCTACGGTGTACATGCCTTTTTCGCCCACTTCATGTCCAGCAAGAATTATCCAACTGTTATTTGCCCTAAGGTGCTCCAGTAACCCTTTTAGCTCTTCAAAACTAACACCGTCCATTCTCACTCCTGTGAGCTGCGCAAAGTCAGTATAAGTTGGGTTGTTAGCGGTTTCATCTAACCACGTGCGGCCACTGTCAAAATGCTTCGCAATCACAGGCACATAACTTTTTACTTCAGCGCCGCGACCAACAAAGGTATTACCACAAGGATATGCAAAGCTTCTGGGGGTTACGCCTAAATGCTTTTCAATATATTTTGTAGTGCTTACTACATCGCGTTCTATGTAGGCCAAATCAACCTGTTCGAGTCCTTTATTCTTTTCCCTTAGCCAGGCAAAGTTACCCGTACATAAGTGTTCACTGGTGTGATTACCTATTTCATGCCCCTGCTTCACAGCGGCTTGCCACAATGCGAGCTTTTCCTTCACCTGTGGTGGCATAACATAAAATGTGCCTTTCACCTTGTGGCGATTGAGTAGCGGCACTCCCACATCAACTTGACTTGGTCTTGCATCATCAAACGTAAGGCTTATTGCGTTACGAGCGTTATTGGGGTAACTAAAGGTTTGTTTGTTATCTGCCGCTATACTAGACGTATTCACGAGCAGAGCGCTTGCCATTAAGGCGGCCAAACTGAAGTGAGAAACTAAATTAGAAGATAACTTTGCCATTTGCTTTTCCTTATTGTTGTTTATCCTTATAACCTACATGCGGCTGTGAGTATGACAAAGTGTTAAATTTTCAACTTGTTATTTGCGACTAAGCCCAACGCAAATGGTACTAATTTAGTATTTTTAGCGATACACTAACCCCAATAATAAAAGAGAAAGACAGCGCTGTGTTGAAGTTAGAAGAATACTATCAGGACGTGATCTTGCTCGCCGAAGGCGGAATGAGCAAAGTGTACCTTGCTACCGACAAAAAATTAGGCCGCCGAGTGGCGGTAAAGGTGATGTCACTAACTCAGCACACGCAATCAGATGCACTCAACGAAGCCCGCCTGTTAGCGCGTTTTAACCATCCAAACATAGTACAAATTTATGATGTCTTTGAAAGCGATGGTCAAATGGCTTTGGAAATGGAATATGTGCAAGGTGCAACTTTACAGCACTACACAAAAACACACGTATTAACTACCGAGCAAAAAGTAGAGCTACTAAGCCATGTTGCCGATGGCCTAGCCTCAGCTCATGGCCAGAACATTCTTCATTTAGACTTAAAACCTGGCAATATACTGGTGAATGAACAGAGCATAGCCAAAATTGCCGACTTTGGTATTTCACAATTAGAAGACAACCAAGCCTCTCGCCCACATACCAGTTACGGTAGTCTCACAGCAATGTCACCAGAGCAACTGCGTGATGAAACGCTAGACAGTCGCAGTGACTTATTCTCATTTGGGCTAATAGCTTATCAATTGTTAGCAGGACATCATCCTTATTTCGAACAAGCTGACGATGGCAGTGACAAGTCTATTGCTGAACAGATCAAGTTCCAGCCGTTAAAAGCCAGTGCTAAACGTATTTTAGATATTCCCCCTGCGCTGGCACAGCTTATTGATCGCTTATTGCAATACGACAAAAACGCTCGTCCAAGCAGCGCGAATGAAGTCAGTCAGCAGCTAAAGCAAATTTTACACGCCTTTAGCTACGATAACAGCGAAGCGACAGTGTCACTTGAACAAATAGAGCTACGAGATAGAGCCAGAGAGAAAGCCAAAGCACGTAAAAAGCAACTAGGTATTGCAGCACTTTTCACCTTTTTAGTGTGCTTAGCCGTTGGTGGATACTGGTATTGGCAGGAAACCAAACCCAAGGTTTATATTGCAGCGCTACCGATAAAATTCACTAACTCTTTTCAACTACTTGAAGCGCATCAACAAAACATCGAGTTAGCAATTAACGACGCACTTAAACAACATTTTTTAAGTAACAGTGATTACGTCTTCATTTCAGACAGTGAAGTAGAGCAAACACAAAAATTTATTGGTGTTGAAGCACCATTAAAGGCATTGGGGCGAGCGTTAAATAGTAATGAGCTTATTACGATAAAACTAGACTGTAATATTCAAAGCTGTGACATCGTTATCGACTTAGTTGATGCGTCTAATGGAGCCTTAATTAATAGTGCGCGAACAATGACCTCGAGTGAAAACTACAGCCGTGTTTTTGCTATTACAGCCTCGGCCCTCAGTTCATTAACCGGAGGCTCAACTGATTTAGCCACAAGCAATAAAACATTACTGAATAGCTACGCCACACTGCATGATGCTAGTTTAGTAAAAGAGGCGGACCGCGCTGCGATATTAAAAGAGTTAACAACGCTGATTGATACTGCGCCGGACTTCCTGCCGCTGTATTCACTTTACTCTGAACTCGCGACTCAGTTGTATGAAGATAGTTCAAATGATCAAATACTTCTAAACTGGGAACAAGTATTACAGCAAGCCCCCAAGAGATTAAAAGCAAGTACAATTATTCAAGGTTCCTATCTCGATTTTTATGCGTTTGCAAAAGACAAAATCCGCGCCAAAGGAACCTTTTTAGCAATTCAGAATTCAGCCAAGGACGAGTATCAAAAGCACGCTCTGATCAGCATCTACTATCATTTAATAAACGATTACACTTCGGCACTTCATCACACTGAGCTTGCCTATGAACTTAGACCGACCTTAAAAGTCATCCGTAATGCAGCTCTGTTCAACATGAAGCTTGGCCAGTATGGAGAGGCCTTGCCTTACTTACGAGCAGCCAGCCATTACGGCCCTGATAACCTGAAAACACTGAAGGCCATTGCCGATATCTCTCTTCTACTTGGTAAGCTCCATGACGCAGAAAAATCTTATCAAGCTCTAGTTGAGCGCTCATATACAAGTACGGCTACCTTTAATAATTATGCCATTGTATTGATGCTATTAGGTGATTTAGAAGGGGCACTAGAGTTTGCTGAACGAGCCTCTCAGTTGGCGCCCAGCAATGTAGAAATCTTACTTAACTACGCAGACATATACTCACTAATGGGTGAGAAGGCGAAAGCCAGTGAAGTGTATCTGCAAATTTTAGCCAGTGATCCAGCAAGCCAAGTTGAAGTCGTGCGCATTCAAGCTTTGGCACACCTAGGTCGGAACCAAGAGGCATTAATAGCAATTGATGAATATTTGGCTGAGTATCCCGATTCAGCCGAGGCTTTTTACGTAAAATCGTTAATTCAAACACTAATAGAAGAAAAGTATTCCGCGATGGCTTCACTGAAAAAAAGCATTGATTTAGGCTGGAGCCCGTCTTTTTATCGCCTGTCATGGTTCAGGACATTATGTCACTCACCATCACTTGAATTAAGAATTGGCACAGAACATTTTACCTATCTGTGCCAAGTGCAAATTACGAATTAACCTGGACCATCTGGGTTGTCAATTATCACCCTTGGATCTTGAGAGAAATAACGCACGACACCATTTGCGGAATTGCATTGAGCAACAAGTCTGAACTCAATATTCGAGTTGTTATTCTCTACGAGTGTAACAACCCTCGCATCAGGATTAGCTGAAAGCGCTTTGATATCATCTTCACTTAGCGTATTCGCAACATTCAATGCTTCAATCTTCACCTCAACCGTAAACTCATCTTTTAATGTGCTTATAAGGTTATAATTGAAATTGTCTTGCGCTTCGGTAAAAAAAGTACCGTTTTCAGCAAAGCTCCAGCCGGCTTCATCAGTAACGAGCTTATAAGTTAGAACAGCGCTTTCACCCTGAGCTAATTTAAGTTTAACTGGTTTATCGTCATTTGAAAATATCCAGTTACCCTCAGTTTTTGGCGTCACCGTGTATTCGAGTAAAATAGGTGTACTCATTCTTTTATCCTTCGTTTGTTTATAGAGCTATTCGCATCTATCTAAGCACATGAATAGCAGTAATTCTATTACAGCTGGTTACAACTTATAGGCATAAGTCATCATAAGCTCACTATAACTGCATATAGATAATTCACTCGCGATAAATATAGAACAAGGGCTACCATCGGCAAGCCCTTGTTAAGCTGAAATTGATTTAAAACAAACAGATGAGCTGTTTATTGAAGCGTCATAAAGATCTATCCACCAAACAAACCTTTAAGTTTGTCTTTTACCTTATCCTTAACCTTGTCTTTGGCTTTGTCTTTGGCCGCTTCTTTTAGGTCTAGGTTAGTTTCAACTTTGTGGAATGGACCTTTGATCCGCACTGGAATTTTAAAACCGGTACTGTCATCGCTGCTGGCTTGCCCTTCAATGGTATCAACAATTCCAGTCACCACACGATAATCAACTAAAGTTTGTGGTAAATCAACGGTGCCCTTGCCTGTCACTCGTAGCAACGGGCTTGCCAACGAGAAGTCATCGTTTTGACCTACGCCTTTGGTAAAGACAAAGGTGCCAGTCATGGCTGAGAAGTCGGTTTTTTGATCTGGGTCGAAATTAGCATTGAGTCCTTGCGATACCGAAGAGAAGTCACCTTTGAGCATCTCTTTGCCCTTACGGATCATCTCAGCAAGGTTTGCGCCTTTTACGCCACCATCTTTGAACTCAAAACCTAATTTACCACCTAGAGCATTCACAAATTGCTTTTGACTAACGCCTTGTGTGTTTAACGTCCAATTAAGACTACCTTTGCCCAATACTTTGTCAAAGCCAATGGCATCAGTCAGTAGTGGCTCGGCATTAATTGCCGTTAACGCAAAGTCAGTACTGATGGCATAAGGTTTTGTTGCCGCATTTACAACAACCTTACCTTTACCCTGACCTTCATAGGCTTGGAATTTATCTAGGCTCAGTGTCGCCTTACCTGAGTTAAGTACTAAGCTGATTTGGTTTTCGCCAAGCTTAATTTCTCTCGCACGTAGCCCTGTTGAGGTGATCTTCACATTCGCACTGAGGCTATTAAGTACTGACAAATCAATTGCAGTGTCATCCCACACGATAGGCTGTGCTGGTGCGCCTTCGGGCTCAGGTTGCGTTTGTGGCTTTTCCACAGGTTCTGGCAAATAAGGATTAAGATCTAACATGCCAAGGTCAACGCTCGCGGTAATATCAGGCTTACCAGAGAGAGTGACTTTACTTTGACCCTTTATTACCAATTCGTCCAAGGTCGCTTCTAAGGCATTGAGAGTAAAAACTTGCCCTTGCGTCGTCATTTTAGCGTTTAGGCCAAAGTCATTGAACGCATTTTCTTTGGCTTTTAGATCAACGCCCTGCCACTTAGCTAGCGCTTTTACCGAGTCGCCAGACAAGGCTAATTGACCGCGAATGGTTTTACCTTGCTCTGCAATTTCACCTTTATAGTCAAGGTTGAACAGCGCTGATTTTACTTGTTGTTCAACATTAAAGGTTTCACCTTCGATCGCCTTTGCTGGATTATCGAGTGTAGTAACTAGGTTAAAAGTTTGACCTTGAAAAGTCAGCTTGCCGTCGACTTCTAATGGTTGGTACAGTGACGATAGCATCACGCTAATGTCTAAATCAGTTACCTGATATTCAGCGCCTGTCACACCGTCAAGATAAGTCACCGAGCCACCATAAATCGCCACTTCGCCAAGGCTAACATCTAAGCCTTCTGGTAACTGCATATTACCTTTTGAGCTGGTTTGCGCCGTTGTCGTGTTTTCTGCACTGGTGGGTAGCAACTGCCAGTTAGCATTACCTTGTTTGTCGGTTTCTAGAATAATTTTAGGATTATTGATCACAAAGCGCTCAAGCTTAGCTTCACCAGACAGCGCACTTAACCACGGAATATGGACGGCAAGTTGCTCCATGGCAAACATATCTGGGCGACTGCCCGTTGCCATGTTGGCAAATCGCACTTGGTTTAGCTCAATGTGCAACGTTGGGAAAATACCGATGTCAGAGTCGCCATCGATCGACAGTTTTCTACCTGTCACTGACTCAACCTGTGACGTGACTTGGTCAATAATTGCCTGTTTAGGGATTAAAAACGGGGCTGCGATAACAAGAATAATAATAAGCGCGACAATGGCGNTTTTAACTAGCCGGTTCATTGCTTTTCCTTCGTAAGGCTTGGTTCTCTTTATGATAACGGCTGTAGTCGAATATACCATGAATAAAGGCAAATAATTTGTACTGAGCGATTGCAACCTTTTGACTAATCGGTATGATCCTCGCCCTTGCCAGTTTTTAGCGTCATTAGCTATATTTTACTGGTTGGTTTATTAATCAAACTTGGAGTATCTAACCCGCATGAAGAAACTGCTCATATCACCGTCAAACATGGCCTTGGGCGAACAAGAAAGTCAGATTTATCAAAATATCCTCAAACAGGCCACGGAGATCAGCCTTAATCTGATGGCGGTTAAGGTGGAAAATCACCCTGAAGATTTTCTTGGTTGGTGTTATGAACTGCTTGATGTGGCGAAAAATCGTATCAATTTTGATTTACTGGATGACCATCAATTACCCACAGTGAAAAAGCTACAAGATCTGCTCATCGCAGCGATTAGCTTTTTACAACTCAAAACGTTACGCATTGCGCCTTGGCCTATGGTGGCTGCATTTATTGCCAGTCACAAAGAAGTGATTGCACTAGATGAGCAATTAAAACTGATTGAATACCTTAAACCAATGCGCAGCACTCCACTTAAAGACATGATCAAAGAAGATCGCCTCGCCTTTAGCGGTAAGCATGCTGCAAATTTAGATACCAGCGTGTATCAGTTTGACGTGGAGTGGTTTGCCTCCACCAAAAGTGCAAAAGGCTTTCACCAGTTATTAGATGACCTTCCGGGTGCTTTTGATGAAGCGCTAGCCGCAATCCCGGCAGAAGGTGACGTGACGCTCGAACATTATCAGTCATTTATGGTAGGGTATTTAAGCGCTTTTGCTGGCAGCGAGGAAAAGCCAACGCTTGCGCCAGCTACTCGCCTATTAGCAATGCGTCGCCCTGATGTGTTCACTCCAATAACCTCGAGCAAGCTTGACGCTTTGTGCCAAGCACTTGGTGTTGCTAAACTTAACAATCGCGATTTTGAGCGTTACTGGACCGATGTCGTCAGCACCATTAAAGCAATGCCATGGTATATGATGGCTGCACCTGTTGATGAATTTGAAACACAACTTGCTGAAATTAAAGCGCTGCTACCATGCCTGTTTTATTACGCGGATAAAGACACCGCCACTAACTCCAATTACTTTAAGCTACTGCATAAGCCTAAGCGCAGCGGCACCAGTGGTGGCAAAAAGACCGTACGCCGCGGTAAAGAATCTGCAGAAGTGTTAGTCGACCGCGCCCTTGCGGATGAGTCTATTCCAGAGCATATTCGCGCCAAACGTGACTCGATAGTCGCTGAAGTAGAAAAAGGCCGCAGTGTTGATGAAACCATCAGCCTAATGCGCACCATCTTTGGATAACTAACCTAAACTTCAATAACGGCTAGCGCAATCTATAGCTTGCATTAATACTGTGCAAGCTATGGTACTTTGCACCAGCCATGTGCAACATTTATGCAAATCACTCTGCCCTACTTTCGAAACACAGAAATTAAATTCCAATATTTTTAATAACATAAAATAAATTCTCCGCCATTTCCTGACATTGGCCTCCCCCTTGCACTTACTCTTTGCAGAAAATGCAATGACAACAACCGAATAATAACTCTGCGTTCAATGGGGAAAACAGAATGAAAAACAAACCTTTACTTATGCTACTCGGCGGCCTGACTGCGTGCTTTTGTGTCTCTGTTCAGGCGGAAGTGACAGCGAATATTGCGGCAAGCTCAAATTATTACTGGCGTGGTATCACCCAGACTGATGATGGCGCAGCAGTGTCTGGCGGCTTGGATTATAGCAATGAGTCGGGGTTTTATGCGGGCACTTGGGTCTCTAACATCGACTTTGGCGACTCCGCCAGTTACGAAATGGATCTGTACGCGGGTTACGCTGGCGAAATCAAGGGCATGAGTTTTGATTTCGGTTATATCCACTACGCCTATCCCGATGCCAGTGGAGATATTGATTTTGGCGAGATTTACGCTGCGCTTGGCTGGCAATACTTTACTTTTAAACTCAGCCACCTAGCCACAGCGCAAAGCGACTCAACCACAGAAGAAGACATGCTATATGCCGAAGTGTCGGCCAGCTTCCCCATTTTTAAAGACAGTGAATTAACTCTACATATTGGTCGCTCCAGCGGAGACACAGTGCTTGAGTGGACAGGAGAAGACGACGCTTATATGGATTACGGAGTGAGCTTATCTACGCAAGGCTTTACCTTTGGATTAGTAAAAACCGACTTAGACAGTAGCGACGATATTAAAGCTTACGTAAGTTATGGATTAGATTTTAATCTGTGATGACCAAAGGTGAGCGGTCCTGTGACAACCGCATCACCTTATTTTTTACTTGCTGCAACACGTAGGGCCGAAAGGCCCTTTTTTGTGGCTGAATTTATAAGGCTGTCGCGTAAATTGGCTTCAATCCACGTATGTAACGTTTTATGGTACGCTATGCCCAGTAGACGCTGTCCAAATGCGATACCACTGCTCGCGACTCATGCTAAGTGACTGTGAAGCAAACGCGCTGGCAACTCGAGTGATATTTCCCGTTCCAAGCACAGTGGCGGGTTTTGATGGATGCATGGCAAGCCATGCGTAGATAACTTGATCAATTTCAGTGCTACCAACCTCTTCACCCACTTGCTTTAGCACCGCTCGCAGGCGTTTGGCTTTTTCGTCTTCGCTAGAGAATATTCTGCCCCCTGCCAGCGGCGACCACAGCATAGGGTTCATACCTAGTTGCTGGCACTGATCAAGCGTGCCATCGTCAAGCGCTTTCATCTCATAAGGTGAAAACTCAATTTGGTTGGTCACTAAAGCGAAATCGAGCCTCGATTGCAATAAGGCAAGCTGGCTGGGTGTAAAGTTCGAGACCCCAAAATGCAGTACATCGCCGTTTTGTTTAAGGATATTAAACGCATCGGCAACTTCATCGGCATCCATCAGATAATCCGGACGATGGATCAACAGCACATCTAACCTATCCGTGCCGAAGTGCTTTAGTGACTGCTGCGCTTGGGCAATGATATGCGCCTTGCTTGAATCATAATGGTTTGCCTTTCCCGCTAATCCCAAGCTCGGAAGTGCGGGCTTAATGCCACATTTGGTGATGATCCGAATGTGCTCTCGAATGCTAGGCTCAAGCGCTAAGGCTTTACCAAACTCCGCCTCACACTGATATTCACCGTAAATATCAGCATGATCAGTATCGCGTATTCCAAGCTCAATCGCTTGCTTTAAAAAGCGTAAATTTTCTTGCGGCGTAACTTGCCAATCTAACAGCCGCCAAAACCCCAATACTAATGGCTCAAGTACGCGGGTGTTTGCGTTCATAACGTAATTCCTACTTTTGCAACCACTTGCTTGGCTTTCTCGACAGCACTTTCAGCCGAGTCTGAACGCGCTAGCGCCACACCCATTCTGCGCTTGCCACTCACCTCTGGTTTACCAAACAAACGAATATCCGTTAGTGGCTCAGCAAGCGCTTGTGCAAGATTGTTGAACTGTAATTGTGTTGACTGACCTTCGACAAGGATCACGCTAGATGCCGATGGTCCATGGAAGTGAATGGTGGGAATAGGCAAGCCTAAAATCGCGCGTGCATGCAGTGCAAACTCACTTAAGTCTTGCGAGATAAGCGTAACCATGCCGGTATCATGCGGCCTTGGTGACACTTCGCTGAAGTACACTTCATCACCCTTAATAAAGAGTTCAACGCCAAACAGACCCCGACCGCCCAGTGCTGCCGTGACTTTTTCAGCCATGGCTTTGCTGCGCTCTAGTGCCAACTCAGACATCTGCTGCGGCTGCCAGCTTTGCTGATAATCACCGTCTTGTTGCACATGCCCAATTGGCTCACAAAAACTTGTGCCATCAATGTGGCGTATCGTCAAAAGCGTAATTTCGTAATCAAAATCAACAAAACCTTCCACAATCACTCTGCCTTGACCTGCGCGACCGCCCTCTTGTGCGTAGTGCCAAGCGGCTTCCATATCTTCGGCGCTTCTAATCACGCTTTGCCCTTTACCCGACGAGCTCATGATAGGCTTAACTACACATGGCATGCCAATGCGCGCGACAGCAGCATTAAAGTCTGCCAAGGTGTCAACGAATTGATAGGGTGAAGTGGCAAGCCCAAGCGTTTCAGCGGCAAGACGGCGGATCCCTTCTCGGTTCATGGTCAGTTGAGTCGCTTTGGCGGTTGGCACAACCGTGTAACCTTCAGACTCTAATTCCACCAGCTTATCCGTCGCAATGGCTTCGATTTCCGGCACGATATAATCAGGTTGCTCTTGTTCAATAATCGCTTTGAGTTTTTCACCATTCAACATAGACAAGGTATAGCTGCGATCTGCCACTTGCATCGCTGGCGCATTGTCGTAGCGATCCAAGACAATCACTTCTGCACCTAAGCGCTTAAATTCGATAACGACTTCTTTTCCTAACTCGCCACCACCGCAGAGTAATACTTTGCAAGCAGTTACCGAAAAGGGCGTGCCCAGAGGTTTGATTTTCATGATGATTCCTTGGTTGGTTTGATGCCCCATGGTAGCGACTTTTTGTCATATGCAAAAGCTGAGAAGACGGCAATTCAACTAAAAATTCAAATCCCTTTACAAGCTTTATCACTCAGCTCTATCAACAGACGCAGCGCCTGTAGCTACTTACTTCAAGATAACTTCACTATGCCAAGCAGGATGCTGCTCCATTCGTAATTTCAATTTATCGCCTTGAGCCAGACTGCCAACCCCTTTGGGTGTGCCTGTCAGCACAATATCTCCAGGCTGAAGCGTAAAGTAACGAGAAACTTCTTTTAGCAGCTCAGTTATTGGAAAAATCATTAGGCTAGAATCGCCATGCTGTTTCAGCTCACCATTTTGCCAAAAACGATATTCGATATTTTTAGCAAAGGTGTTTTCATCGCACGGAACAAAAGGCGTTATTGGGCAGCTATTATCATAGGCTTTGGCCCGCTCCCAAGGGTGCCCTTGGGCTTTTAGCTCACTTTGTAAGTCTCGTAGAGTGAGATCGAGTGCCAGTCCTATCCCTGCAATATGCATTAGTGGTGCTGAGGTACCAGCATCAATTTTCGAGCCGATCAACAGTGCGAGTTCGGCCTCATAATGATGTTCACCCAGCGCAGCATTCAATGTCACTTCGTTGTCAAATGCAACCAAGCTCGTCGCGGGTTTGATAAACAACAGCGGACTGCTTGGAATGGGGTTATCTAGTTCTTTGGCGTGCTCTACATAGTTTCTACCGATACAAACAACTTTTCCCGTTGGTAGATTGGTAAATTGCTTATTTTGCCACTGATGCCTATACATTATTCCCTCTGAAACTCCATAATTTAAACGACTTATAATATCAGCTGTAAAGAAAATTACCCACAGCCCCACCGTTAACATGATATTGTCAATTGCAAATAAAACTAAACACTGAAAGACTAACTATTACAACGATAATGAACAACAGGTAAGGAATTTTTAAATGCAAGATCACGCCAACCACCCATTGACGGATTTTATTGAATACCCTCACGAGGAAATGCTAAGTCGTGCGGAAGCATTCTTGGAGAACAGTAAGAGACGTCATAGCATCCGTGCTTTTAGCGACCGCCCAGTACCGCAAGAAATCATCGAAACTTGTATCAAAGCAGCTGGCACTGCCCCTAGTGGTGCAAATCACCAGCCATGGCATTTCGTGGCGATTGGCAGCGCAGAAAAGAAAAAACAAATCCGAGCTGCAGCCGAAGACCTCGAGCGTTCGTTTTACCAAGGCCGTGCGGGAGATGAGTGGCTGGACGCGCTAAAGCCTTTGGGCACAGATGCACAAAAACCCTACTTAGAACATGCACCTTGGCTTATCGCTATTTTTAGTCAGAAAAAAGGTGGGATCCACGCGGAAGACAAAAATACCAACTACTATGTCCATGAATCGGTTGGGATCGCTACTGGGTTTCTTATCCAAGCTCTGCATAATGCAGGACTTGCCACACTGACCCATACACCTAAACCTATGAGCTTTTTAAGCGAGTTGTGCGGCAGAGATAAAGATAACGAACGTCCTTATATGTTATTGATTGCGGGTTATCCAAGTGATGATGCAACTATTCCAGAGCACGCAACAGTGAAAAAATCACTCGCCGAAATCGCTTCGTTTATTTAAAAGTTCGGATCAGCTAACTATCGCTGCACAGCTAGCTGATCACCTTCGTTTAGGCCACTAATAACAATCGTTTTATTACCTGTCTCTTCGCCCAACCTGAGGTAGCGTTTGTGAAGCTGGCCACTTTCTATTACCTCAACCATCGCCAATTGACCATACTTGCTGATCATATTAGTTGGAATTTGGATAACCGCCTGCTCGCCAAGCACAAGTTTAACCAGCGCGTACATGCCAGGCACCACATTTTGCAGCAAAGGCATATCCAGTTTAATAATAAAGCTGCGCGCTTGGCTGTCGGCAATTGGCACCATTTCCGACACTCGCGCGGTTTGGCTTATATCTAGCGCAGGTATGCGTACCTTAATCTCGCTTCCTAGCTGAATATGCTTAACTTGGCTCTCGCGAATTGGCGCTTCAATCTGCAATTGTAATGGGTTGAATAACGAAATAATGGCGCCACCGGGGCTAACCATGCTGCCCGGCTCTTGTAAGCGCGCCACCACTTTACCCGAAATAGGGGCTGTGATTTGCGTATAACCCAGCGCGACTTCAGCGCTACGATACGCTTCTTGCAATGCCTTATCTTGCGCTTGTAACTCGTTCACAGTGGCTTGCCACTCATCCACTTGGTTAATCGCGATAAGCCCTTTTTCATTAAGAGATTTATTGCGTACTAACTGCTTAGTTGCTTGCTCTAGCTTGGCTGAATTTGCCGCTTGCTGCGCTGCCACTCTTTGCAGCTCTGCTTTAAGCTCTGCATCATCGAGTGTTGCTATCAGCTGTCCCGCAGTGACTTTATCACCGGCTCTGACGTTAAGCGTTTTAAGCTCCGCCAATAACCGACTGGACACTAACGTATTTTCTTTTGCGACCACACTCGCGGGAACTTGTTCAATCATCGCAATCAGCGACTTTTGTACTGTATAACGTGTTCCTTGATAGGCGGGAAGTTCGGACTTATTGCCCGGAGCTAGCTTATTTTGGAATCCACCAGCGAGCCATACGACCATCAATAATAGGCAAAAAATAGCAAGAACAGGAATAAAGATTTTATTACGAGACATGAGAAGACTCCTGAACTGATGAGGTATTAAGGGGTTGATTAGGTGTCGATGATGATTTGAATACTAAATAGTAAACGATAGGCACGACCAACAGTGAAAATAACGTTGAAGCAATGATCCCGAAAATAATAGCAAGGGCGAGGCCACTAAAAACGGGATCTAAGATAATCACTAAATTGCCTAATAACGTCGTACCTGCTGTAAGTAATACCGGTCGCATTCTTACACTTCCCGCCGCAATCAATGCATCGATAAGTGCCATACCAGCCGCTCGAGACTGATTAATAAACTCCACCAAAATCAGGGAATTTCTCACCACTATTCCGGCCAGCGCTATCATCCCTATCATCGCGGTCGCTGTAAATAACACGGGCTCAGGCGCACCTGCAACCACACGCTCACCAAACTGGTTGAGTAACCAAAAACCCGGCATAATCCCTATCATAGTGAGGGGAATAGCCGACATAATGATAAGTGATAAGCTACTAGATGCCGTTTGTACCCGCAGGATGATAAATATCGCCACCAGTGCAAATGCAAATGCGATCCCCATATCTCTAAACACATCTATGGTAATGCGCCATTCACCTTCGCCTTTAAAGGTATAATGGGTTCCCTCAAACATTGACCAAGTGACTCCTCCGCCACTGTGTAAAAAGGTGCGAGATGCCCAATTGCTCGGTGTTATCTGTTGGTTTTCATCCGCAACCACATCGGCAATCACCTCAGCTGGCGTGCGGCCATTTAGCTCCGCAAACACATAAATCACCTCTTGTAGGTCTTTTCGAAGGATCACGGGAGCCGTAGGAATAGATGTTAATTCGCCCAGTTCACCAATCGCCACAAGGGGTCTCGCAGCCTGCTCTAAGCCGTATTCTTGAGTGGTTTTAGCCAACTCCTGACGACCACGAACTTGCATCGCTAATACGTTTTGCCATTGATTACGCTGCGCGTAACTCACACCTAACTCGATGGGCACCGTTGCGACCTCACCTTGAGTATATAAAAAGCCTGCTGACATGCCGCTGCTTGCAACCACTAAAGATTGATTAATATCCTCTGTGGCCACACCTGATAACGCAGCCTTTTGTTTATCAACCACAAACCGCTTTAGCCATGTTGGCGAAGCCATTGAGGTGTCAACCTCAACCACATGTGGCTCCTGCCTTAAACGATGTGCTAACCTCTGGGCTGCTTGCTCTTGCGTTTCACGAGCAACAAACGGATCTGCATAAACCTCAGCAACGAGTGTACTTAATACCGGAGGTCCCGGCGGCACTTCCACCACTTTTACTTGCGTCAAAGTTTGGTTAAAAGGCTGAAGCTTTTCACGCAGTCGCATGACGATGGCGTGAGATTGATGTTCGCGTTCACGCTTATCCACCAGTAAGACTCTAAGTTCGGCAAGATGAGTACCACTACGACGATAATAGCCTCGCACCATACCATTAAAATCCATACTGGAAGGCTTACCGACAAAAGCGGCGATGTCGGTCACTTCAGCTTCTGACCAAACGATTTGCTGTACTTGCCTCGCCATTGCGGCCGTTTGCTCAAGGCTGGTTCCCTCAGGCATATCTATCAGTACTTGGATTTCACTTTTATTGTCAAACGGCAGCAATTTCAGTGGTACGGCTCTAAAAATAGGGAGGCTCACACTCGCAACAAATAACCCTAACACGCCCCATAATAACCACTTGGCTTTGCGGGGGTTTTGTAAAATTGGCAGCATGATTTTGCTGTAGTACGAGTCTTGAGGCGCGACTTCACTTGTTTTTGAATCCGCTTTGAGTAGCTTTTTAGATAGCCAAGGCGTTACTAAAAAAGCCACTAACGTCGAGGCAATGACACTAACAGGGACGTTAAATGCCATGGGTGCCATATATGGGCCCATCATGCCAGTAATAAACGCCAATGGAATAAACGCCATGATGATAGTTAACGTTGACATCAAAAGCGCAGATTTGATCTCGACCATAGCAGCGACAATGTTATGATCTGTGTCAGCCGCCGCGCCGCGATGAATAAAGCGACTAATATTATCAATCCCAGTGATTGGGTCATCGACTAACAATCCCAGCGACAAAATAAGCGCAAACAAGGTGACCCGATTAATGGTGTAACCAAACGCAAAGTCCAACCCAAGTGTAATGCCATAGCAAATTGGCACTGCAAGACCAACAACGATGGCAGGCCGCCAACCTAAAAATACGCCGACAAATATCACAACGGTAAATACCGCAAAGGCCAAGCTAGAGGTAAGATTATTGACTTTGTCATTGGCCGTCTCGCCATAGTTTCTTAATACTTTTACCGATACCTCAGCAGGAAGGAGCTCCTGTTGTAGCTGGGCCACAAGCGCTAAACTTTGCTCTGCAACCGTTACCGCATTACTTCCCTTTTGCTTCGCCACGCCAATCGTCACTATTGGTGCATCAGCCTGGCTGTCGCTGCTTGCTAACCACTGATAGCTATCGGGCTCACTAGGACCATCAATAACCCGAGCAACTTCTTTTAAAACAATGGCACGGCCATTAATTACATTCACCGTGAGACCTTCAAGTGCCAACTTATTACGAAGGACATCTCCAGATTCAAAGGCAATCGTGTTACTACCTGCCGTCACTTGCCCGACTCGTGTCACTAGATTACTACTTTGGATAGCACCTAAAACATCCATTGGTGTTGTTTGATGTGCAGCAAGCGCAGCTAAGTTCAACTCAACCCTAAGTGCTCTCGTGCGCCCGGTAATAACTGAAACCTCGCTGGTATCTGCAATGCTCTGTAACTGGATAGCTAGCTCTTGTGCAAAACGCGTTAGCGCGTAGTCATCATATAGTTGCGGCTTGGAACTTGTCAGTCCGAGCATAAGAATCGGAACGTCATCGACTTCTACCGGACGGATCTGCCACTGAGTGACAATGCCCGGCATAGTATGCTGGTTGGCATACAGCTTAGTGTAGGTGTTGAGAATGGCTTTCTCTCTGTCTTCACCCACATGAAATCTTAAAGTAACAACCGTACCGCTGGTTTGGGTCGTAGAATAGACGTGTTCAACGCCTGGAATTTGTAGCAGTAACTTTTCAAGTGGAGTGGTGACCAATCGTGCCACTTCTGGTGAGGCGGTATTTGGTACCGACACATGAATATCCAGCATAGGCACCACTATTTGTGGTTCTTCCTCTCGTGGTGTCATTTGCAATGCAAATAATCCAAGTACCACTGCGCACAAGAAGATAATCGTTGGCAAACTGCCTTGTAGAGCATACCGAATGACACCATCTAACTTTTGCATCTCAGTCGTTCCTAGTTACTCTGCACTTGAGGCGCAGAACAGCTGATATAAACTCTCGAGTAGTACAGCGACTCGGCTATCTTTAACATGATAATAGATCGTCGCCCCCTCACGCCTAGTCGCCACGATTTGTGCCTTTCTCATGCTGGCTAAATGTTGTGATAAGGCAGACTGCGCTAACGGCACCATTTCATTAAGCTGGCTAACACTGAGCTCTTGCTTTTGCAATGCACACAAAATCATCAAGCGATTTTTATTCGCCATAAGCTTTAACAAGGCTTCTGCTTGTTCGGCATTTTGCGCCATTTGCTGAAGATCCATGTTGACTCCCAAAAAATAAATGCGCTTAAAGTATAGACACAAATATTAGCAATGTCTAATATTAGCAATGTCTAATATTAGCAATGTCTAATATTAGAGATGTCTAATATTAAAGATGACACTCATTATGACCTTACATCCTCGTTAACCTGAGGTTTGGATAAGAAATGGCTAATTCATTGTTTCTAAAGCAAACTTAGTTTTTTCCTTGTCTAGCCAGAGAGTTTTAGGGAAAGCACCGCTTCCGCGTCCTGCTCTCGCTAAGGTACCTACATCCTGTAGGCAAGGCGAATTTACGCACCAATAGCTGGCTATTGGAAGTGAATTCAACGCAGTTAGCGCTAAAACTGGCTGCTAGAAAGGCATTAATTATCCGCAGCTCAGGTTATTTAGATTAATCGCTGGTGTTATGTTTGCCATTTCTTTACTGCTCACACATTTTGTCAACCCACATTGGGTTTGGTTTAGTGTGTTTATTTGTGTCAATTTAGTGCAGTCTGCTTTTACAAACTGGTGCCCATGATCGTTATATTGAAGAAACTTGGCATTCAGGAAAGGTGAGTCATAATGAAACCGATAACCCAATAAGGAGCTATATATGCTGATATCTGCCCAAGATGTATTAAAGACAGTCAAGCCTAATCAACGCTGCATTGACGCGGTACAAGCAAAATCAGAGATTGCACAAAACAATGGTCTGGTTATCGACGTGAGAGAGCCGGCTGAACACAGTCAAAAGGCAGCCAACGGCACGGTAAATATCCCAAGAGGATTGCTAGAATTTAAGCTTCCAGAGCTGGAAAAAGACGCAGACAGACCAATTTATTTACACTGTGCCGCTGGTGGCCGTGCTATTTTTGCCGCAGAGCAACTAACTCGTATCGGTTACACCAATGTCAGCGTAATTACCTGCAAAGCTGAAGTGGTGTGTGACACCTTATAAAAAGGAGTGCTGTGCAGCACTCCTTGCACTTTTCTTATGCGCGGTTTGGAATAATTTTTATTTCTACTCGGCGGTTTTGTGCCTTACCTTGCTCGGTATCATTGCTCGCAATTGGCTGAGACTCACCCATGCCCTCCGCGTACAAACGCGCAGGTAGTACTTGCTGTGATAATAAATACTGCTTTACGCTATTTGCGCGCTGTTCAGACAAAGTCTGATTGAAGCTCGCTGAGCCACTGGAGTCTGTATGTCCGACAATGGTTAAGAATGTCTTATCGTACTGCTGCATCACGCGTGCAATGCCTTGAAGTGTATTGTAAAAACCAGGGCTGATAGCTGACTTACCTGTCGCAAAGGTTATGTTTGATGGCAACACTAAGCGCATTTGATCGCCTTCACGAACAACCTCAACACCCGTACCAGCAAGCTCTTGGTTAAAAGCGGCTTCCTGCTTGTCCATATAGTTACCAATCGCGGCACCTGCAATTGCCCCAACCGCAGCACCAATGGCAAGACGCTTATCTTTGTGGTTACCTGTAGCTTTACCTAACACCGCACCGGTTGCAGCACCAATCGCCGCACCTTTACCTGTGTTATTCATTTCACATCCAGACAAAGCAACCACAACAGCTGCACCAATTAACATATTTCTTGCAATCATCTTCCCACCTGAGTTCATTTCAACTTGATTGTCTATATTGTTGCAATAAACAATTAACTCTGGCTGAAGCCTTGTTGGTTTTTTTAAGGATGAGCAGGGACTAAGTCGCTTATATGCTCAGAAACTGGTGGCAGTTTATATTTTGCAACCACAGCATCAAGCTGCTTTCTCTTAGCCAATTGCTTCATCGTTAAACGAATGATTTGCGCAAGCTCGGTGCCGCTGAACCGTTTGCTCATCGCCATATGGCCATAAATCGGCTGAGCGTGATGATAGGAGACTTTTTTTAGCTTTTCAATGGGCTGACCAAGCACTTCCATCGCCACCTCAGCGGTGTCTTCCACTGCGATCACTAGGTCAACACGTCCTTTAAGCAATAAATCAAACGCCACTTGCTCACTAAATACAGGGACTTTATTGAGTTGACGGTCTTCATCAAAGCGAGGGTAAAAAACGCCGCCACGCATCACCGCAATCCGCTTGGTATAAAGATCCGTATATTGTTCCACCCGAATATCGCTGTCTTGCTTAGCATAGAACACAAACGAAGATGTCAGCGCCATGTAGGCGGGTTCTACAAAGTCGATTAACTTTTCTCGTTGAGGTGTACGGATCAAGCCACCCATGACGTCTACCTCACCTTGCGCTATCATCCGCATACAGCGTGAGAAAGGACAGGGAACAGCATTTATTTGATAATCAACGCCAGCCTGAGCCTGCACCGTTGCCAATATATCTAAGATTAAACCTTGCATTTCACCACTGTCTTCAATGATGCTATAAGGTGGCGCGTGATCAACAGCGACATTGATTTGCTGAGCAAAACAAGAGAAGTTCGCCAACAAAAAAAGTAAACACGGCGATAAAAGAGTCATTCGCATAATACTTATCCAACTAAGGTGCGCCAACACCAAAAGTCATAAATATGTCATATAAAAGTGTGAAGATATAAGGTTAACAATATCACAAGGTACGTTATGTTTCTGACAATTTTTTATCAGTTTTTTTTATTAGGATGTACGAGCTTTGGGGGACCTGCAGCCCACCTAGGGTTCTTTAAGAAACACTTTGTCGATAACTTAAAATGGCTGAGTAACGAGCGCTATGCCAGTATGATCAGTCTGTCACAAATACTGCCAGGGCCGGGGTCCAGCCAAGTCGGATTCGCGATTGGTTTAGAAAAAGCAGGAATACTAGGAGGGATCGCCGCCTTTGTAGGTTTTACGCTACCGTCTTTTTTGCTCATGATCATGTTGGCATTAACCGCTGAGCAGCTTTCGGGCACTGCGTTGAATGTCATTGATGGGTTGAAATTGTTTGCTGTTGTTATCGTTACCGATGCGGTACTGAGTATGGCGAAAAGTTTTTGTAAAACCACGGCACTCAAATTCGTCGCATTTTTCGCCACATTCACGCTGTTGATGCTGCCGAACTTAAGCGCGCAATTGGGTGTGCTTATGACGCTTGTCATCGCGGGTTGCTTTTACTCATTCAGCAATGCGCCAAGTAAACCGAGTCAATCAAAAAGCCAAATCAACTGGTCTGTATTTGCGCTATTTATTGGCCTATTTGCGTTAACCTTTGCCGCGCTACCAAATCAACTATTTGCCGAGTTTTATCAAGCAGGTGCTTTAGTTTTTGGCGGCGGTCATGTCGTGCTGCCGCTACTACAAACCAATGTTGAGGGAGTCGCGCAAGAAACCTTCTTAACGGCTTATGCTGCCGCGCAAGCCATTCCAGGGCCGATGTTTACCATCGCAAGCTTTTTAGGCACCGTTGTCGACAATATGCATCCCATTTTGGGCGCAGCGATTGCGACGCTCGCTATTTTCTTGCCGGGCCTACTGTTAATGTGGGCGTTTAACCAACAGTGGCAATCACTTATTGCATTGCCAAGGTTCGCAAGCATTAGCGCGGCCTTAAATGCCGGTGTGGTGGGAATTTTAGCCGCTGCGCTTTATCAACCAATTTCGCTTTCTGCGGTGCATAGTTTGCTCGATATCACCGCGGTGGTATTAGGCTTTGCAGCACTAAAATGGCTAAAGCCCGCGATATGGCAGCTGCTTATCGCCTTTATGGTTTTTGGGGTTATCGCTGGAAGTGTGTAGGCCACGTTTGAGTGGCCTTGATGATTATTCTGAAGTTGCGTCAGGTTTGCTACCGGCGCGTACTTTCACGCGGTGTGCGCCAAAGTAATCACTCACACTTTGATATGGACGTAATCCAAATGCTGGCATTACGCTTAGCATGTAGTCCAAAATATCGGCTTGTAGATGCTCATAAAACACCCAGCGTTTATCGCGACTAAAACAGTAAAACTCTAGAGGCAAACCATGTTGCGTGGGGGCAAGCTCCCTGACCATACATAAACAATCTTGATTGATGGCATCATGCTGCTTCAAGTAGGCCTCTGCATAGCGTCTAAATAAGCCTAAATTGGTGATATCACTGGGTACATCGTCAAGCTTTTCCAGCAGTGGATATTGCTCGGTTAGCGACGCTCGCTTTTGCTCAGGCAACGGCTCAATGCTAGTAAAATCAATATGGATGGCGCGTTTGATGCGGCGTCCTGCTGACTCTTGCATGGCACGCCAGTTTTTAAATGAATCAGAGATCAACATATAAGTTGGTATGGTGGTGACGGTGTTATCCCAGTTACGTACCCTAACGGTATTTAAACCCAGATCANCCTCGCCGTCTGCACCAAATGCGTCAACTTGGATCCAGTCGCCAGTAGTTACCAGTCGATTGGCTGCTATTTGAATACTCGCAACCAATCCCAAGATCGTATCTTTAAATACCAAAATAATGACTGCCGCAATCGCACCAAAACCGGAAAGAATATAGGTCGGTGATTTATCCACCAAGATACTGACCACCAATATAGAACAAACTATAAATATCAGTAGCTTAATTACTTGAATAATCCCTTGGATCGGCACTTCTTTGGCGAATGGAAAGAGGTTATAAACGCCATTACCTAAATTGACTAAACTGCTAAATAAAAACCCAGATGCCACCACCAACATAACGTACACCAGTGTTTCCATCACTACAAATACCCAAGCAGGCGCGACAAATAAACGCTCGTGGTAGGCGGAAAAGACCAGTAAACACAATACAAAGGCAAAGCGACCGCTAAATTTACTTAACTGAGGGGCAAGGTGGCCTATTTTACGCGGCGAAATATGGCGCGCGAGGTTTTCTACATTAGGCAGTACTAGGCGGCGGATCACCCAATATAAAAACAATAACCCAACAACCGCGACACCATTGGTGAATAAAGCACTGATCACAGTACCTTGCGGTAACTCTTTTAACCACGGTTGAACGACATCATGAAGGTGATCAAACTTCATAGCTGTTTTAGCTCCTCATTGAGCGTGTCATTTGGCTCAGTCGAATGCAGCCAATGCGCTTCGAGTTGGCAATCTTTGCGTTGCCAAACTTCATTCATAAAAGATTGAAACTGTACACGATAAGCTTTATCGGCTTGATAATTACCAAGTGGCACTTTCTCCATCGCGATATAGTCTATTTTTACATCAATTGCATCCAAGCGTCCAAGCGTAAATGCACGGCAAATATGTTCACCCTCTAACTCATAAGCCAAAGTCGCGTTGAGCATGCCGTCAAGTTGCTCAGATAGCACTTCTAGGGCAAACGCTACACCACCCGCCTTTGGTTTGAGCAGATGCTTAAACGGACTATTTTGATGCGCATGTTTGGCTTTAGTATGACGAGTACCTTCCACAAAATTAATTACCGTTGTGGGATGATCACGAAAATTGCGACAACTGGCTTTGGTACGCTCTACATCCATCCCTTTAAGCTTAGGGTTTTTGGCGATCTGCGCTTTACTCGCACGTTTCATAAATGGCATGCCCATAGCCCATGCACCAGTACCAATGAAAGGCACGTACTTTAATTCATCTTTTAGGAAAAATTTAGGTGCAGGTAGTACCTCCATGGCGCTAAGCACAACGATATCAAGCCAGCTAAGATGATTGGAAATTAATAAATACCATCCTTGAGCGTGTAATTCTTTTGGCAAGCTCACTTGTATTTTGTCGCACGCGATGCGCAAACCAAGGTAATTGCCTTTGCACCACATACCGTAAAAAAAGTGCAGCGCTGTAGAGATAAACTTAACTGGCACAAGCAATTTTATGATGCCAAACAATAGCACCAATAAACCACACACAAAGGTATTCACCAGCAGCCACACACTGGCCGATAGCCCGAGAAACCACTTAGGTAGTATTTGTTTTAACATCACCACATCCTTCTACTACTTTTTATCGGCAAGCTCCACAAGTTGTGCGTCTTTGGCTTGCCACAAGGCGTTTAATTCGGATTGGAAACGCACTCTAAATTCGGGATCATTCGTGTAGTCGCCGACCAAGTTTGCACTGACCGGCATTACTTCCACCTGAACATCTACTGACTTCACTTTACCAGCGATAAAGTCTGCAAAAGTTGGTACACCACCGGGATAATGGATGGTGACATTCACCACTTTGCTGATTTGCTCACCCATGGCTTGCATCACAAACGCGATGCCTCCCGCTTTTGGTTTAAGCAGGTGTGTGAATGGGCTTTTCTGCTTACTATGCTTGGACTCGGTGTAACGCGTACCCTCAACGAAGTTTACAATACTCACTGGCATTGTTTTAAACTTTTCGCATGCTTTTCGCGTCGTTTCTATGTCTTTACCACGCAATTTAGGGTTTTTCTTTAATTGCGACTTGCTGGTTCGCGTCATAAAAGGAAAATCTAGCGCCCACCAAGCAAGACCTAGCACGGGTACGTAAAGCAGCTCTTTTTTCAAAAAGAAATTCAAAAACGGGATTTTGCCATGGAGCACTCGCTGCAACACTAAGATATCCACCCAACTTTGGTGATTGGCAATAACCAAGTACCAGTCTTTGCGTTTTAGCTCATCCAATCCGCTAACATTGAGCGTATACGGCGCAATGAGGTTTTGGCTCACTGAATTACACGCGACCCAGTTACTTGCGCACGCTTTAGCAATATAGCTCATGGCTTTTTGCACCGGTGGGATGGGCAGTAGCTTAATCAAGCCACAAATAAAGATCGGTATAAACCAAAATATAGTGTTAACGGCGTACAGCAAGATGCTGATCACTTTACGAATAAACGACATTCATTCCCTCATCGTGTTTTACGGCAGAGCTGTATCATACCTTGAAAATCACACACAATTAAGCCGACCAGTTGGTCGGCTATAATTTATTCCATTTCACTATCTAGAAATCAATCTTCGAAGTAAGTATAACCTTCAAGTCCGGCGTTTAACTCTTGTAAATACTGAGCTTTAATTGACTCTGGCAACGACAACGCCGCGACCTGCTGTGCGTAGTTCTCAGATAACACCGCTTTGTCATAATGAACAAAGCGCAGTACATCTTCAACACTGTCGCCCTTGATGGCATTAGTGAGTTTATAACCCTCATCACAAAGCTCAACGTGTACTGAATCTGTGTCACCAAATAAGTTATGTAAATCACCCAATATTTCTTGATAGGCTCCCACCAAGAACATCGCAACGTGATATTGCTCTCCCGGCACATACTCAGGAATGGGTAAACTTGACTCGATACCCGCGCCCTCAACATAACTGTTGATTTGACCATCAGAATCACAGGTAATGTCCTGAATAATCGCTCTTTGCGTCAACGGCTGATTGAGCTTGTCGATAGGCATCACCGGAAATAGCTGGTCAATACCCCAAATATCCGGCAGTGATTGGAACAACGAGAAGTTTACAAACAGTTTATCAGCTAGCTTTTCATTGAGGTCGTCTAGTACTTCTCGGTGTGCTCTCGCATTCTCATTTAAGCACTCACGCACTTTATGAAGTGTCGTGAAGTAAAGCTGTTCAAGCTGCGCCCACTCTTGCATGCTGATCAAACCATGCACGTATTGGTCGTGTGCATCGCTGAACAAGTGCATAGCGTCATGATAAGTTTCTAAGGCCATGCGAGGGGTTAATTGTGACAACGAATGCCATAACTCTTGCAACACCAATGGGCTGGTATCTTGTGGTTGCACCGGTTCGACTTGATTTGGCGCTTTTTCTACGTCGATCACATCCGTGATAAGCATCGCGTGATGGGCAGTTAATGCTCGGCCAGATTCAGTAATAATATCCGGGTGCGGAATGCTATTGAGCTCCGCTATATCATGAAAAGCATGCACCACATTCTTCGCGTATTCCGCCACTGTATAATTCATTGAACATGAACTACGAGAACCTGAGCCTTCGTAGTCCACTCCGAGGCCACCGCCAACATCAACGATACGCAGCGGAACTCCTAGTTGATATAGCTCAGCATAGTGACGCGCACACTCTTTAAGCGCACGTTGAATATCACGAATATTGGCAACTTGCGAGCCGATATGGAAGTGTACCAACTGCATTAAGTGCAAACGATTATGCGACTTAAGTAACTCAACCGCTTGCAGCACTTGACTGGCAGTAAGACCAAACTTACCTTTTTCACCACCAGTATTTTGCCACTTGCCTTTACCAACTGAATTAAGACGAATACGAATACCAATCGACGGTTCAATGCCTAAATCGTCGATTTCTTGTAATAAGGTATCCAGTTCAGAGAGCTTTTCAACGACTATGTTTACTTGATGACCCATCGCTTGACCGATGCAAGCTAAGCGCAAGAACTCACTGTCTTTGTAACCGTTACAGACAATGGTGATAGGTTGGTGTGCCACACCCAAAATTGCCATCAACTCAGGCTTAGAACCAGCTTCAAGACCAACAAGACCGCTTGGGTGAGCCAATAACTTACTGACAACCGAGCGCTGCTGATTCACTTTTATTGGGTAAACACAAGTGTACTGGCCTTGGTAATCACGTTGAGTTCGTGCAGCAGTAAATGCTTGAGTCAAGGTATCGACACGATGTTTTAAAATGTCGGTAAAACGCACCAAAACCGGCAAAGTTAGTCCCTGTGCTTTAAATTGCTCAGTTAACTCTGGAAGAAGAATTGGTGGCTTAGTGCGATCACCATCAGGAAACGCCACTAACTGGCCCTGTTCATTGATATCAAAATAGCCGTCACTCCAGTGAGTAACGTTATAGATAGAACGTGCTGTTTGCAGACCCCAAGTCATTGCTGCTCTCAATTAATTCTTTATAAAGCTTCATTCTAATACGCGAGGCAAGTCAATGCGACCTAAAGTTGCGTTTTCATTAGCTTACAAACCTTATAAATCGGCCATGCTTGATTAGGACTAATATGAGGCAAAGTACAAAATATTGACTAAAATTGATTGAGCAAAGACGCAAGCACTGGCAAAATTGCCTCAATTTTTATCAAGTGTGAACACAATCATGGCAAACTTAGAAGCAAACCGTTGGTTTACAGAAATTAGCGACCGCGATGGCAGCGCTTTTTCACTTAGAGTCAACAAAAAATTAGACGAAATCCAATCACCATTTCAAAAAGTAGAAATGTTTGAAACGACGGATTTTGGTAACTTGATGATCATTGACGGTTGCACTATGGTGAGCACGCGTGAAAACTTTTTCTATCACGAAATGATGAGTCACCCGGCGCTATTCTCGCACCCTGCACCTAAAAATGTTGTGATCATTGGCGGCGGCGACTGTGGCACCTTGCGTGAAGTACTAAAGCACCCTGGCGTTGAAAAAGTAACTCAGATTGATATCGACGAAGTTGTGACGCAAATGTCTTTGAAATACTTCCCTGAGCTTTGTGAGTCTAATAACGATCCTCGCGCAACTGTGATGTTTGATGATGGCATCAAATATATGCGTGAAGCCGAAGCAGAGTCTATCGACGTTATCATCGTTGATGGCACCGATCCTGTTGGCCCTGGTGAAGGTTTATTCAACCACGCATTCTACAAGAGCTGTTTAGCAGCGCTTCGCACTGGTGGCATCATGATCCAGCAAAGTGAATCACCACTGATGCACATGCCATTACTACTAGAAATGCGCGATGCAATGTTGGAAATAGGTTTTGTTGATCTGCAAACCCTGCCTTTCCCACAGCCAATCTACCCAAGCGGCCTGTGGTCAGCAACAATGGCGCGTAAAGATGAAAAGTTTGCCGGATTCCGCGAGCAAGACGTTGATAACGCGACATTTGATACTGAGTACTACAACACAGGTATTCATAAAGGAGCATTAGCGACACCTAACTTTATGAAGCGTGCTTTCGAAAAGTAGGTCGAATCAAAACATAAACTTAATTGTTAAAGTGTAGAGGCTCATATCTGATCCTACAGCCTTGATAATTAGGTTGATATTTCACCTACCCTGAAGTTATGAGCGAACTACAGACGTTCGCTCTAGCTCGTTTTTGGACAAAAGCGTTTTCGGTCGCCGGCTAGATTAGACGAATTTCGCATAAAAATTTCTATGGGCTAGCGCCGCAAATAAACGGCAAAAATTAGTTGGCTAAAATGTGTCGGGCACGAACAAAGCCAGCTGTTTTTTTCCGAGCTTTTAATTTGCTTTGTTATATGACCAATAGCTTCTATTTTGAAAAAAGCTTTTTGAATAACTCTTCTGATTGCTTAATACCTTCATCGGTCAATTGCACTGACTTTGCCTTACCAACCGGATCACAAATTAGACCTTTTTCATGAAGCCTATTCATAACTTCCCAGTCAATTTGTTTCCAAGCTCGGCCATAATCATGCAAGGTGAGATGTAATAAAGCTAAAGCTGCTTCATCTATTTTATTTTCATCTATATCCATTCAACACTCCAAAACCTGATGGGCATATAACGCCCAATTAAGGGGTGAACAACGCCTCCACCCAACCTAAAGCATTGTGCCATAAACACTAAATTTGAAGTAGAAGCAAAAGTGCCAAGCGTTGGGAATCTGTCTTAAACGCTTTGTTATACGATTTTTCCACAGCAGTTTTTGTACCTTTGACCGCTACCACAAATACAAGGGGCATTTCTTGAAGGTAAAGACTTCGAATCGACTTCCGATGTATCTATTTCACTAAGCAATGCAGCTAATTCTTCGACCGCGATGGCTTCACCAATCATCACTTGAGTTAAGCTTCTCATATGAACCAGTAAATCTGCGACAATTTGAGACTCAACAAAATCTTTTTGATTCCCATGTTCATCAGTGTAGGTGAAACACACACCGCTAGAGTTTTCAGCTAGGACGTCTATGGCATTTTGGTGATATTGGCTAATTGGAGCATGCTTGCTTACAACGATACCGATTACCTTATTATCAGATGCCCTGAAAAGAGCCCCACCTGAGTTTCCAGAATTAAGTGCCCCGTTAACAACAAGATGCTTCTTATTGCCTCTAGGCAACTGATAGTTCTGAAAGCCTGCTAAATATCCCACAGACAACAAAGGAGCGGGTCCGTTATACCCCAGTGGGTAACCCCAAGTAACCACTGACTCTCCAACTGACAGTTCTGTGGAAGTAGCTAACTCTAAACCGCCAGCTAAATGCTTTGAAGGTTTTAAGATTGCTAGGTCTCTAGCTTTATCAATCCACACTCGAGCGATAGTGATCTGCTCACCAAAAGCTGATACTGCTGTTATCTGATGAGCATTACAATTGGATACTACGTGCTCATTTGTGACTATTAAACCGCCTTCGATTAAGAAACCCGAGCCTTTTGAGCTAGTTGCGGGACAAACTATCATATAAACAGATTCAACAGAGCTTCTTCCTGTCTCACCTGCTGCGTCCAAAGTCCACTGAGTGGACACTGGTATATTTCCCAAAATTCTCTCCTAATCGTATAACAATTTAATATCGACCCAATGGGTCGTTTTTCTACCGAGTCATGGGTCATTATTCTCATTGTACCAGCTTTATCACAATAACTAACTTGTTGCTACAGATATATTTTTAATCATTATAGAAACTATAAAAAGGATAAAAACGACCCAGTGTTGACTATAGAAGAAACACAATAACACTGTATATAAATACAGCCAAGTTAGGACTAGCTCAATGGGAACTCGTTCACCATTTCTAAATCACATCGCCGAGTTGATGCTGACTAAGCAATATTCGCTCAGAATCGTTGATACATATCTTAAGTGGATTTCTTCCTATATTCGTTTTCATGATAAGCGTAACCCAGCTTCAATGGACGATAACAAGGTTGTCGAATATCTCGACTACCTTGTGCTTAAACGTAATGTGTCGCCTAAAACACAAGCGACAGCGTTAAATGCATTATCTTTTCTGTATAAGCAAAAAAAATGTAAATCGCTGACATCCACCACTAATTTGCAATGGAAGTGCTTTCATACATTTTTACTTCACCTCCTCAGCTTTGGTGTTAATAATGATAGGTGTCACTTGTTTTTCTTGCTGTTTTTCTTGTTTTCATCACTACAACACAGGTATTCATAAAGGAGCATTAGCAACACCTAACTTTATGAAGCGTGCTTTCGAAAAGTAACGCACTGCCGAGGAGCATATTTTGCTCCTCAATAATTTTATTTCCTTGCTCCGCAAAGCTATATTTATCTTCTAATTTAAAAAAGGAGATTTAATATGCAGATAGGACTAAGAACATTCATATTTTCGTTTGCCTTGATCACGCCAGCCGCTCACAGCAAACCTCAAGTGGAAAGCCCAGCGCCAACCAAAGAAGAGCGCATATTCAATTCAGGCCATATAACTTCAGTGGATCAGATGAGCCCTAATCACGCCAAAATCACATATAAATTAGCAAAGCAACTCATCGTCAACCCAAACATTTCTAAAACTGAGGAACTGATTAGGCTCTCTGAAAAAGTCTCATTGACTGAGAAAAAGATAGCAGAAGAATCCATCAAGATATGTCAAGACCTCATCGACTATGACATTTCCGATACGCGCGCTGCAGTTTATGCGTTTTTCTCCAAATTCGAACGCTTAGAAACGTTTAAAAGTCGTATGTATATCGAAGCATTGCAAGGGGAGAGCAAAGCCGTTCTTAATATGGTAGAAAACTCCCACCACAAAGAGTTTGTTATATTAACTCCCGAAGTAATCTTAGATGATTCACCCACGTCATGGTTGCTTGACCATAAGAACTTTTGCCGTAGCAAAATTATAACGATGAAACAAAACCTAACAACGCATTGATAAAGGGCTTAATTGCCCTTTATTTTTTCCAAAAACAACCGCTTTTGTTCAGGGGTTGCCTGTTGCCACCAATAGTCCAACATGCCAACCACATCTGGGTGTGCTGATTTAGGCGCCGCTGGCGTTACAGCTCTTGTGGCAGTGCTTGGCGTTGAATAACGTGGTGCAGTGGGTGTTGATGGCTCACTTGCTATCGCTGTCGTTACTCTTGGTCTTTCTTGTGTCACCACCAATGTTGTCGCTAACGATTCATTGGGTGCTTGCAACATAATCAACGGCTGATCTGCAAATGCCTTTGCCGCAACCACATTGTCAGGTCGATTAAATTCAACCTGATACTCGCCATCTTGATCGATACTTACTTTTGCCCAAAATGGCTTCGACTCTATGGTTTCGTGGTCGTCATAGCCCACTTCATACAAGTCGGTGTAACGCATTTTGACCGCATACTCCCCTTTTGCTAAGTCCAACTCTCGCACTTTGGAGAAGAATGAGTGTTCAATGGTTTTATCATCAACTTGCAAGGGAATAATTTCCTCAGGAAAACTTAGCAACGCAGCCTGTGAAAGCGGTGACAACAGTAAAACAGCGGTCGCAAGCGTATATTTTAAGCGCATCTATTCACTCCTTCGTGAGTACCAAATCATTATACCTTGATGAGATTACTGCATACCTGCGTATATCTCTACCCTTTTAATTGATGCGCAGCGGGATAACACATCAAATCTATTGAGTCTCCTTGAGAGTTAGCTATGCTAGAGCAATTCAATATGCAGATAAGGAAGGACCATGAGTTCAGAAACTATTTTTACCAAAATTATTAATCGAGAGATCCCAGCAGACATCGTTTACGAAGATGAACAAGCACTCGCGTTTAGAGACATTAATCCACAAGCGCCATTTCACGTCTTGGTTATTCCTAAAACAGCAATTGCGACCATCAACGACGTAACGGAAGAAAATGCTCATCTTGTTGGTCATTTGTATGTTGTTGCAGCCAAATTAGCGAAAGAGCACGGCTTTGCAGAAGATGGTTATCGTGTAGTGATGAACTGTAATGATCATGGTGGTCAAACTGTCTACCACCTTCACCTACATGTATTAGCAGGAAAAGAAATGGGCTGGCCGCCTTACCAAAATACGAAAAAAGTACCACTTTAGATTATTCTCTGTTAAGCAATGTAAATAAGTAAGTTATTAACAAAAATTGTTAAAAGCTTACTTATTTCAACAAATTACATTTCAATACATATTCTGTACATAATTTCGATTTATTATTTCACTTTGTTATATAGCGGGTTTCTCTATCTTGTACTAAAAATTCTAATACAAAAGGTCTGAATCCCATGTTAGCATTGAGAAATCGGAAAAATTAGAGTGTGTCCAAAAATGAGCAGTAGTGCTTTTTTGTTATTAGATAAAGAACCGGTTAACACCATTGGTATCAATGTGTTACAACCTTTGTTAAAAACCCAAGGGTTGGATGTTACGACTGGAACTGATATCTCAGATGTGCCTGAAGGCACTCGATTACTTTTCATCGAAACCGCAGTAAACGATTCTTGGGGTCAATTAAAAGAACAACTAGTCAACCTCAAAGTCAAATGCGATATCGTGCTATTCAACTTAGATGAAAACCCGGAGCTTGCCAATCGTGCGCTGCTAAGCGGTATTCGTGGTGTATTTTACACGACAGACAACGCCGACGTGCTAATGAAAGGGATCCGTTTGTTGCTTGAAGATCAACTGTGGTATCGCCGTGACGTGATGTGTAATGTGTTAAATCGCATGCTGCAATTTAATAAAGATGCATTACATAAACTAACCGAAGGTGATATCGAACCTGTTAAACTCACTAAGCGAGAAAAAGCAATTATCGCGCTAATGAGTAAAGGTGCAAAAAACAAAGAGATCGCTGAAGAGCTAAATATCAGTCCACATACGGTGAAAACCCATCTGTACAGTGCATTTCGTAAAACCAAATGCCGCAACCGTATCGAACTCCTTTCGTGGGCTCAGCAGAATATTCCTGACGAAATTCGCTAAGCTTCAGATGTCTTTAACCTGCTGACGCAAGTCAGCGGGGGAAAGACACCGCTGACATCGCGATATCGAGGCTTCTGTTTCTTACGAGCTTTACTGCCCTAGCGAATACCTCTATGCTAGGTTTTTTCGCAACTGAAAGCAGCCTTAGGTACATGCTCGACCCAAAAACCCTCTACCTAACCAGTCTCGTCATGACAGCAATGATGTCGCTCCTTACCTTTTTAACGTGGCGAGCGAATAAAAGCACACCCGGAACGCTGCTCTATATTTTTTACCCTCTGGTTTTGCTCTGTGCGATTTCTTCCTTTGCATTACACGGCTATTTTGAAAACTGGGAAACTATTCCCATTGCTAATACCTTGCTGTTCGCGGCTTCCATCATCCACTGCATGGCGATAAGGCAATTTTTAGGGGTTAAAGATCCATCCTTTAAAGTGTTTCTCGGCGTTACTGCTGGGCTTTTCATTTTGTTGATGTACAGCAGTATTTTCTCTCCAAATTTGAGAGATAGGATCCTTATCTCGGACTTACAGCATTTAGCAGAAGCTACGCTGCTACTCTATTTCTTTAGCCGCTTTGCACGAAATAAGTACCCTAACGGCAGCATCGTCTATATCACCATTTTACTTATTATATTGGTGATATTTACCGGCAGAACCCTATTAATGGGAGAAGTAACGCATTTCACGCTTTTCAAAGAAAACTGGTTTACCATCACTGTTTTCTTCAATGGTGTCCTTGCACCCATTTTTTATGCAACAGGCATGGCGCTGTTATGTAACGAGCAAAGAGAACAAAACCTTAATAAATTAGCATTGAAGGCACAACAGGACCTAGAGCTGCGCGGTATGTTTTTATCAACGATCAGTCATGAGATACGAACTCCGCTTAACGGTATCTTGGGCAGCGCCCAGCTCGTACTGGGACGCACCAGGGATAGTCGCAACAAGGCCTACTGTGAGGCCATCGTAAACTCTGCTGAATCACTAAACTTACTGATTGATAAAGTGCTAGACTACGCCAGTTTGGAGCAAAGTGATGAAGCCTTGTACGAAGAGGACGTTGAGCTTAGAAGTTGGCTACAGAACCTTTGCTTATTGCTAAGTCCGCTTGCAGAGCAAAAGAAGCTGCACTTTGAATTGGTGTACGAGCTGCCCGATCAGGTGTGCTATTACTTTGACCAACAAAAGCTGAGACAAATTCTTATCAACCTCGTTGGTAATGCCATTAAGTTCACTGATAAAGGGGAAGTAAAACTCAAAGTTGAGATTTTAAAAGATCAACAAATTGAGCATAAAGTGCGCTTTAGTATCACGGACTCAGGGCCAGGTATTGATAGTGAAGATATTAATAAGCTGACCGAGCCGTACGTACAAAGCAGTGCAGGTAAAGTTAAGGGTGGCACAGGCCTTGGTCTTGCCATCACCAGTCGCCTACTCAACCGTCTGAATTCACAACTTGATATTCAAAGTGAGCTTAACAAAGGCAGTACATTTAGTTTTGATTTACTGCTAAACATTGGTGAACTGAGCTTAGTGGAGCAGCGCCCGCAGCACGATAACTGTATCACCGGTCTAAAAGTACTGTTGGTAGAAGACCTAGATCTCAACCAAAAAATCGCTATTGAGTTTATGGCAGAAGATGAGCATAAGGTTAAATTGGCAACCAATGGTAAAAGCGCCATCGAGATGCTAATACAGCACCATTTCGATGTAGTGTTGTTAGACATGAACTTACCCGATCTTTCCGGGCAAGAAGTATTAAAGCAGCTACAAAATTGTGAGCATAAAAACAAACGAACCCCTTTTCTAGCCTTTACTGCCAGCCTCAGTCCTGATGAGGTTAAAGAATACTTAGCACTCGGCATTCGCGATATTGTTGGCAAACCGATAAAACAAGAAAAATTACGCCAAGCGCTTAGCGAGTCTCAGTCTCCCAAAAAAGCCAATGTCAGCGTTGAGTTGCCCGATATCCTATACGATGAAACGGCTGTAAACGCCCTAAAGTCTGGATTTAGTGAAGATGAAGTCTCTTCGATTTACAACGAGTTTGTATTGTCTGCCCGCAATAAACTCATCCATATTCAGCAGTTATTAGAGCAAGACGAAGATCAATGTATCAGACAGCTTCATCGTCAAGCCAGCACCGCCTTACAACTCGGATTTAATCGCTATGGCTCAAACTTGAAAAAAGCAGAGCGCCGCTTATTAGATGGCAAATCTTGTCACGATGAACTCACAGAAGCCATGACGCTATGGCAAGAGAGTCTCGCAGCATATCTCCACTTTGTTCGTAAAGAGGCGATAGGTTAAGCGCCATTAAACGCATGTTATTCGACATCATAATAAAACTTGTTCATGCTTAGTGAGCATTTACATTAACGCTAATTTAACCGAGGCAAACCGCTCGCCTTGGGCAATAACTATAAAATTAAGGGAACATCTATGTCATTTTTTAAATCACCATTAGCCATTGCTATTGGTGCTGCTGTGATTGGTTTGGCTCAGCCAGCCATCGCTGATGATGCCGTTACAGCCACGCAAACAGAAGAAAAATCAACCAAAGGCTGGGATGTGCTCAACCCGCCAGGTGAAAAGCAAACCATCACCATCGATACCAACGAAACCACATGGAGTAACTTAGATGTTAGCCCTGATGGTAAAAACATCGTCTTTGATATGCTTGGCGACCTTTACATCATGCCAATTGGCGGTGGTAAAGCAACAGCCTTAACATCCGACATGGGCTGGAACATTCAACCTAAGTTTTCGCCTGATGGCAAGCACATCGCATTTATCTCCGATCGCGCAGGTGGCGATAACCTGTGGGTGATGGACGTAGATGGCAAAAACCTGCGTCAGGTATCAAAAGAAGTGAATAATATTGTTCACAACCCTGCATGGTCGCCTGATGGTCAATACATTGCAGTTAAGCAAGGTCAAGTAACGGGGCGTACCATTCCAGGTGGCTCTATTCGTATGTATCACATCAGCGGCGGTAAAGGCGTGTTGGTTCGCGAGCGTCTACATGGTGCAAAATCGCAAAAGAACGTTGCAGAGCCCGCTTTTTCTCACGATGGCAAGAAAATCTATTACTCAGTTGATGCGACCTCTGGCGTGCGCTGGGAATACAACAAAAACTCGCTCGACGCTGTATTCGAAATTCGTAGTTGGGATTTAGCAACCGGTGAAGAAGAGACAGTGATCCGTGGTGCTGGCGGTGCTATTCGTCCGACCGTCAGTCCTGATGGTAAATCTATTGCGTTTGTTAAACGCGAAGATAACGGCAACGAAATGATCGGTTCCTTATATATTAAAGATTTACACTCTGGCGTCGAAACTCGTGTTTATGCCGGCCTTGATCGCGATTTACAAGAAGCCAATGGCGCACATGGTAACACACCTTCTTTTGCTTACACGCCGGATGGTAAATCCCTCGTTTTTTGGGCGAAAGGGGTATTCAACCGCGTCAATATCGCATCGCACGAGGTCAACGTCATCCCTACTCGCGTTGTCGCTGAAAAACAAATCACACCGGCGCTACGCTTTGCAGTAGATGTCGCGCCTGACACTTTTAAAGTCAAACTTGCGCGCTGGTCGCAAATTTCTCCTGATGGTGAAACTGCACTATTCCAAGCGCTTGGCTACCTTTACGTAAAAGACATTGCGTCAGGCAAAGTAAAACGCCTCACTAAGCAAACTGACCACTTTGAGTTCTACCCAAGCTACTCTCGCGATGGTAAGTCTATCGTTTACACAACTTGGAGTGATAAAGACTTAGGCGCAATACGTGTTGTGTCTGCAAACGGTGGTAAAGGTAAAGTGATCACCCAAGAACCTGGTCACTATATCTCACCTAGCTTTTCACCAAATGGCAAAAACGTGCTATTTAAAAAGGTAACTGGTGGCTACTTGCTAAGCGGTGACTGGTCAATGCATCCAGGGATTTATCTAGTTAATGCCAACGGCGGTGAAGCAAAACGCATCATTAAACGCGGCGACAATCCGCACTTTGGAGCCGACTCTGAGCGCATTTACTTCTCCACCATGAGTGATGAAACACATCGCGAACTAAAAAGTGTTAACCTCAATGGTCAAGAAGAACGTAGCCACTTCAAAGGTGATTACGTCTTTGACTTTAAGGTCTCTCCAAATGGCCAATATGTTGCATTTATCGAGCATTTCAATACGTTTGTTGCACCTTTTACCAGTACAGGTAAAACCTTATCCATTAACAAGGGTGAGAAAGCTTTCCCAGTTAAGCAGGTGTCAAAGTACTCTGGTGATTTCCTAAATTGGAAAGCAGACAGCAGCGCGCTAACTTGGGCATTTGGTCCCACACTTTATCAGCGCAAACTGACTGATACTTTCGCTTTCGTCGATGGTGCATCTGACAACACCGACGAGCTAACCGCTGAAGGTATCGACTTGAGTTTTGAGCAAAAAGCAGATAAGCCTGAAGGTATGATTGCGTTAGTCGGCGGTAAAGTAGTGACTATGCGTAACGCTGAGAACGAACAAGAAATCATCGACAATGGTGTGATCCTAATCAAAGAGAATCGCATCGTTGCAGTCGGTAAGCAAGGTGAGCTAGATGTTCCTAGCACAGCTAAAGTAATGGATATTAGCGGTAAAACCGTGATCCCAGGCCTTATTGATGCCCACGCACATGGCAGTTACGGTAGCTATAACCTACAGCCACAGCAAAACTGGAATCAGTATTCTAATCTTAGCTTTGGTGTAACGACTATCCATGATCCATCAAATAACTCTGCCGAGGTATTTTCTATGGCAGAACTACAAAGAACGGGTTTAACGGTCGCGCCACGTACCTATTCTGTTGGACGTATTTTATATGCTGGCCACGCGCCAGGTTATAAAACACCAATCAGTAACCTTGAAGACGCAGAGTTCCACGTTAAACGCCTAAAAGACGCTGGCGCTATTTCAGTGAAGAGTTACAACCACCCTCGCCGTGAGACACGTCAGCAAGTATTGGAAGCGGCGAAGAACATGGAAATCATGGTTGTGCCTGAAGGTGGTTCAAAATTCCAACACAACATGAACATGATAGTCGATGGTCATACCGGTGTTGAACATGCCCTACCGATCCCGAATATTTACTCTGATATCGAACAAATGTGGGGACAAACAAACGTTGGCTTTACGCCGACTTTTGTTGTTGCCTATGGCGGCATCTCTGGCGAAGAATACTGGTATCAACACACTAATGTGTGGGAAAACGAGCGCTTAATGAGCTTCGTTCCTGAGTATGTGGTAAAACCAAGATCAATTCGTCCAAGCAAAGCACCAGAACGTCACTATAACCATATCAATGTCGCCAAAACCGCAAAACAGCTTCGCGATAAGGGTGTGACTGTACACATTGGTGCTCACGGCCAGCGTGAAGGTCTAGCTGCACATTGGGAATTATGGTCTATGGCACAAGGCGGCTTTACACCTTGGCAGGCGCTTCGCAGCGGTACAATCGACGGTGCTAGATATTTAGGTATGGACCGTGACCTTGGTACGATAGAGCAAGGAAAACTCGCCGATCTTGCCATCATAGATGGTGATGTGCTGTCTAACATCCGTGATTCAGAGAAAGTTGCGTACACCGTGATCAATGGCCGTGTCTACGATGCGGCAACCATGAATGAAATCGGCAACTATGACAATAAACGTCAGCCTTTCTTCTTTGAAAATGGCGCGCAAACCCAAATGCACCCAGCAACTGCTGAGTACATGGAAGAAAAGGCCCATACCTATCATTGGAAACACTAATACGACGTAGCACGATTGAAGCGTGAAACGTTAAGTTTACAAGCCTGGCTATCTAGATAGCCGGGTTTTTTATTTTTTGTCTAGATCTTAATCAATACTGTTCTATGCTGTTATAGGTACTTCCATAGCAACAGGGAATTAGGTTATGTCCGGGTTTTCGCAATTTTTTAACTCTCTTAATTTAACTAAAAAGCTGATTTTTGCATTTCTAATCGTCGCGCTCGTGCCATTGATAGTAATTATTTCCATCGCACTTAATACCGCATCGAATGCCATGACAGCGCAAGTATATTCACAACTTGGTGCCGTTAGTGAGATCAAAAAAAGCGCGGTTAATCGCTACTTTAAGACTGTTGAGAATAAACTCAATGCCTTTACAGCAAACCCATTACTTCCTGTGATTGCACAAGAGTTTATTACCAGCTTTCCTAGCGCTCAGGCCGATATTAACTATGCCAAATTATCTCGATTTTATGATGAAGTGTTCGTACCTAAATTCAATCAAGAAAACCCCGAAGATACGAGCACAGCAAGGCTAATTGGTAACATTTCAGAGTCTGGGCTTGCGCTGCAAGCCCGCTACTTAGCCAGCAACCCCTACCCAGTTGGCGAAAAATACAAATTTATTGAAACCGGTCACTTAGATAGTTATGACCTTGCTCACCGCAGTTACCATCCATATATGCTTAACATCGCCGACATTTATGAGTTTTACGATATCTTTATCATTGACCCAAGTAATGGAAATATTGTCTATTCTGTATTTAAAGAGGTTGATTTTGCTACCTCACTAGAAACGGGTCCTTATGCCAATAGTAATCTAGCTTCTCTTTATCAAGAACTGAAGGACTCAGCGGATCCAACAATCAGCGCTTTCGCAGACTACAAACAATACCTCCCCTCCTATAATGCACCCGCTAGTTTTATCGCCAAACCTATTGTGGTGAATGGTCAAACTGTTGCAATTGTTGCTGCGCAGCTATCTATTGATGCCATTAATACCATTATGACCGAGCGAGAAGGCTTAGGAGAAAGTGGTGAAACCTACCTAGTCGGCCCTGAGGGTCTGATGCGTTCTGACTCTTTCTTAGATCCACAACATCATTCCGTGGTGAATTCATTTCGATACCCTGAACGCGGTAAAGTAGCCACATTTGCTGTCTCTCAAGCATTAAATAATCAATCTGGACAACAGGTTATTGAGGACTATAACGGCGAGGCCGTGCTATCTGCCTATACACCAGTGGAAGTTTTTAATACCCGCTGGGCACTGCTTGCCGAAATTGACGAAGCGGAAGCGTTTGCTTCCGTCACCTCACTTTCTCAGTACCTAATGATTATTTTAGCGGTCACCATAGTGTTAGTACTGATCGTCGCTTATTGGTTCTCAAAAACGCTTACTAAACCTGTTCACGAGTTGGTAGAAACCATGAAATCAGTTGAACAGGAAGGCAACTTTTCATTACGAGCGCCCATTCGTAGCCACGATGAAATCGGCAACAGTGCACAGGCATTTAATTCACTACTGGATGCCTTGCAGCTTTCTATCACAGAGGCGAATCGCGTCATGAATCAAATGGCCTCGGGCAAGTTTGACGACCGCATCAAAGTACCGTGTCGGGGCGAGCTAGAAACCTTAAAAGCAGCCACTAACCACTGTGCCAATACGTTAAGTCGAGCTATTTCTGAGCTGAATGAAATTTCCATTGATATGGCAAATGGTCGCTTCGATACAAAACTTAATGCCCCTATGTCTGGCGATTTAGACAAGCTCAAAAATAATATTAACGATTCTTTAGCATCGATTAACTCGACTATGAACGGTATTGTTCATGTGATGACCAATATTGAGCAAGGTAACTTTAAGGAACAAGTAACCGTACCCGCAAAAGGAAAACTAGCGCAGCTCAAGGATTCGGTAAATAATTCCGTACGCAGCCTTAGTGGTGCGATTGACGGTATCAGTACGATTATGTCTGCACTGCGCCAAGGTGACTTTTCTGCGCAACTTGATGCTCCACTCGCAGGCCAATTAGATACCTTAAAACAAGATATCAACTCCAGCATGGCAAACCTAGACAGAGTAATGAAAGAAATAGGCACTGTAATGTCTGGCGTCAGCAACGGCGACTTCAAACAACAAGTGGACGTTGCAGCAACGGGTCAGCTCGCGCAACTTAAAGATAATATCAATGCTTCTGTGACCGCCGTTGATGTTGCTATCTCGGAAATCTCTACGGTGATGATGGCTATTAGCCATGGTCGATTTGACCGCACCATTCAATCTGCGATGTCTGGCCAACTCGATAATCTCAAAGGTGATATCAACCGTTCGGTCGAGAACCTCAATCAAGTCATTGAAGAACTCGGCAGCGTAATGGGTGCCATGGCCGAAGGAGACTTTAGTCAAAAAATAGAGTTGCCACTACAAGGTCAGCTGCAACAGCTTAAAGTGAATGTAAATGAATCGACCTTACAGGTCTCTGGGGCAATCTCCGAAGTGAGCAGCGTGTTGGCCAATGTTGCTCAAGGTGACTTAAGTAACCAAGTAAATGGTGAATATTTTGGCGTGTTTAAGTCTTTGCAAAATGACACCAATACCACAATTAAAAAACTCACCAGTGTAATCGAAGGGATCCAAGCCGCAGCAAACTATGTTGCTCAAAGTGCCGGTGAAATAGCGGCGAGTAACACCGAAATCAGCCAACGTACAGAAGAGCAAGCAGCAAACTTAGAAGAAGCCAGTGCCAGCACCGGCAATATGCTAGATGAACTCACTAAGGTTTCAAACCAATCTGGTGATGCCGTAGGGCTGGCAACAAACGCAGAAAACATAGCCAAAGAAGGAGGTAGTTTATCTACCCAAACCGTAGCTGCGATAATTGAGGTGAACAAAGCCAGTAAAGACATTAATGAGATTGTATCGGTGATTGATGGACTTGCGTTTCAAACCAACCTATTGGCCCTAAATGCCGCGGTTGAAGCGGCACGGGCGGGAGAAAACGGCCGCGGCTTTGCAGTCGTTGCAAACGAAGTGCGAGAGCTGGCAGGGCGTAGCGCGGCTTCTGCAAAGCAAATTAAAGAAATTATCTCTAATAGTAACCAGAAGGTAGAACAAGGGACTGAACTTGCCAATAATTCTGGTGAAAAATTGCAACAAATCGTTGGTGCCGTAAGTGATGTCAGTAACAACATCATTAAAATCAATGAATCGACTTCAATGCAGCAACAAGCCATTAAAGAAGTGGATTTGGTGGTGCAAAGGCTAACGGATCTTATTCAAGAAAACTCTGCAATTACTGAAGAAACAATGGCAGCAGCGAGACAAATGGCTGAGCAAGCCCATGAAATGCGCACCCAGTTGAGCTATTTCCGTTTATCAAAAAATGATTACAGCGCCACTGACAGAGAAGGTGAATTGCTTGTGCATCAATATAATGCATCTTAGGGCCTGTTGAGCTTTGATAGTTAGATCATGCCCAACTAAGCCTTTTAGTTGGGCATTTTATACATGTATCAATGTGTATTATACCAGCGTAAATTTATCCGCATCGAGATGAGCTGGAAATTTAGCTTTATACTGCTGCAAGTCGCTCAGTTTTAGCTTTACGGTAATAACCTCTGCTTGTTCATCTACTGCCGAAACAAGGCTATTACCATTGAAGTCAATCGCTTTAGTACCACCATTATGCGCAGTGCCATACCCGTCTTCACCTACGCGATTTACTGCGAGCACAAAGCACTGATTCTCGATTGCACGAGCAGCCAGTAAAGTATCCCAATGATTTCGGCGTGCCGCTGGCCAGTTTGCAATATTAATCATAACCTCATAATCATTCTGATTACGCTGAAATACTGGGAAACGTAAGTCATAGCAGATCTGCGGTAAGAATTTTATGCCTTTTAATTCGAAGACTTCACGGTGCTCACCAGCAACCACAAAATCCCCCTCATTACCCAAACAGAATAAGTGTCTTTTGTCATAATGAAGTATCTTTCCATCCGGCTGGCACCACACCATACGGTTGGCCTTTTTATCTCCTTGCGAAACCAGTATGCTGCCCGCAACAACAGCTTGAAAGTGCTGAGCACATTGCTGTAAAAACTCGATGGCTGCATCAGCATAACGCTCAACACCCAGCTCTTTTACGGCGAAGCCGGTCGCAAATGTTTCTGGTAGCAAAATTAAATCGCTTGGCTCGACATTTTCTAGCAAACGTTCAATATGGGTAAAGTTGGCCTCAGGTGAAAGCCACTGGATATCCGTTTGAACAAGGGTAACAGTTAAAGTTGACATAAGCGTTTTGCAGCCTCTTCTAATGTCTGGTTTTCCTTAGCAAAGCACAATCGAATGACCTTGTCTTCAGGTGCTTGTTGGTAAAAAACGCTGAGTGGCACTGCCGCCACTCCAACCTCTTCCGCCAGATAGCGACAAAAGACAACATCATCAAGATCAGAAATTTCACTGTAATCCAAAAGCAAAAAATAAGTCCCTTCAGTTGGTAATAGCGTAAATCGGCTTGACGCTAAAGCCTTAACCAGTACATCGCGTTTTTGTTGATAAAATCCACTCAGTTCATCAACGTGCTCAGGATGTTCAGCAAGCATATCTGTCAATGCAAGTTGTGCCGGAGTGAAGCTTGAGAACGTTACATACTGATGGATCTTTCTAAACTCAACAGTCATTTGCTTTGGTGCCACACAGTAACCCATTTTCCAGCCAGTACTATGAAAGGTTTTACCAAAGCTAGAGATCACAAACGCACGCTCAAACAATGCTGGATCAGTTAATACGCTCAGATGGGGCAAACCATCAAAGGTAATATGCTCGTATACTTCATCACTGATCAATAACAAGTCATGCTGATTTAGCAGCTGTTTTAGCTGCTCTAAATCTGACGGCTTCAGCGTTTTAGCTGACGGATTATGCGGTGTATTGATGATAATAGCACGGGTATTTGGGTTGATACTCGCTGCGACTTGCTGCCAATCAATTTGGTAATGCGGCGCAGTCAATGCAATATGTACGGCTTTTCCGCCAGCAAGTTCAATTGCAGGCTCATAGGAGTCATAAGCCGGATCGAATACAATAACTTCGTCCCCTTCAGATACTATTGCCTGAATTGCCACGAAGAGTGCTTCCGTTGCACCCGAGGTCACCGTGATCTGTTCTTGTCCTGAAACACTCACCTGATAACGACGTTCAATTAATGCCGCAACTTGTGCTTGCAAGCTCGGTACGCCGGCAGAAGGCGAATACTGGTTTTGACCTTCGCCAACATAGTGGCTCAGTTGTGATTTGAGATAATCAGGCGCATCAAACTCCGGAAAGCCTTGCGATAAGTTGATCGCACCATGCTCGTTCGCTAATGCCGTCATTTGGCTAAATATACTAATTCCAACCTGAGGTAACTTACTTTTCACTGCAACACTCTCTTTCTTATGGTGCTAATCGTGAGTGGATGCTATCATTGCTCAAAATAGATGTATAGCCGTCCAAACGCATTTAATTTATAGGTGTTAACTATGCACACACAAGCCGCAAAACTCGCGCTTATCGACGCAGGAGCTTGGGTTGCTCAGCAAGGCTGGGTTCCCGCGACTGGTGGTAATTTCTCTATCAAAACAGACTCTGGCTTTGTTGTCACGGCCAGCGGCTTTGATAAAGGTAAATTAACACCAGAGCAATTTCTGGAATTAGACGCCACCGGCACCATCATTGCTGGTAGTGGCAAGCCTTCAGCCGAAACCGCATTGCACCTAAAACTATATGAATTATGCGTGGGTGCACAGTGTATATTACACACGCATTCCGTTGCTGCGACTGTGTTATCGCGATTTATTCAAGGCGGTCAATTTCAGATCAGTGGTTATGAAATGCAAAAGTCACTGTCTGGCATTCAATCGCATGAAGAAACCTTATCCATTGCCATTTTTGATAACGATCAGGATATAGAACGACTAGCACAGCACGTGGCGCAATCTCATCAAATTACACCGGTTATACATGGTGTATTGATCCGAGGTCACGGGTTATACGCAGTGGGCCGTACAGTGCAAGAAACTCGTCGTCATATTGAGGGCTTAGAGTTTTTATTTGCCTGCGAATTAGAACGCATCAAATTGGAGGGGCACCAATGATCAAAGCCATTTTAACAGATATTGAAGGGACAATTACCCGTATCTCATTTGTTAAAGAGATACTATTCCCGTATGCCGCTGCGCATTTACCGCAGTTTATTCGCGACCATCAGCATGACGCCGCCGTTGCCGGGCAAATTAGTGCCGTCAGAGCAGAATTGGATAATGCTGATGCAGACATTGATACCGTGATTGCCTCGCTACTTGAGTGGATCGCCGCGGATAAAAAAATCACGCCATTAAAACAGCTGCAGGGTCTCGTTTGGCAGTTTGGCTACACAAATGGCGATTTTACCGGACATTTGTATGAAGATGCCTACCAGTTTTTAACACAACAAAAAGCGAGCGGCCGCGACCTCTACGTGTATTCGTCGGGCTCAGTGAAAGCGCAGCAGCTACTGTTTGCGCACTCAGACTATGGTGATATTCGCCCGCTATTTAGTGACTACTTTGATACTAAAGTGGGTGCCAAGCAGGAAATTTCGGCGTATCAGAATATTATTGCAGCCCTACCTTACGAAGCGGAGCAAATCCTCTTTTTAAGCGATATCGTTGCCGAGCTAGACGCAGCAAAAGCCGCCGGCATGCACACATTACAGCTGTTTAGAGATGCACAAGCAACCTCACCTGAACATCCAGTGATATCAAGCTTTGACCATTTTGATGAAGGGGTATTTTCATGAGTCAACTGACTATATATCAGGTACAGAATCCAAGCCAAGCTTTACAACAAGAGCAAGACGCAAATATCATCGCATCTTTGCTCGCTGAGCAAGGCGTACGCTTTGAACAATGGCAGGCTAACACCGATATCACAGCTGAAATGTCACAAGATGACATTATTAATGCCTACCAGAGCGATATTGAAAGAATAAAGACGCAAGGTGGTTATCAAACTGTCGACGTGATTTCACTCGCAAAGGGCAACCCTAGTGCCTCGGAGTTGCGACAAAAATTTCTTTTTGAACATACTCATAGCGAAGATGAAGTACGTTTTTTTGTTAAAGGACAAGGGCTATTCTGCTTACACTTAAACGATAAGGTTTACCAAGTTTTATGTCAGCAAGGTGACCTAATCTCAGTACCAGAAAATACGCCTCATTGGTTCGATATGGGTAGCGATCCAGAATTTACCGCCATTCGCCTATTCAATAATCAAGAGGGTTGGGTTGCAAAAAGCACGGACTCTGAAATTGCAAAGCAGTTTCCATTACTTGATTAATACAAGTCTAAATACTCACAGTGCTAACGAAGCGCTGTGAGTACTTGCTTACTCATGTTAGGCTCGCAACCTTCAACAAAATACACACCGATATGGTTATCACGATAAGCGTGATTATATTTACCGAAAAAATCTGCTTGAAACTTAAATCCAGCGTTATCCAACTCAATCAAAAGTTTATCCACCACATCCCACGACATTGTTAGCGGTGAAAAAAGCAAAGTATTTGTGTGCATGCCCTCTGGAATTTCGGCCTCAGAGGGCGATATAACTAAGCTATCTGTCGCATCGATAAACAATTGTTCAAACACCTGAGGGGGGCAACTTGCAACTATATGGATATAGGTTTTTTGCGGCTGAATAGAGTGGCAACTGCATAAGGCCAGTACAACCACACCAATAATGAACCATCCCTTCATTAGCGGCTTTCCTTACTTCAAAATCCCCATAGTAGTACAGCTTGTCCCCAAAAATAAAATGAAGATTTTGTGACCATGTAATAACAGAAAACTGTTAATTTCTAAGGATATAAGTAATAACAGCTGAATATTATTTTGAAATCTTTGATAATATCGAAATTTGTATATCCGCCTTTCTGATTACTAATTTGGTATTTTCATGGTTCTTGAAGCAACACACTCAAAGTATATTGATATAGGATGTTGGCAACTTAATACGGCAACACAAACCATCAACAACAAACACGAGCGCAAAGAACTTGAGCCTCTACTGTTTAAAACACTGATGTACCTTATTAATAACCAAGAGCGGATCATAACGCGGCAGGAACTTGCTGAGCATGTTTGGCAACTAAATTTTGTCGACGACAATACAATTAACCGAGTCATTTTCGAGCTAAGGAAACAGTTAGCTTGTGACCTGCAACCTCAGCCAACGATAAAAACCCATTATCGCAAAGGCTACAGCTTTGCGATACCAGCCCCTGAACCGATTGAGTTACCTGGTGAAATATCTGACACCGCAATAACCAGTGAAGCGAGCAAGTCTTACCGAGTGCGAATATTCTGTGGCACCTTAATTGTACTCATCACTTTGATCAGCGCACTATATTTTGCAACAAAACAAACTTTTCAGGCGGAAAATACGACTCAACCACAACCATCCGCTGAGGTTTTTCATAACCAAATACTCTCTTGGTATCGAGGCCATCATGGCAAACTGTATAACTCACCGGATCAACGCTACCTAGCCTATAATTTTAAAGCCGACACCAATGAAGTTGGGGCTTTAGGAGAGGTAAGACTAATGGATCTTACCACCCAACATGAAAGAGCACTCAGCTTGCCGAGCGGTAGTAGCATTTTAGGTTGGTCGGCTGACAGTACATGGATTTATTACTTACATCACTCCGAAACTGAGGGGGAAAACCCTATCTGCGAATACCGCCGCCACCAGTTATCTCTAAAAACAGGCGCTCATGATCAGTTACTCTTTGACTGTTCTGGCGGTCTAATTAGCGCACTGTTTGATTTTGGAAAAGACCGCCTAATATATAGCCGCAGGGGCTATTTAGATGTACCAAACCTAGGCGCAATTTATAGTTATGATATTGAAAAGAAAAAAGAAACCAGGGTAACAACACCAAGTAATCATGGGTTTGGTGATCATCTACTAGCAATTATCCCTGAATCGCACCAGCTGATTTTTACTCGTAATATCGGTGATAAAGTCGAGCTACTAGTGACCACTTCAACAGGTCAAAAGACCCTAAAATTGGCAGAGTTCCCGCATTTGCTATGGGCTGCGAACTGGAATGCCAAGCAAAAAAGTGTGCTGTGGTTTGATCACAACACCAGTGAGATCAAACGCTATTCCATGCAAAATTTAACGGAGCTGCCCGCCGTAAAAGTTGCGGTCGAGCCCACCTCGTACATTTTGCCAATGTCAGAAAACCAATTGCTCATGACGACCTACGGCTACGACCATGACAGTTATGTCATCGATCTTAATACGGGTAAATCAACTCTCTTTGCCAAACCAAATATTTACGAAGTGATCATGGCTTACCTTGGAGATAATGAATTCGCCTACAATGATTCCATTTTCAAAAATGTTGAATCTTACGGGGTCATGCATATCGACTCACGCCATCGATATTCGCCCATAGCAGCATTAAGCTCGGGCTACTCCATCATCGACTCAGATCCAAACAATCGCCAGATTCTCGTCAAACATGTCGCCAACAAACAAACTGAAGTGAGAGATTGGAAGTCTCTTGATGTGCTAATAACTCTACCCGATAACGAACAGAATGGTGGTACTCGGCTTGGCGGAAATAAGGTTGCGCAACTGCGGGCTCACAAGGTAACTGATGACAAAATTATTGAGGTTACTTTTCTGAATGACAAAAATAGCAAAGCCATTACGGTTGACGATATCGTGAGTATTGATTGGTACGACGACAATCATCTAGTTACCTTATCCAGTAACAGGGATATTTCATTACTGAATACAGAAACTAATCAGGTAACCCCTTTGATTAATGGAGCCGAACTTGCAACACGCATCGATAATGTAAAAGTAAGACCAACGATCACCGCCGCAAATGGTGCAATCTACCTTTATAATCGACAATACGTATATAAGCTTGACGCAAACCAACAAATAACGACTATCTTAGATATCAAAGCTAGCGTGAATGCCGAATCTAGCATTTACTACCTCGATGCTCATGCTGACAAGTTACTGATTTCTTACCTCACGAGATATCACAATGAGATAAAGTTATATCACCGCTAAACAGGTAAAGCTTACCGACCGATAGGCTTATAACGAAAAATGGCGAGCTCCATAAGCTCGCCACGGTTGGGATCCTTTCTATTATACTAACCTACTGAATAGTCAGTTGCTTTACAGTGAAGCCTTTACCCTCAAGCTGCTTGCTTAGCGTGTTGGTGTCACCAACTACAACATAAGTCATCTCGGCTGGAGTAAAGTACTTGCTCGCCAGCTGATTAAGCTCTTTTTTGCCAACTGTTTCAATTATTTTAGCTCGGACATCAACAATATCGGCATCAACATTATGGGCATGCATCATCGCAAAGAAGTTTAATTTTGCCGCTGGTGTTTCGTATTTCAGCGCATCTCTTTGCGCGATCGAATTTCTTGTGAATTGAATTTCTTCATCAGTTAATCCGTGCTCACTAATCTTGCTAAGCTCTTGTTGGATTTCTGTCAGCGCATCAGCAACGTTTGCTGCATTAATGCCTGAAGCGAGGACAAACTGACCGGCATCACCATATCCAGAGAAGTGTCCTCCGATACCATATGTATATCCTTTGCTTTCACGCAGATTTTGATTCACTCGACTGTTAAAGCTGCCGGAGAAGGCAAAGTTCATGATTTGACTTTTAAAGTGCTCCGCAGCTAAATCTTCCGCAGCGGCATGACGTGCAACACGGATCTGGACCTGAGGTGCATTCTCTTTATGTACCAAATACACGATATTACTATCGAGGGGAGCAAATTTAGGAAGCGCCATGTCCAGCTCACCTTTTCCTTGCCACTGTGATAACGCACTAGTTAATGCCGACATCAATTTCGACTGTGCAACATCGGATACAATTGATAATTTACTACCTTGTGGACGTATCTGCTGCGCATAAAATGATTTAACATCTGCAAGTTCAATAGTTGCAAGCTCTGCTTGAGACGGCAACCAAGGTTTACTGTAGTTTCCTTCTTGATACATCACCTGAGATAATGCGCTATCTGCCAGAAATTTTGCGCTATCGCGTTCAGATTTACTATATTCTGAAACCATGCTTTTAACTCGCGCGAAGTCCGACTCCGAAAACTTTGGTTGTAACAACTTTTCTGACAAGATATCTAGTGTCGCGGTTAAGTTCTTACTTAATGTGGATAGCTTAATCTCAATATACTCAGACTTCGCTTCGAATGCGATCTCAGCACCTAACTTTGCCAATTGCTGCGCTAGCTCTGACGGCGTACTCTGTGTTGTAGCTTGACCCAACATTTCCACCGTTAAAAGTGCGACCCCTGCTTTATTTTCAGGGTCATATAAACGACCAGCAGGGATCTGAAGTAACAATGTTGTGGTTGGCGTTTCGGTATCAAACGCTCCTAATACGTCTATGCCATTATCAGTTTTAACTTGCCATAAGTCTGGCAATGTAATTGCTTTTGCAACACCTGCCTGCGGTTTAATGCTGCGGTCAAAACTATCAGTAATCGAAGGAAGCTGTACTTCGTCTCGTACTTCCTCAGTTCCTTTAGGCTCATAAAATTTCGGCGTATAGTTGTCTTGCTGCGCGATAAGTTCTGGCTTTCCTTTTGGTACAACACTCAATACAACATTCGTTTTATTAGCAATATATTGCTCAAATACACGTTTTATATCTCCAACTTTCAATGTCTTAACATTTTTAAGCTGTTGAGTTAGGAAACCTGGATTCTCATGGAAAGTCTCAAATTTAGCCAGCATAGAAACTTTACCCTCCACGCTCTGCAGCGCTCTCACAATCTCTGCTTCTCTTTTAGTGATAAAAAGATCAACATCTTCTTGGGTAATTTTATTTTGAATATAATCTGCAACTAACTCATCAATGCGCTTATCTAAGCTAGTCAGTGTCTCGCCACTCACCGGATGAGGAAGTGCACCAAAAGCCATTTGACAAGATAGTTCAAAGCATTGATGCCATGCAAATGCCGCTACCGCTTTTTGTGTATCAACCAATTCGCGATATAACACTGAGCTTTCACCTTGCCCAGCAAAATAACCAATCGCATCTAATGCAGCTTCGTCTTTATGCCCCATATAAACCGTTGGGTAGACTTTTCTAAGCATCGGCAGTGATACATTATCTTCATACGAGACATAACGAGACTCAGCTAATGTACCGGGTTGCTTTGCCACATCCGAAATCGCTTCCCCCTTTGGAATAGAGCCAAAGTACTTCTGTACAAGTGGTAAAACCTCATCTGGAGTTACAGCACCACCAATAGTCAACGTCGCATTATTAGGCCCATACCAACGTTTAAAAAAAGCTTTCAAATCATTTGAATTCGCACGATTTAAATCAGACATATAGCCAATCGGCATCCATGAATAGGGGTGACCATAGTCATATAGCGCTTGGTGCAGCTTTTCTAAAGCTTGCCCATAAGGGACGTTGTCGTATCGCATCATGCGCTCATTTTTTACCGCGGCGCGTTGTATCTCAAACTTTTCTTGAGTAATACCTTGAGCAAAGAATCCCATACGGTCCGCTTCTAACCAAAGCATCTTCTCCAATTGATTCACTGGCACTGTTTGGAAGTAATTTGTTCTGTCTGTACTGGTTGTTGCATTTAACTTACCACCTGCTTCCGTCACTATTTTAAAGTGCTCTTCGTCAGCTACATGCTTTGATCCTTGGAACATCATATGCTCAAATAAATGTGCAAATCCTGATTTGCCCATTTCTTCACGTGCAGATCCAACATGGTAAGTTACATCTACATGAACTAATGGGTCTGAATGATCTTCATGAAGAATAACTGTCAAACCGTTATCGAGTTCAAACTTTTGATAAGCAATCCCAATATCACCGCCCTCAATGTTTTTTTGTTCCACTAATGTTGCACCAGCGTACTTTGATGCATCAGAAGATTGAAATTGACTACAACCGTTCAATGTTGCGGCCATGATGACTGCGATTGCAACTTTGTTTAAAAGCATAAAAAATCCTTACATTTATTTTATAATTTGGCGTTTATCTCGTATGGAACAAAGCTAGAAGCGTTCAGTGTTCCCTGTTGTTGGCGACAAGATTACAAGCCAAAGAAATTTAAGTCGCTTATCGAGTCATCATGAATTTATTTATTTTTATTAGCATTAAAATCAATGAATTAGAAACATAATGGAATTATTTTTTTAGTTTTTCGAGCTACAAAGAGTGAAATGCTAGGTAGCGATAAGAGCGTTGGTATAGCGTTTTATACGCTTGGTCACGACAATACGAGTCAATTGCTGAGCTTTAGATAAAAATTTAACGGCAACAGAACTTGATGGCCGACTTGCTCTGTTTGAGTCAGGAAGTATTGAAGGTATTTGTAATATTGAAGGTATTTGTAATATTGAAGGTGTTTGTAATGAAGTAAAATAGCCAGCATCAATTACTGGCTATTGTTGTATTTAAAAACTATAACTGCATAGGCTTTTCTAAGAACGCGAGCACTTTCTTAAAGTATTTCAGACGATGTTCAGGTTTATAGAAACCATGCCCTTCATCTTCAAGTAAGTAATACTGATAAGACTTATCAGCCTTTTTCAGCGCATCAATTAAAGATTCCGCTTGTTCAATTGGCGCTCTTTGGTCCTCACCACCATGTACGATAAGGACAGGAACCTTAAGCTTATCGACATTATAGCTTGGAGAAAATGCCTTTAACTGTTTCTCATCGGTACCAAGTACACGTTCTAAATATGCGACCCCTGAGCTACGCTGAGCAACATCACCTTCTTCAAACATCAGTGGTAAATCGTATACACCTACAACACCGACTGCGCATTGGAATAAGTCGGGTTCTAATATTGCGCTTTGCAATGCAGAATAACCGCCAAAACTTGCCCCCATAATACAGATCCGCTTTTTATCGACGATACCTTTGGAGATTAAGTCACGGGTTCCATCGATGATGTCATATTGAATTTCCTTGCCCCACTTTTGGTAGCCAAGTACTTCAAATGCATCTCCATAACCACCAGAGCCTCGGAAGTTAACTTGTAATACGGCCATTCCTCTGCTCGCTAGCATTTGTACCTCAGGGTCAAACTGCCAATAATCTCTTGGCCCATGAGGTCCACCATGAGGCATAACAATCAGAGGAAGGTTTTTCTTTTCTGCGTTTATTGGTGTTGTTAGATATCCATGAATAGTGAGTCCATCACGGCTTGTGAATTTAACAGGCTCGACTGTAGACATTTGATTTGGTTTAATCCAGCCTCTTGCAGACGCAAGATATCTCATCTTGTTGGCTTTACTATCATAAAGGTAATAGTCCCCAGGGTTGGTATCGCTGCTTGCGAATACAACAACTTGTCCACCATCTCTTGTGCTGCTTACAATACGTATTTGATTTCCAGGGATTGAGGCTATCAGAGACTTTAGGCGTTGACTCCAATCAGCACTTTCATCAATAAATGCATAGGTAGGATATCCGGGGTCTAGTTCAATAGCGAAAGGGGATTTATCAATCGGATCTATCCATACTTTTGTTGGATCAACCTCTTTATCTTGAAAAACATGAGTGAGTTTTTTGCTTTCTAAGCCTAATTTATAGAAGGCCATAGGCTCACCAGCCGTAGATGCTGAAAGATAAACTGACGTTCCAGTTTTATCGAATCCATGCATCCAGAAATCATCTAAGTTGTTTTCTAATGTGAGCGCTGCCCATTCTGAGTCTGCTTCTTCACGGATGAACACTAATGAATTGCCATCATCATCCTCAGACGCAACGGCGCGAACGCCTCCTTGGTGATCAGTCAAAAAGCGCCCCATTTTTCTTGGAGAATTTGTCACTTTGCGCCTGACACCAGTATGAACGTTAACCTCATAAACTCGTGTAGTAGGTTCTTTTGAGCCAGTCCAAGGATAGGTCACAATCAACATCTTGTTTTCGTCATTGACCAAAGGGTCAAGAATATAAGATGTACCATACAACGGGGTAGCTTTGCGCAAACGAGACCCCGTTTGTCCCTCACCTTGGTAACCCACCAAATACTTACCACGGCTTCCATCTACATTTACGCCGAATAACTCACCATGAAACTCAGGGTGATCTTTCCAGCCTCTAATATATTCCTTTTCTAATACTACACGGTCATCATTCACCCATTCATAGCGGCCAATTTGAGCATTGTCATTGAATCGCACGGCGTGAATGAATTTGAATTTATCAAGTTGTAAAAAACCTAATGTGTTTTTACCTTCCCTTTTTGTGATAAAGCTAAGATATTCTCCGTTAGGTGATATCTTTACATCAGAAAACTCACTACCTTTACTAAACGACTCTAGTGGTATTTCCTGTTTAGCGAATGCCTTAGCGGCTAAGGGCAGCAACATCAAAGCAATAAACTTCTTCATCCTGTTTTACTTTCTCCATTTATATAGAAGCACAAAATGGGTACATTTTAACAAGATTTTGGATTTACGAGTAGTTAAAGTAATTACAAATGTTTAACTTTGTGAAAATACACCTAGGGCAACCTCATCACCCGTAAACAACCCCGTATCTAACACCCATCCGGTGATCAAACTCGCTGGTGTAACATCGAATGCTGGGTTGTATACTTCAGCATTGTTGGGTGCCCATTGGCAATCACCAAAACTACCACTGACACCTGTTACTTCGCTTTTGGCGCGTTGTTCAATTGGAATGGCTGCGCCATTTGGACAGCTGCTATCTAATGTTGTGATCGGGGCAACCACATAAAAAGGAATATTATGGAAATGGGCTAACACCGCGAGATTATAAGTGCCGACTTTATTCGCAAAATCACCGTTTGCCGCAATCCTATCTGCCCCCACAAAGATTTTATCGACTTTACCCGCCGCCATTAAACTCGCAGCCATATTGTCACAGATTAGCGTGTATGGGATTTGCCATGCGTCTAGCTCAAACGCGGTAAGCCTACCACCTTGTAACAGTGGCCTAGTCTCATCAACCCAAACATGAATATCACCATGTTGTTTTGCAGCATGATGAATTACGCCAAGTGCGGTGCCTACACCTGCTGTTGCCAGCGCGCCAGTATTACAGTGAGTAAGAATATTGTCTCCCGCATTCACAAGCTCCGCACCTATGTTTGCCATACGGTCGCATAGCGCAGTGTCTTCTTCAAATAATTGTTCAGCGGTTGTGATCACTTGTTGTTGCCAATCATTCACGTGTAACGCTTCACGTAATCTCGCCATGCAGTGCATTAAATTCACCGCAGTAGGGCGCGTGGCTTCAAGTTCATCTATTGAACGGGTAATTGTGTCTTTACCTTCTCCCTGTTCGGCAAGATAACCAATTAACAAACTTGCCGCTAAACCAATAAGCGGAGCGCCGCGAACCTTAAGTGTCAGAATTAGCTCGCTCATCGTCGCAACGTCGCGGCATTCATGCCACACCTGTTGATGTGGCAGTAAGTATTGATCCAATACCTGTACCACGCCCGATTCGAATTTAAGACTACGTGCAATTAGGGTTTTCATGACATCCCGCTCTTTCAAAGTGTACTAATGATATTTTACATCAAGATCTAAAGAAGTATAGACATCTAAACATTTAAAAATATAGAATGCTAATAGCAAATATCCACAAGGTGCAGAAACATGTCGAGCTACATTGCATTTGATGCAGAAAAAGTTATTGATTACATTACTAATTTAGGAAGCTTCTTTGATAAAGATGCAACCTTATCTTGTTATGAGTTTGGTGATGGCAATCTGAATTTGGTTTTCCGCGTGCAAGATACGCAAGAAAATAGCATCATCGTCAAGCAAGCTTTGCCTTACGCTCGATGTGTTGGTGAGAGCTGGCCACTGACATTAGACAGAGCCAGAATTGAAGCTAGTGTGTTACAACGCCATGGTGAGATCTGCCCAGATACCACAGCAAAAGTGCTGCACCACAATACAGCGCTTGCGGTAACTGTGTTGGAAGATCTTGGTGATCTACGCATTTTGCGCGGTGAATTAAACCAAGCGAACACCTTTGCAAGACTCAGCAAAGACGTCGCAAATTATCTAGCAAAAACCAGCTTTTACCACTCAAGCTTTTACTTAACACCGAGTGAAAAGAAAGCCCTAGTCACCGAGTTCACTAACCCAGAACTATGCTCAATCACAGAAGATTTGTTCTTTGATGACCCATACCGCGATGCTGAAAGAAACAACTTTCCAGCTGCATTGCAATCATCTGTGGAAATGCTGAGAAAAAATAAGACGTTATTAGCTGAAGTGGCAAAACTCAAAGCCCAATTTCTCAATGCACCAGAAAGCTTACTTCACGGTGATGTCCATACGGGCAGTATTTTCGTCGACGCAGAGCACACTAAGCTAATCGATCCAGAGTTTGGCTTTTTTGGCCCCATTGGCTTCGATTTAGGCTCATTTATCGGCAATTTATTGCTCAACTACTGTGCCCAACATGCTCGCATTAACGCTCTGCCAAAACGTCGAAATATGCAAGTCTATTTACTCGATAGTATCGCCACCACCCTATCTAACTTCTATGTAACTTGGCTTGAACTGGCAAAAACACAAACACGCGACCTGTCATTGCAAGCAGATGGCTACGCGGAATACTTCCTCACTAAGGTATTACAAGACGCGGTTGGTTATTGTGGGTGTGAATTGATCCGCCGCACCATTGGTCTCGCACATGTTGCAGACATAGATGCGATTGAAGATGAAGATGCACGCTTAGCGGTGCAACAGCGAGCGCTACACTTAGGTGAACAGCTCATCATTAATGCCAATACATGCCGAACGACTGATGATGTGTATCAGCTAATCATTAGTTTTGTAAACTAAACTCAGCTTAGAATCATAAACTAAAAAAGCCCAACGTCTTTACTTTGGGCTTTTTTATTAAATGGATAATCTCGATTAGTTACGCGCTTGATTCATCGTGGTTTCAATATATTTGTCGATTTGGTCTTCAAGCACAAATAATGGTACAGAGCCATGACGTAAGATTTGGTGGTGGAATTCACGGATATCAAACTGATCGCCCAGTGCTTTTTCCGCTTTGCGACGTAGGCGCTTAATGGTTAGCTCACCAATTTTGTATGACAGTGCTTGAGCCGGCCACGAAATATAACGGTCAGTTTCCGTTTTCACGTTGTGTAACGACAAGGCTGTGTTGTCTTTCATAAAGTTCATCGCTCGCTCACGGCTCCAACCAAACATATGCATGCCGGTGTCTACAACCAAACGAGCCGCTCGCCACATCTCGTACGTTAAACGACCAAAATCACTGTAAGGGTCTTGATAGAACCCCGCTTCGATACCCAAAAATTCAGAATATAACCCCCACCCTTCACCAAAAGCTGAAATATATTCGTTACGACGATATTCCGGTAGATAGTCAAGCTCAGCATTAAGGGAGATCTGTAAGTGGTGTCCAGGCACAGCTTCATGTAGAGTCAATGCTTCTAATACATATAACGGGCGCTTATCCAGCGCGTAGGTATTTACCCAATAATAGCCAGCATCGGTATCGCTACGCGCACCAGAGTATCGCCCGGTTGTATACTTCGGTGCAATGCTCGCAGGCACTGGAGCAACACCGTATGGCTTTCTTGGTAATGTATGGAATAGCTTAGGTAGCTGGGCATCCATCTTCTTTGCTATATATGCAGCTTCTTTAAGCAACGCTTCGGGGGTTTTAGCATAAAACTGTGGATCGGTTCTTAAGAACTGCACAAAGTCGGCAAAAGATCCCTTAAAGCCTACTTTTTTAATGATTTTTTCCATTTCTGCACGGATCCGAGCCACTTCTTTAAGACCAAGCTCGTGGATCTCTTTTGGCGTCATATTCGTGGTGGTGTAGTATTTCGCTCGATTCGCATAAAACGCCTCACCATTTGGTGTCGAAGAAATTCCAATTTCAGTTCTAGCCGCAGGACGATACTCATTGACAAAGAAATTAAGGTAATTTTGATATGCAGCGATCACATCACCTTGAATAATCTTTTTGGCACGCTGTTGCAGTGCTTTAAATTCGGCATCAGGTAAACCCGCTTGGTTTTGTGTAAACGGGCCATAAAACTCAGATTTTGTCACATCATCAACGATATAAGCTTCGATAGAACTTTCATAACCTTCAAGCACTGCTTTCGGCTGAGTCAGACCAATCGCCATACCTTCTTTCATCCAGTCGATATTTTGGTTGAAATAACGAGGAACTTGCTGCAAACGTGCTAAATATAGCTCGTAACCAGCACGTTTTTTAAAATCATGACTCGAGATCATAAAAGACAGACCGGAATGAAAACCATATTCTGAGGTGAGCGGCATATAGTGACTATGAAAACGATATTCATCGACGCTATTCTGCACTTGTGCACGCAAAATAGTGAGATTGATTTGATTTTCCTCACTTAGTGCTGAAGTGTCGATATTGTCGAGCTGAGCCAAGAACTGTAGACGCTGCTGATTTGTGGTCGCCAACTTTTCTGCACTGAGGTTTGGTAGCAGAAACTCTGCTTTTGTATCACTGCGACCATAGGCATTGTTATCACTTCTGAATTTCATAACGCTGCCAGCTATTTGAGTAAACTCAGCGTTATTGTCACTTCCGGTAATAGCACAACCTGATAAGGCGACGGTTAAATAAACGGCGACGCTTGAACGCTTAGTCCACAGCTTTAATTTTGGTGATAACACGCTGACTTCCTCGATACTTTGTTGTTGCTCAGCTCGCGATAAAATAGCCAAAAGAAATAATTATCCGTCGCTCTGAGCTTTTGTTATGGTGAAATGAACTTTCTGCTAGTCAAAGTAGGAGAGTCCCGTAACAGATGCAACTTAATTCGATAGAATCACGAATATCTCAGATCGAATACAATTTACTCAACCTAGTAAAAATTGATGAGAAAATCAGCAATTCAACAAAAAAATGTAAATTTTCTATTTCAAAGACAAATTTTTTACTTTTAAATTCGGACGAGACAGATTAATGTAGGTCTAGTGCAATTAGGACAAGAGTTACACCGAAGGAATTGGTGGTAGTTCATTAACGTTTGATAATTAATTGTTGTGGTAAATGAAATGATGTTCCATGATCCCATGGCTGTTGCCCAAGAAAAAATGACACAGGTGTGCCTGTTTTTAGAGCAACATCATTTGCCGCCTACGCCTTTAAATTATCAGGTCGCTTATACCCATATTAGCGCCGCGAACAAAGATCTCGACTGTGCCATCAGCAAAGCCATCAAAGCGCAAACAAAAATAGACTGCGTATTCATTGAACAACTCTACTACCAATTTTTAGATCAAGGTCAAAAAACACAATCTGAATTACTTGAGGGGGTTGACTCCTTAGTAACTGAATTACACGACAATGCAGAAAACTCACAAAAGCAGGTTATTCGCTTTGCCCAACAAGTCAGTCAATGCGTGCATAATTTAGATGAACACAACATTCAAAAGAGTAAGCGCGCACTATCAACACTCACCAAGCAAACTGAGCAATTGCTAAAACAGCACAAACAATTTAAACAAGCGTTAATAAAATCGCGTTTAGATTATGAACGTAATCAAAAGTTACTACTCGACTTGCGTAAACAACACTTATTAGACCCACAAACAGGTCTTTATAAGCGTCACTATCTTCATCAAAAAGTGTCTCTATGGCAATCGCAGCAAAAATCCGTCTGTGCGCTTTCGATCCAAGTTGATAACCTTGACGAGTTTTCAACGCGGTTTGGTGATGTTGTGGGTGAGGTTGTGCTTAATCGTATCGCCAATAATATCAAACGTTATGTCGTTGAAAGCGGCCTACCTGGTCGCACAGGTAAAAAAGAATTCACGGTTATCCTTGCCGATGTAGACTTTGATACCGCGAGTGTTATCGCAGAAAAAGTGCGTAAAGGTGTTGAACGATTAAAGTTTGTCAGCGCGAAAGGGAAAATTCCATTACCCAATGTGTCTCTGGCGCTCGGGATAGCCCAACTTGCACCAGAGCAAGACTTTGATGTGTTAGCAAAACGCGCCGCTTATGCGGCACAGAAGGCACAAATTCTCGGCCAACACTGTTATATTAGTCACTGATCCACAAAACCCTCTTTTTGTTTGCATTTTCAACAGCACAACACGGATAAGAAATTGCACCTACGGCTACCAATCAAGTACACTAGCAAGCATAGTTGCAGAGTAATGATGGAACCCACATGAAAGAGTCACAAGACAATACCACTCACTTTGGATACAAAACAGTCGAGACTGACGAAAAAGCCTCTATGGTTGCAGACGTATTTCATTCTGTAGCTACAAAATACGACATCATGAATGATCTGATGTCATTCGGTATCCATCGCTTGTGGAAGCGTCAAACTATTGCCTGCTCAGGTGTACGCGCTGGTCACAAAGTACTTGATCTTGCTGGCGGTACAGGTGATTTAACCGCAAGATTTAGCGAATTAGTTGGTGATAAAGGACAAGTTGTTTTAGGCGATATTAACGACTCAATGCTTAAAGTCGGCCGCGAAAAATTACGCGACTCGGGACTTGTTGGCAATATTGAATACGTTCAAATGAACGCAGAAATGCTGCCTTTTGACGATAATACTTTTGATGTCATTACTATTGCCTTTGGTTTACGCAACGTAACTGATAAAGATAAAGCATTGCGCTCAATGTACAGAGTGCTAAAACCAGGTGGACGTTTACTGGTACTTGAATTTTCAAAGACAGATAACGAGGCGCTGGCAAAGTTGTATGATATGTATTCATTTACACTACTCCCAGCCATGGGCAAATTAGTTGCAAATGACAGTGAGTCTTATCGCTACCTTGCAGAGTCTATTCGCATGCACCCAGATCAAGAAACGCTAAAGTCCATGATGGATGAAGCCGGTTTTGAACAAACTGACTACCAAAACATGACCGGAGGCATCGTCGCCCTTCATCGCGGCTTTAAATTCTAGGAGTTGCTGTGTTAGCTTCATTACTTGGCGCCGTACTTGAGACGGCTTTAAACAAAGGCCTTAAACTCTCACCTGAGCTAAAACATGTGCTAAGTAAAGGCCAACACAAAGTACTCAGTGTTGATATTCGAGATCAAAATACTTGTTTAGCCATTACTTACACAGGTATTAACATTCACGTTCTATGCCCTTTTGATGGCGAAGCCGATTGTTCTATTAGTGCCGATTTACCAACCTTGCTTGAGCTCAAAGATCCAAGCCAACTTACTGCGCTTATCCGTCAAGATAAGCTCGATCTTGAAGGGGATTTGGCACTAGCACAACTATATAGTAGTGCGTTGGCAACACTTGATATTGATTGGGCGGAGCACCTCGCCAAATATGTCGGTGATGCACCCGCACAAGTTGCCGTAGATGCTTTTCATAAGTTAGCGCATCGCGCAAAGCAAGATGGGCAGGTAGCCAAGGCAACCCTAACTGGGTTATTTCAAGATGAGTTGAAAGTTGCACCCCATCCGCTCGAATTTCAACAGTTTAAGCAACAAGTGAGAACCCTAAACAATCAAGTCGAAAGCTTAAATCAACGCCTCAGCGCATTACTTCAGCAAAACAAAGGAAATTAGGTTGTCTTTACTTCGCTTGCATCAGATCACCAAAACATTTTTAACCTATGGTTTAGACGAAATCGTCCCTGCGCATAAGCAGCCTTGGTACGGTAAACTCGCTCGAGCGAGTTTGTTTTGGTTGCGCAACAAACATAAAGACAAACCAGTAGGCACACGCCTACGTCTGGCGCTACAAACTTTGGGGCCGGTGTGGATCAAGTTCGGCCAGATGCTTTCGACCCGTCGAGATTTACTACCACCAGATATTGCCGAAGAACTTGCATTTTTGCAGGATCAAGTTCAACCATTTGACCCCGCGATGGCACAAAAGCTCATTGAGCAAGCACTAGAAATCGACGATATTCATGAATACTTTGCTGAATTTGAATCAAAACCACTGGCTTCAGCCTCGATAGCGCAAGTGCATGCTGCCAAGCTACAACACAAAGATGAGTTAAAAGATGTCGTGATCAAAGTTATTCGTCCCGATATCGAAAAACAAATCCATGCCGATCTCTCTTTAATGGAGCGTTTCGCTAAAATCGTTGTCAATTTACTCAGCGAAGGAAAACGTCTGCGCCCAGTGGAAGTTGTTAGGGAATACAAAAAAACCTTACTCGACGAGCTAGACTTAATGCGAGAAGGCGCTAACGCAATTCAACTCAGACGTAATTTTGAAGACTCTGATTCACTATATATCCCTGAAGTTTATAGTGATTATTCACGTAAAAACGTGCTGGTGATGGAACGCATCTACGGTATTCCGGTTTCAGACACCGAAGCCTTGCTAGCGCAAGGCACCAATATGAAATTGCTGGCCGAGCGCGGCGTAGAAGTCTTTTTTACACAGGTCTTCCGTGACAGTTTTTTCCATGCAGATATGCATCCTGGCAATATTTTTGTCGCTCGTGAAAACCCTCATAACCCTAAGTACATTGGCATAGATTGCGGCATAGTCGGCACCTTAAACCGTGAAGATAAAAGGTATTTGGCCGAAAACTTTATCGCCTTTTTTAATCGTGATTATCGTCAGGTGGCACAGCTTCATGTGGATTCTGGCTGGGTTCCTGCAGATACCTGCGTAGAAGAGTTTGAATTTGCCATTCGCACTGTATGTGAACCTATTTTTAACAAGCCGCTTGCAGAAATCTCTTTTGGCCATGTGCTAGTGAACTTGTTTAACACGGCAAGGCGCTTCAACATGGAAGTGCAACCACAGCTAGTATTATTGCAAAAAACCCTGCTGTATGTAGAAGGTCTAGGGCGTCAGCTTTATCCGCAGTTAGATCTGTGGAAAACAGCAAAACCATTTTTAGAGCATTGGGTACAAGAGCAAGTAGGTCCTTTCGCGGTGGCGAAAAAGCTATATGCAAACTTACCATTTTGGGCTGAAAAAATGCCTGAACTGCCAGATTTGATTTACCAAAATCTCAAGCGCCGCCCCCCTCCAACTGTCACACGAAAAGCAGATACTGCGACTAAGCCTTTATTGCTGGGCTTAGCTGCGAGCAGTTTTGCAATAATATCGGGATTGAGCTTTATTTTTGACAAGCCCGTCGCAAGTAGCCTACTTGCGATTATTGCCGTGCTAGTATTTATTGGCGCATGGCGTAAAACAGGGTGATTTTTTGCTCGCTAGGCGTATAATCATTATTCATAAGCAGTAAGTATCAATGGAGTTACTATGGGATTCGGTGGGATCAGTATTTGGCAATTACTTATTATTTTAGCCATCATTGTTTTGTTATTTGGAACTAAAAAACTACGCGGTATTGGTAGTGATTTGGGTGGTGCAGTTAAAGGCTTTAAAAAGGCGGTATCGGATGAGCAAGCTGCGACCGACTCTGAGCCAGAAAAGTTAAAAAATACAACAACTGAGCAAGCACAACCTGTATCAGAGAAAGAAAAAGATAAGGTGTAATTCAACATGGGTATGTGGGAGTTAGTGGTCGTTCTTATCGTTGGCCTAATTGTACTTGGCCCCGAACGTCTTCCCGTTGCAATCCGCACCGTAGCAAGATGGACAAAAACGGTAAAGTCTGTCGCTAATTCAGTCAAAGCTGAAGTCAGTGAAGAATTACGTGTTCACGAGCTACATAATAATTTGAAGAAAGCGGAACAACAAGGAATGCAAGATTTGGCCCCCGAACTTAAGCAATCCGTTCAAGAGTTACAAGATGCGGCTGAATCAGTCAGACATTCTTATAAATCAACCGAAAATAATAAAAACAAAGACTAATTAATCTAGCAGCTAGATAGTTCAGTTAAAGGCCAGCTTTGGGTAATAAGACACCCAAGACGCTCCTTTTACTTACATCTAACTGGAATTATATTCGTACGAGTCAAGTTACATGACAGAATCAGCCCAGAGTGGATTTATAGCTCACCTTGTTGAGTTAAGAAACCGCTTAATGAGAGCGTTAATGAGCGTTTTCGTTATCTTTGTTTCCTTGGTGTATTTCGCCAATGATATCTATGCGTTTGTTGCAGCGCCGCTAGTAAATAGCTTGCCTAACAATACAACAATGATCGCAACAGATGTTACAGCACCGTTTTTTGCCCCCTTTAAACTAACATTATTCGTGTCGTTATTCGCTGCAGTACCATTTATTTTACATCAAGTGTGGGGCTTCATCGCACCTGGCTTATATAAGCATGAAAAGCGGATGCTTATACCGATATTACTTTCCAGTGTACTACTATTTTATAGCGGGATTGCCTTTTGTTACTTTGTTGTCATGCCTATCATTCTCGGTTTTTTTACCAGTGTGGGACCGGAGATGATGACATTATCACCAGATATTAGCAGTTATCTTGGCTTTATCCTGAAGCTATTTTTTGCTTTTGGCATCGCCTTTGAAATTCCCGTTGCCATTATGCTTATATGTTGGAGTGGTATGACAACCCCTGCGAGTTTAAAAGAGAAACGGCCTTATGTTGTCGTTGGTGCTTTTGTCATCGCAATGTTTTTAACCCCCCCTGATGTTCTATCTCAAACTTTATTGGCACTACCTATGCTACTCTTGTTTGAGTTGGGGCTCATTCTAGCCAGATTTTATAGCACTAAACCACAACAACAGGAGTCAGAAGAATGAAAAAAACCATGATACTGTTTGCAGTTGGCTTTACCTCTCTTTGTGCTGCAAAGCCGATCAATACACAGGCTCTACAAGCTTGTACCCTGATTGAGAATGATTTTAAGCGGCTCATGTGCTATGACAATGTGATTGCAAATAAACCAATCACTGAAGCGCAGTCTGGCAAAGCAATCACAAGTAAAAATAAGGTAAGTGAAGCGCGAAGCGCAGAAAAAATAGAGTCAAAAGAAGGTGGTTTTGGCTTAGAGTATAAAGTTAAAGCAGCAAGCGAAGAAATCGAAGAGATTACGGCTAAACTCGTTAAAACCTCTACCCAAGGCCGTAATAAAATGGTCTTCACTCTAGACAATGGCCAAGTATGGCGACAAGTTTCATCAGAGACCTTTTTTGCTAACGAGGGCGACACATTAATTATTGAGCGTGCTTCTTTCGGCTCATTTTTGATGAAAAAAGCGGGTTCAAACCGCACAACGCGAGTTAAACGAGTTAACTAATGGACAAGATGATCGATGCTGGTGTAAACCTCACCAGCTCGCAATTTTCATCCGACTTGGCCGAGGTAATTACTAGAGCCAAAGAAGCAGGCATAGAATCTATGCTAGCAATTGGCTGCGATTTAACAAGCAGCGAGCAAAGTATTTCACTCGCTGAGCAATACCAACTTTATTGTACAGCAGGTGTCCACCCACACGATGCCAAAGATGCACCTGACACGCTCTACGATGACCTCCTCACTCTTTTAAAAAGTAGCAACAAGGCTATTGCTGTTGGTGAATGTGGCTTGGACTTTAATCGCGACTTTTCACCAAGGCCAATACAACAAAACGTGTGCTTGACGCAACTGCAGCTAGCAGAAGCTATTAACTATCCAGTGTATCTACATGAAAGAGATGCGCACGACGTGCTATTTTCGCTGCTGCAAGAAGTTACAGTTCAAGGAGTGCTACACTGTTTTACTGGCGACCGTACCGCACTGCGACATTACTTAGATTACGGATTAATGATAGGCATTACAGGTTGGGTTTGCGATGAACGTAGAGGCCAAGCACTACAAGATCTTATCCAATACATCCCCCTCGACCGTTTACTTTTAGAAACAGACGCCCCCTACCTACTACCTAGAACAATTAGCCCAAAACCTAAGTCTCGCCGCAATGAGCCAATGTATTTACCTTATGTAGCTGAACAAATTGCACACCTAAAACAATGTCCTGTCACGGAAGTAATAAACACGACTTCGGCTAATTTTAAACAGCTGTTTGTGAGGTAAAGCCTGTAATGCGCATTGTGTTATCTTTACTTATATTAATATACAGCTCTGCTGTATTTTCTGCCGTCACTATTTCGCAGTCATTTAAGGTAGAACACCAAGTAAAGCTAAGCTACACACTGAGTAAATATGCATCACTAAACGAACTGCTTGCGGCTCCTGTCGAGTGGCATAGCAGCACCCAAGTCCCCACAGGCCTTCGACCTGTAGCAAAGTACTTATGGTTAAAAATAGTACTGCACAATACTAAAAACTCACTCACACCAGTATTGGTAAGTATAAACAATAATCTTATCGATGCAGTAACTGCCTATCATGTCAGACCGAACCATCCAATATTCAGCTTAGATATGGGCGATGCCTTGCCACTGATTAAGCGGCCACTAAAGTATGAATCTCTAGTTGTTCCGCTTGAGCTGCAGCCACAAACGCAAAGCCATTTATACTTACAGATCAGTGATGAGGGGGTTATCACGGCTCCTCTTGCAATTTGGGAACCGAACGAATACCTCCAATTTAAGGGTAAATTTAATCTTATTTTTGGAATTTTAGCAGGCTTTGTACTAGCACTCGCCTTAACCAATGCCACGCTCTATTGTGTTACAAAAAAAGGTTACTTTTTATGTGCCACTTTGTTTATCGCTACAGTATGGCTTTTCAATGCACATATCTATGGCTTTGGTTATCGCTACTTTTACTCTTCCTGGCAGTGGTTTCAACAGTATGGTCAAGGCATGATGACGTTATTACTCAGTGCACTGCTGTTGCCCGCTTTGAGTTATTGCTCAGGGAAGCCATTGCTTGCACACCCTCAGCTGACGAAAAGAAAGGCTATTCTAGCGATATTGTGCTTATTTCTGCTCGTTGCTTTTTTACCTGTTTCTCAGTCTCTCCTGCTAGCGCTTAGCATCAGCTTTATTGTCTCTGTATTGATTATCTATACGCTCGCTCGTGTTAACCACAAGAGTCGAAATATCTTAATCGCCATTGCGCTCTGTCACTTTATCGTAATTAGCTACCCATTTACGGTCGAGTTGGGGGTTCAGTCCGGCAGCTTTTTGAACCATTTGGGTTACTTTGGTATTTTTGCCGTTGAAGCCACGTTGCTGAGTTACCTGCTCATACGTTTATATATATTTCAAAGAGATGAAAAGTTGGCCAAGCAACAGCAACGGCTAGCTCATACTCAAGCTGAAGATGCCCTATTAAAAGAAAAGCTTAAACTACAAGAACAGGCCCAGTACGACTTAGAGTCCAGCATTGAGGAACGCACTTTTGAGCTTCAAGTCACATTAAGGGAACTTGAAGATAAAAATCAAGAGCTAGAGCGCATGAACATGGAAGATCCACTCACAAAAGTGAAGAACCGGCGCTATTTCGACAAACGCTTACAGATGGAAGCACGTCGTTCAAGACGAGAGCAGACAGTATTGAGCCTTGTTATCTTTGATATCGATCACTTCAAAAAAATTAACGATAAATATGGCCACTTGGCTGGTGATCAAGCAATTTGTGAATTTGCCAACTTAATAAAATCACATTTGCGGCGACCACACGATGAAGTGTTCCGCTATGGTGGTGAAGAGTTTATTCTGCTACTTCCAAACACTCCAGAAGAAGGTGCTGTCGGAGTAGCTGAACGCCTGAGAGTAGCTACAGCAGATCTCAATATCAAATTTGGTGAAGATACGCTTAAGTTGACCACCAGCGCAGGCGTTTATAGTGCAGTGGTTAGCGATCCACATAACCCACAGCTTTACACTGACAATGCGGACAAAGCCTTGTATCAAGCAAAACAGCAAGGTCGTAATCGTGTTGTTACTTTCAAACCCAATCAGGAGAACTAACGTGGCTCAATCAGGACTCGATCTTTTCCCCCTAACTCGCATGCGCAGAATGCGTCGCGATGACTTTTCAAGACGTCTAATGAGCGAAAGTACGCTAACGGTTAATGACTTAATCTATCCAGTATTTGTATTAGATGGTGAATCTAAGCGTGAAGCTATCCCATCAATGCCAGGTATTGAGCGTTTATCTATTGATCTATTAGTTGAGGAAGCCAAGCAACTAGTAGAGCTAGGGATTCCTGCCATCGCCTTATTCCCAGTAACACCGGCAGAGCAAAAATCACTACTAGCTGAGGAAGCATATAACCCTGAAGGGATTGCACAAAGAGCGGTACGTGCTATTAAAGCGGCATGTCCTGAGCTTGGTGTGATCACCGATGTTGCATTAGACCCATTCACAGTCCACGGTCAAGACGGTATCTTAGATGAAGATGGTTATGTCATGAATGAAGAAACCGTGGAAGTACTAGTCAAACAAGCCCTTTCACATGCAGAGGCGGGGGCTGATATTGTCGCCCCTTCCGATATGATGGATGGCCGAATTGGCGCTGTACGTGAAGCACTTGAAGAATGCGGTTTCATCCATACTCGTATAATGGCTTACTCTGCCAAGTATGCATCGAGTTATTATGGCCCTTTCCGCGACGCGATTGGTTCTGCGGGCAACCTTAAGGGAGCTGACAAGAAAACCTACCAGATGGATCCTGCTAATTCTGACGAAGCACTACGTGAAGTCGCCTTGGACTTACAAGAAGGTGCAGATATGGTGATGGTAAAACCGGGTATGCCATATCTAGATGTCGTCAGACGTGTTAAAGATGAGTTTGGGGTACCAACATTTGCTTACCAAGTCAGTGGTGAATATGCCATGCATAAAGCTGCGATTGATAATGGCTGGTTGGCCGAGAAGCCTGTGGTACTGGAGTCTTTACTCGCATTTAAGCGTGCTGGCGCGGATGGTATTTTGACCTACTTTGCAAAGCAAGCTGCTATTTGGCTAAACGAGAAGTAAGCGTCATCATTTTGAGCAGGTGAGATTTTCACCTGCATTGCTTGCAACTTATCTTATCAAGCTTTCTGCTTTTACAAGCTCATCAGCATTCATCTTCCAACTAAAGAAACGAATGACGCGGCCATCATCGAGCTGTACTTCAGGAACACTTAAAATACTCCAAGAGCGTAACCTAATTGCTTGAATGTGCTCTGCATGGAGATAGCGCGTTTTATCAAAAAAGTTATAACTCACCCCAGCTTTGTCTATATGTAAAAAACGTTTGCCGGTTAGTGATAATCCCAATGTAGCTAGGATCAATAGCAAAGGTATCAATGTAACTAATTGCAATAATAGAGGGGGAATGTCTAGGATCGAAAGCACTATGTTGCTAAGCAAAATCAACGCAAGTGTAAAAACATAGAAAAGCCAGTTTATTTCCAACTCTAGGGTTCTCATTGAGTATCTCCTTTATTTACCCAACCACAATCAAATTTGAGCCCTCGACGCAATAACGTGACCCAATTTATTGAAGAAAAGCTAATGATAAAGTGCCAATGTTCCTAAAGCAAGAACTTTAAAATTAATAAAACATGAAATAATCGTGACGACTTTTAGACAGGGCATTAACGCAGTAACGCATTGAATTTAAAAATAAAAAAGGCCGCCAAAGGCGACCTTTTTATGCAAAATAAGTAGTTAATTACTTAGCTGCTTTTTTCTCTTTCTCAGCTGCGATTACCGCGTCAGCAACGTTTGCTGGACATGGTGCATAGTGTGAGAATTCCATTGAGAACTGACCACGACCAGACGTGATAGTACGTAGGTGACCGATGTATCCGAACATTTCAGATAGTGGTACTTCACCCTTGATACGAACGCCCATTGCGCCAGCTTCTTGGTCTTTGATCATACCGCGACGACGGTTAAGGTCACCGATTACGTCACCTACGTTGTCTTCTGGCGTGAACACGTCAACTTTCATGATTGGCTCAAGAAGTTGTGCACCCGCTTTAGGGATAGACTGACGGAATGCGCCTTTAGCAGCGATTTCGAACGCGATTGCTGACGAGTCAACTGCGTGGAAACCACCGTCGAATAGCTCAACTTCAACGTCTAGTACTGGGAAGCCCGCTAGTACACCTTCGTCCATCATTGACTTGAAGCCTTTCTCAACTGCTGGCCAGAATTCCTTAGGAACGTTACCACCAACAACTGTAGACTTGAACGTAAAGCCAGAACCAACTTCACCAGGCTTGATACGGTAGTCAATCTTACCGAACTGACCAGAACCACCAGACTGTTTCTTATGCGTGTAGCTATCTTCAACTTCTTGTGTGATAGTTTCACGGTAAGCAACCTGAGGCTGACCAACGATTAGGTCTACACCGTATGTACGCTTAAGGATATCTACCTTAATGTCTAGGTGAAGCTCACCCATACCTTTAAGGATAGTTTCACCTGAATCTTCATCAGTCTCAACTTGGAATGAAGGATCTTCTGCAACCATCTTACCAATCGCGATACCCATCTTCTCGTTACCACCTTTATCTTTAGGTGCAACAGCGATTGAGATTACTGGATCAGGGAAGATCATCGCTTCAAGTGTACACTCGTGCTTAGGATCACATAGCGTGTGACCTGTTTGAACGTTCTTCATACCAACAACAGCGATGATGTCACCCGCTTGTGCTTCAGTAAGTTCAGTACGCTCGTCCGCTTGCATCTCAACCATACGGCCGATACGCTCTGTTTTACCAGTTGCAGAGTTAAGGATAGTGTCACCTTTCTTCATGCGACCAGCGTAGATACGGATGAACGTAAGCGCACCGAAACGGTCGTCCATGATTTTGAACGCAAGCGCTTTAAGTGGCGCATCAGCGTCAACAGTTGCTACTTCACCAGTAGGCTCACCTGTTTCAGGATCTGTTAGTGGCTGAGGCTCAACTTCTGTAGGAGAAGGTAGGTAATCTACAACAGCGTCTAGTACAAGTTGCATACCTTTGTTTTTGAACGCTGAACCACAGAAAGTTGGGAAGAACGCAAGATCACGAGTACCTTTACGGATACACGCTTTGATTTGTTCGATAGAAGGTACTTCACCTTCCATATATGCTTCCATTAGGTCGTCGTCTTGCTCAACAGCAGACTCAACTAGCATTTCATGGTATTCTTCAACTTTGTCTACCATGTCTGCAGGAACGTCTTGTACTTCGTAGTTTTCAGGAAGACCTGTGTCATCCCAAACGTATGCTTTCTTCTCAAGTACGTCTACAACACCACAGAATTGGTCTTCGATACCAATTGGAAGCGTCATCACTAGTGGGTTAGCACCAAGTACTTTCTCAACTTGATCAACTACGCGGTAGAAGTCTGCACCCATACGGTCTAGTTTGTTTACGAAGATACAACGAGCAACTTCTGATTCGTTCGCATAACGCCAGTTAGTTTCTGATTGTGGTTCAACACCACCAGAACCACAGAATACACCGATACCACCATCAAGTACTTTTAGTGAACGGTATACTTCTACTGTGAAGTCAACGTGTCCAGGAGTATCGATAACGTTTAAACGGTGGCCTTTCCACTCACAAGTTACCGCCGCTGATTGGATTGTAATACCACGCTCAGCTTCCTGCTCCATGAAGTCAGTTGTTGACTCACCGTCGTGTACTTCACCAGTTTTGTGGATTTTACCAGTAAGCTTTAGAATACGCTCAGTGGTGGTAGTTTTACCCGCATCAACGTGCGCGAAAATACCAATGTTTCTGTATTTCGATAAATCTGCCATTGTTTTACTCTATTTAAAGTAGAAAAATTATTCGGCGGGAGTATATCACCTCTTGTAGCGAACATCATCCTTGAAGTCGTCTAAAATGCAATCAATTCGCGAAAAAGTTTCTAATGCGAAACTTTGTGACCTATTTTTACCGTATCGCTTACTGCTAGGCCGCTGTATTTAAGAAAATTCCGTTGTATTTTGTCAATTTCAGGGCGGTGAGCTTGGGTTTTTGTTTAAAATATCTGCTTTCCGAACAAGTTGGCATGCTGGACTTGGAAGGCATCATCTAGCAAAGAAAAATGCGCTATTTTACCCACTTCAATGCTACCAAGTTCATTGTCCATATTTAAATAAGTTGCGGGTACTAAACTTGCCATATTGATGGCTTCTAGAAGCGGAATATTGGCCAATTCTGCTAAATTCTTCACTGCTTTTTCAAGTGTTAGTGTACTGCCGGCCAAACTGCCGCTGTGAGTTTTCGCCACGCCATCCTTGACCACAACTGGCATTTCACCCAATTGATATTCACCATCTTTAAGGCCACCAGCATTAATACAATCACTGATCAAGGCCACCTTATGCTGACCTTTTAGGCGGTAGATCAACTGTAAAATCGCAGGGTGCAAATGAATACCGTCGGCAATCACTTCCACCAAGGCTTGGCTATCAAGTAACAACGCACCAGCACAGCCCGGTTCACGGTGATGAATGCCGCGCATGCCGTTAAACACGTGGACCCCGCCGCAGGCACCATGTGCCAAAGCGACATTGGTTTGCGCAAAATCCGCATCACAATGACCTAACATCACCCGCACCCCATGTTTACTTAGGTACTGTGTCATCTTTACGCCATTAGCCTTTTCTGGCGCAAGCGCCACTGCTTTAAGCGCACCATCAGCCGCGCTAATCATTTCATCAATTAAGGCTTCATCTAGCGGCTTAAAGAAAGCTTCGTTATGGGCACCTTTGTGTTTCTCGCTAAAAAACAAGCCCTCACTATACCCGCCTAGCACCTGAGCACCCGGCATCTTTTGCTTATAGGCAGCTCCAATAACCTTCATCGCTGCAATAGTTTGTGGCCACGTAGTCGTCACCGTGGTAGCCAAAAAGCCAGTGACGCCATGTTTGAGCAACGACGTGCTAATAGTTTCTATACTGGAGAGTTTGCCATCAATAACATCACAGCCCTCGCGGCCATGAATATGCAAATCAATTAACCCAGGCCACATATCTAAATTAGAATAACATTCGGTATTATCAGGCGCTTCCGCCGCTGGAATAATCGCGTGAAAACGCTCACCTTTTATTACCACAACGTGCGCTTCAAAGACGCTGGTAGGGGTATAGATACGACGGGGCCGAATATAACGAAGCTGTTCAAGCATGCACTTTGCTCCCTAATAGGGCCGCGCCCAATGCACCACTTGCATCACCATGCTTGGCTCTAACAATATCTGGTACTGACACCGCTGAAAATACATGAGGTTCGATGGCTTTTGGGAGCGCCTCTACAAGTTCATCGATAAGCGACATGCCACCGCCAAGCACGATAACTTCAGGGTCATATGCTTTGATTAAATTTGCAAACGCCGAGCCCAACAGATCCATATAGCAATTAAACGCATGGATTGCTTCACTTTCTCCAGCCCGCATCGCTGTGATAACTTGTTCTGAGGAACGCTTCCGCGTAGTGAAATGTTGATACAAACCGGCAAGCCCTGGACCTGCGACATAGCGCTCTAAACACCCTTGCANCACCCCACAGCCACACGCTAAAATAGGCAGGTGATATTTTTGCTGTAACACCGCAGAAAGCGGATGGTGGCCATATTCACCGGCGATCCCTTGGGCACTTTTATACAACGCACCATCAATGCAAAACCCGCCTCCAGCACCGGTGCCTATTATTGCCCCAAAGACCTTTTGATATTGCTTACCGGCTCCAAGACTGGCCTCTGATAACGCAAAGCAACGGCAGTCATTTTCAACCGCGATGGGCCGTTCCAGTTTTGCAACGAGATCAGCCTTAACTTCTTTACCATTGGCGCAAGGGACATTTGCTGATAGCACGCGCTGCTGCGCATTTACTATCCCCGGCATACCAATACCAACCTGTCCTTTACAACCATATTTGTCATCGGCTTGCTGCACCAAAGTGACGATTTGCGCCAAAAACGCCTCATAACTGTGCTTTGGTGTCGCCACACGCCAAGACTCTAAGCGTTGTAGCTTTTCATCAAACACCGCAATTTCAATTTTGCTCCCGCCAACATCCACTCCATAAATCATACTTCACTCCCAAATGGATGAATGACTACGCCCTGCACGACTCTATTCACTTCCCCCGACGGGCAAGGATTGTCCGGTGAAATACCGAGATTCAGCGCTTTATAGAAACTTAACTGCTGTGCAAACAACATATACAGTAATCCTTGCCACACGTCTTCTAGTGGTGGCACTTTAGGGCAAAGTGAATGTACCGTCATGGCTGCTCCATCACGCTGCAGCTCAGCAACTAAGTCCTGATCGTATAAATTGGTATAACCATCGCTTGAGATAAAACATACCACGGCAGTTTTGCTATTGATAAGTGATTTTGGACCATGACGAAACCCAAGCGGTGACTCGCTCACGCTCATTACTTGGCCTGCCGATAACTCAAGCATTTTTAGCGCAGCTTCCTTTGCAAATCCCAACAAACAGCCAGAGCCTAGATACACCAAACGCTCAAATGGTTGTTGTGCAAATGCACGAATATTTTGCTGCTCTACGGCAGCTAACATGCTTTGCGCTGCATTGATCAACTTATCCACGGAGCCGTCATCCGCAGCGAAAAGTTGTAGCGCTGCAACCATCATTGACGAATAGCTACTCGTCATTGCAAAACTTTGGTCAAGCGTAGGTTCCGGTAGCAATATACTTGTTGCATTGCTTGCCTGCTGCGCTGCTTGATGCAACTTTCCATCACGGTTGCAGGTGATAAAAAGGTGCTGGCTGTTACTAACCAGCTGTGTTACCAGCTCTACGGCCGCAACACTTTCTGGACTATTACCAGAGCGAGCAAAGGATACTAATAAACAAGGTTTATTAGTCGCTAGGTATTGCCTTGGTGCGGCAACTAAATCAGTTGTGCTCACTGCCCGCACACTTTGGCGCATGTGTGCATTAAGATGAGTGGCGATGGCGTCACCGATATAAGCGGATGTACCCGCTCCTGTCAAAATAACCTGAGTATCAGGGTCATCTAGAAAAGGAGCTAACTCCACCAAAAGCCTAGGCTTTATGCTCGCGACTAATTGGGCGGTCTCTTGCCACATCTGTGGCTGCTGGGTGATCTCTTTTGCTGTCCAATAGGCATTTCGTGTTTTTAATTGCGCAATTTCGTGTCCTAGCAAAGTGTTCATGACGCTTTCTCCATGGCAAAACACGCATTTGAATAGCGAGCCACAACACGTTGAATTTTGGCAATAACTAACGCTTTGGCGTCCCTTTCTATTTCACCACGGCGTACTTGTTGATATAGCTCCGGAAAATATTGGCTGATAAGCGGCAATGATAAAGTCTGCTGCGCTAGGTTTTCGAGCATAGTTGCTAACGCCTTTTGCACCGCGTCTTGATGCCAGTAATAGCGAATACGGTCGCTAAAGCTAAATTGACGCAAGAAACGGAGTTGCTGTGATTCGCCGTGATAAAAACGCTGCCAACTCGTAGGCTCTGCCAGCATGACCTCGTCCACCACCTCAACAAACTGACTATGAACATAGGGTAGTAATTGCTTTTCAATATGGTGAAGCGCGAATAATCCCTCGCGCAGCGCAAAGGTCAATTCAGGCCCGACTTTCAAAATGGCAAAGTGATCAGCAACCAACGACCGATAAGCGCCTGCAGTTTGATAATCTGTTGAATGCGCTTCGAAAGCAATACGGTCAACGGTACGAATAAAATCTTTTAGTGCGCTTGCTTCATTCGGTTTGTAGTCAAAAACTTGGGTGTTATCAAACTCAACACCCGGCTGCACCACCATTGCAACCACGCGTTGCCAAGCATCCACTAACCCTTTATTTGCAAAGAGTTCACGATGGCAAGCTAGGGTTTCTTGCGCAGCAACTTGGCTGGTCGGTTGTAGACTGTCAATCTGCTCATCAGCGCCTCCTGGAGGAGGAACTTCAGTACCAATCACATAAACAATATCACTACGACCAAACGTCGCAATCGCGGCTGCTTCCGCTGTTTGACATAATAAAGCAGCGCGATTAGCTACAATATCATCGCTTAACACGTCAGGGTCGTCAGCACAGGGCATGCTGGCATCTAAGTGAATTTTCTTAAAACCGGCCTTCACGTATTCAGCGACTAAGTCGCACGCTTTGGCCATTGCGGCTTGGCTATTTTCACTCGTCCAACAGACTGGTCCCAAATGATCACCGCCAAAAATCAGTAACTGCTTATCAAAACCGAGCTCGTCGGCCATCTCTTCGACTTTGGCAATAAAATCCGCGGGACGCATCCCGGTGTAACCGCCAAATTGGTTAACCTGATTGGCCGTAGCCTCAATTAATAGCAGCGTATTTTCCTGCTTGGCATATCTTATCGACGCTTCTAGCACCCAAGGGTGAGCTGAGCAAATGGCATAAATGCCTGAGTTTTTCCCTGATTTATTGGCTTCGATTAGGGCTTGAAAACGCCGCATATGATCACCTCTTAAGACGTTATTAAATGTACCTCAATTCCGGCGGCAACCAATTGCTGATGAACATCAGCTGGAATACCACTGTCCGTTACCAAAACGTCAATTTCTTCGCAGGCGATAATACGGTGTACACCTTTACGATCGAATTTACTGGAGTCCGTCACCACTATGACTTGCTTTGCAACCTTACACATCTCGCGGTTAAGCGCAGCTTCCGGTTCAAAGTGTGTTGTTACACCAACATCAACAGAGAACCCATCAACACCGAGCACCAGACGGTCAAAGTGATATTGCTTTAGCTGATCTTCTGCATGGCTGCCATAAAACGACAGTGACTTTTTACGCAGTGAACCACCGGTCATCAACACTTCAACGTCATCAGCTGCAACGAGCGCTTGCGCCACGTTAAGCCCATTGGTCATTACCACTAACTGTTGATGCTCGGTAAGTTGCTTCGCGACCTCTTCAGTGGTGGTACCTGAATCCAGAATAATAGACTCATCATTGCCTATAAGACCCGCCACTAACTTTGCAAGCTCGACTTTCACTTGGTGATGATGATCATGCTTTTCCGTTATGGTGAGCTCTTTGGTTAACCTAGAACTCGCAACGGCACCGCCATGAGAGCGAACCAACAATCCTTTATCATGTAAGGCATTGAGATCATTTCTGATCGTCACGGTTGATACACCAAATTGTTCTGCCAGCTCAGATACTTCTACTCGTTCCGTTTGACCAACGAGTTGAACGATTTCGTGGCGTCTTTCGATGGTGTTCAGCATGACACCTCCTTTCGTTTTGGTTAAATTTAGTCTACACAGCTTTCACTTGCTTTCAATTTATTTTTTTAACTTTAAACAAAAACAAATGCAAACATCTGTTTTATAATGATTTAAAGTTAACTTAGAAATAAACCGAAACACAAACGAAAGAATATGAAAGATATTTTTCTTGCATTCAAAATAAAACTGCCGTAATAATAACCAAAAAATAACATTTCGTTTTTAACAACAAGAGTGAACAACTAAGAGGTTATTNAACCCGCCGGCGATTTCTTCAATCAATGGCTGCTATCGCAGCAACAAGCGCAGTGGTTGGCTGCGCGAGTAACAATAATAAGACGCCGCTTACACCAAAGCCACAAGGAAATTCAGTTCAAGGTCTAGTCGTACCGAAACTGGATGTCGTGCGAGTGGGCTTTATTGGTGTAGGTCAACGTGGTGTTGGCGCGGTAAAGCACTTTTGCCATCTTGACGGTGTCGAGATCAAGGCCATCTGCGATACGCACCAAGCAGTCGTCGATAGAGCCGTTAAAATTGTTGTCGACAAGGGTTTACCAAAACCTGCGACTTACGGCAAGAGTGATATGGACTATCGCCGCATGTTGGCGCGCGATGACATTGATATTGTGATCATCTCTACGCCTTGGAAATGGCANCTATGGCGGTAGACACAATGGAAAGTGGCAAACACGCTTTGGTCGAAGTGCCAGCAGCAGTAACCATAGAAGAAGCGTGGCAATTGGTAAATACCGCAGAGCGCACGCAAAAGAACTGCATGATGCTGGAAAACGTTTGCTATGGTCGCGACGAGCTGATGGTATTAAACATGGTTCGCCAAGGGCTATTCGGTGAGTTACTGCACGGTGAAGCAGCTTATATCCATGAACTTCGTTGGCAAATGAAAGAAATTGAGCATAAAACAGGCTCATGGCGCACACATTGGCATGCCAAACGTAACGGTAACCTCTACCCAACCCATGGTCTAGGCCCGGTTTCTCAATATATGAATATCAACCGTGGTGATCGCTTCGACTATATCTCCTCCATGAGTTCACCAGCACTTGGTCGTGCAGCCTATGCCAAACGAGAGTTCCCAGCAAATCATGAGCGTAACCAACTGAACTATATTGCTGGAGATATGAACACTAGCATCATTAAAACCATCAAAGGCCGTTCGATTATGGTACAGCACGATACCACTACCCCACGCCCTTACTCCCGCCATAATTTAATTCAAGGTACTAACGGCGTATTTGCAGGATTCCCCAACCGCATCGCGCTTGAAAACGGCGGGAGTAAGAGCTTTCACGAGTGGGATTACGACATGAATGATTGGTACGGTAAATACGACCATCCACTTTGGCAAAAAATGGGGGCTGAAGCAGAGCGCAACGGCGGCCATGGTGGCATGGATTTCTTAATGTTCTGGCGCATTATTTACTGCCTTCGTAATGGCGAGCCGCTAGATCAGGATGTTTACGACGCAGCTGCTTGGTCAGCGGTCTTCCCTCTTTCAATGGACTCAGTTGCAGACAGAAGTAATAGCAAGGACTTCCCGGATTTCACCAGGGGCACATGGCGCACTGCAGCACCACTAGGCATTGTCACATAACTAACCAGAGGTTAAATACGCTATCTATAGCAAGTACTAACAATGCCTGAATAAGCGCCTGTAAAGCGGGCGCAATAATAACAACACTCAACAGGACAACAAGATGAAACACACTCTAAAACTGTGTGCTGTGGGATTGGCCGTGAGCTGTGCCCTGTCCCAATACGCGCACGCACAGGAAACAGAACAAAACAGCGGATCCGACAAGCAAGATAAAGCCAAGCAACAAGTCGAGAAAATTGAAGTACGTGGCGTACGTTCGAGTATCAAAGAGTCACTCTTTCTCAAGAAAAACGCCGTCGGCGTAATGGATGCTATCGTTGCCGAAGACATTGGTAAGTTCCCAGATCAAAACCTTGCTGAAGCGCTACAACGAATGACGGGTATCGCCATTACCCGTAACGCAGGTGAAGGACAAAACGTCACGGTGCGGGGTCTTGGCGGGGACTTTAACGTTACCACCATCAATGGTCGTAGAATGGCGTCTGAACACACTAGCCGTGACTTTAACTTCGATTTAATTGCGCCTGAGATGGTTCAAGCATTAGAAGTGTATAAGTCACCGCAAGCACAAACGCAAGAGGGGGGGATTGGTTCCGTCATCAATATAAAAACCCGCCGACCGTTAGATATGGATGGCTTTACTCTCGCCGGAAGTGCCAAAGCCATTTACGAAGAACGTACCGGCGATACCAACCCTCAAGCCTCCTTCCTCATTAGTGATACCTTTTTTGACAATACCTTTGGCGCCCTATTTACCGCCGTTTATTCCGAGCGGACACAACGCGAAGACTCCTATGAGGGACAAGGGTTTTACGATCCAGAAGAAAATACTGACGTGCGAGTCCCAGTTGACAGTAACCGAAATGGCGAGCTAGATGAGGGCGAGAAAGTACACCCCTCAATGATCCCAGGATATGTACGCTACTCGAACTGGCAAGATAAACGTGAGCGCATTGGTGCAAGCCTCGCCTTACAATGGCGTCCAACGAATGATATTGATGTCACCTTTGATAGCTTATACTCAAGCTACAAAACCGACGGTGAAAAATATCAAATCTCTTTCGTCACCTATGATGAGCCTTGGACGCCGGGGATCCCAGCAGTAGGTGAGTTAAAATTCAATGAAGATGGCAACGTCAACTACATTGAGTTAGTTGACGGCGCGATGGCTGAGCTACTAAATGTCTCTGAGCCTCGCAATACCGACACTTGGCAGGCCGGTCTTAACTTCAAGTGGTATGCTACCAGCGATCTAACGCTTGAATTTGACGTGTCTAAGTCCCGTGCCGAGCGGATCAATGATGGCGACAACCGCTACATCGTGGCACGTGGCTTCGTTGATACTATCACTATAGATCAAACAGGCGACAATCTCCTGCCAGATGTGACCATGTCACCAGCACTTAATGCCGATCAACCCTTTGGAGCTCACTACAGCTACAACTATGGCACGGAAGTGATAAGCGATGTTGAAGAGTTAAGGCTTGAAGGGACATTTATTCCTGAATGGGAATTTGTCAAAGACATCAAGTTTGGTTTTCATTACGGAAAGCAAACTAAAGGCAGAGACGTAAGTAAATCAGATGATCCGTCAATGTTTAGTAATGGTGGGGCTTATTTTAAAAACTCAGATTACGACAGCTTTGATAACTCAAGCGTAGAAAAGCTCGGTGGTCTTAACTTATTTAGGTTACCCGCAGATGTACTTGTACCCGCCAACTTTGATAACTTCCTAGATGGTGAGCCGGGCATGCACCCTGCACCGTGGGCCAGCTTCGACTACGACAAACTCTATGCTTTTTATCAATCCATTAATGCCCAAGCCGCAGATGAAAAAATTAGAGCTTCCAAGAGCCCTAAAGATTCATACGAGCTTTCTGAGTCAACGTTTGCACTTTATTTAGAGACCAATCTAGTCGGCGAGCTGTCGGAAATGCCTTACAACTTAAACCTAGGCGTAAGAGCAATCAAAACCGAGATCACCTCTGATGGCTACATTTTTGATTACCCAAGTCTGGTATATAACGTAGAAGAAGACGAAGATGGCGACATTATCTATCGTATAGAAGGGGATATTGCCGATTATTACTCCGATTCTTACGTAGAAGATGACTACACTGATGTACTGCCTAGCATGAACTTTAAGTTAGAAATAACAGACTCACTGTTATTTAGAACCAGCGCGGCTAAAGTTATCACCAGACCTAGCATCGATTTTCTAACCCCATATAGCTCAATTAATTTCAGTAAGTTTGAGCTTAATCTTGCCAACCCTGGGATCAAACCACTTAGAGCAGACCAACTTGATTTGGGACTAGAGTGGTACTTCTCTGATTATGGTGCGCTCACCTTTGCAACCTATTACAAAGACATTAAATCGGTTATCGCTCAAGGACGTATCGGTACGATAAAAGTGGGTAAATTCATAAAAGATGGCGTTGAAGTTGACGGTCCGGAATTTACCCAAGTATCTCCACGTTCAGAAGCCGGAGCAGAGATCAAAGGTTTCGAAATTGCTTATCAACAGTCGTTTGAGGAATTACTACCAGCACCATTTGACGGCCTAGGTATGCAAATCAACTACACATTTACGGATAGTAAATACGACGACCCCGAAAAAGACGAGCTACCGTTCGCTGGTATGTCTGAGCATTCTTACAATGCGGTTATCTATTATGAGAAGGATGACTACCAAGCGCGTATCGCTTACAACTGGCGAGATGATTACCTGAAGTATCCAGATGCGTGGGGCGGCCCAGAATGGGCAGCGGATTACGGTCAATTTGATTTCAGTGCCAGCTATAATCTTACGGCAAAGACACGAATTGACCTAAACGTGACCAACCTCACCAATGAGCGTCAATGGTCATACATTAAAACCCAAGAGCAAGTGAGCCACTTGAGCCGTTACGGCCGCAGTATCAGTTTAGGCATTAACACTTCTTTCTAATCAACATGGGGCAACGCGCCCCATTCAAGGAACTTAAGATGAAGAATACAATAATGACACCGATACTGCTGTGCGCCTCGCTATTTGTCTCAGCACAAGAGGCTTATATCAGCAGTTACGGCAACGCTTGGGTCAACAACGATATTGACGCCAGCAGGCAATATATAACTCAAGCCGGAATTGCCCCATGGCAAGATAAGCAGCTTAGGTTTAATCACTATTTTTATGCCAATAACGTTGGCACCTATACCCTCTATTTACACCTTGAGAAACCAAGTGCACCAAGCACATTACTGGTAACACATAACAACAAACAAGTGACGCTTAACCTCGATAGACAAAGCCCGACTAAGATTAAAGTCGGTGACTTTATCGTGACGCAAGTTGGCTATCAAGCCGTCCAAATAGCCGGTGACACATTAGCCAAAGGGCGAAACAGTACCTTCCCCGCCATTACCGGATTTAGTCTCGATGGCGAGGCCATGACCCCCGCACCTAACTATGTCAAAGAAGACTTTTACTGGGGTCGTCGCGGCCCTTCGGTACACCTTTCCTATACCGTACCTGACAAAAAGGACTATAACTGGTTTTACAACGAAGTGACGGTGCCATCTGGCTATGATCCACAAGGTTCGTATTTTATGGCGAATGGTTTTGGCGAAGGGTACTTTGGTATTCAGGTAAACTCACCCAGCGAGCGCCGCGTGCTGTTTTCGGTTTGGAGCCCATATCAAACGGATGATCCGAGCACGATTCCTGACAATCTTAAAATCAAATTACTCGCTAAAGGCGACGGCGTTTACGTCGGTGAATTTGGCAATGAAGGTTCTGGAGGACAAAGCTATTTACGTTATAACTGGCAGCCAGATACGACATATCGCTTTTTAGTCAATATCGAGCCCAGTACAACTTATGAAGGCCATACTGAATATCGCGGCTATTTTTATGCGCCGGAAACCGGCCAATGGAAGCTGATCGCAGCCTTTAGCCGCCCTGAAACCAATACCTATGTTGCAAGACCGCATAGCTTTTTGGAAAACTTTTTACCCGAAGCTGGACAGTTTGAGCGTAAGGCATTTTATAATCGCCAGTTTTTGCGTGACACCCAAGGTAACTGGGTTGAGTTAAATCAAGCTAAATTCACTTATGACGCCACCGCCAGAAAAGGGTCGCGTTTGGATTATCAAGGTGGTGAAGAGCAAAACCGTTTTTACTTACGTAACACCGGTTTCTTCACGGGACCCACACCTTATCTCAGCGAATTCACTCGCCCTAGCAGCAATGATGCGCCGGTGATCCCATGGCAGTCACTACAGGCACACCCTTAATTTAAATGATAGCTTCTCTCTGGTCGGCCAATGCTACCGTAGCTTTGGTCGGCTTTTACTTCTTCTATACTAACCAAAAACTCTAAATAGCGCCGAGCGGTTGAGCGGCTCACCCCCACCAATTCTCCCATTTGAGTTGCTGTAAACACCTGCTTGGGTTGACTTTGAAATGCCGTACGAATTTTTTCCAAAGTAAGTGGGTCAACGCCTTTAGGTAGTCTAGCTGTACTTTGTACGCTCGCCTGTTCACTACCAAATAAGGTGTCGACCATAGATTGCGTCACTTCATTGGCACCATCCAAACACTGCTGACGCGCCTCAAAGCGAGCGAGTGCGAGGTCGAGCCGTTCCAAGATCAGCGGTTTGACTAAAAAATCGCAGACTCCCAGACGGATCGCTTTTTCTAGCGTCGCCACTTCTTTAGCTGCGGTGATCAGCATCACTTCGCTTTTACAGCCTTGCTCGCGTAGCATCTTTAAAAACTCAAGACCGTTACCATCGGGTAGATAAATATCCAATAAAATTAAGTCGGCTTGTATCGCACTCAACAGTACCGTCGCGGTAGAAACATTGTCGCTACTGGCCACTACCCGGTATTGCCCTTGCCTTGCGCTACTTGGTGTTGCCGGTGTCACAAGGTATTGCGCTAATAATTGTGCCACAGCTACTTCATCTTCGATAATCACCACAGAATAAGTCATTGTTATTGCTCTTTTACTTGCTTGGGAATAAAGACCGTGATCCTTGCACCAAGTAATTCAGACTCCCCAACCTCTAAGGTTCCGTGGCAGGAATCAAGATTTGTTTTTACGAGATATAAGCCAACACCATGTTGGTCGCCGGACTTAGTACTAAACTGCGGCGTAAACGCCTCTTCGACGTTACCAATCAGTCCAGTGCCGCTATCTTCAACATCAAAGATAATATCCTGAACCGTTTCATCCACTGTTACGACCACTTTGGCAGGCCGCAACTGTGCCGTCGTTCTTGCCGCTTCGATGGCATTATCGATGAGATTACCCAATATTGAAACTATTCGTTCCAACATCTCTTTTTGATGGATAGCGCACAGCGCACTGTCGGAACTCACCTCGAGTGCCACATTGTGCTCTCGCGCTTTATGGTATTTACCGAGTAATAGGCCCGCGATCACAGGCTCTTGTATATAGGTGAGGAGGTTTTCAATTTGCGCTTGTGAGCCTTGGCTTTCTTGACCTATCAGCTCAATCGCTTTGTCATATTGCGCCATTTGGATAAGCGTACCAATGGTATTTAACTTGTTTGAATAGTCATGCGTTTGCACTCTCAATAGCTCTGCAAAAGCCTGTACTTTAGTGAGCTGCTTTGACACATACTCTAGTTCATCGGAGGGTCGCATACTCAGTAAAATACCTTCGTGTTGACCTTGCACTTGCAGCGCAAACCGCGATAACACCAAACGCTTGTCAGCAACAAATAGCTCGAAACCAACCAAAGGGCGATTGGGATTATGCAACAAGAAGTCGCTATGCTCTGGCAACAGATCGCTCAGGTGCAAACCTTGCTTACTCAAGCCGCGAGGCTTTTCGAGAATTTCGCACGCACGTTGATTCAAACGACGCACGCTGCCATCAGGGTCAAGCGCAATAATCCCCGTCCGTACGGTATTCAGTATGGCCTCTTGCTCTGCAAATAAGCGCCCGATTTCATCTGGTTGCAGGCCAAAAATGGCTTGGCGGACACGTCGACCAATCCAAATTGCGGCAATGACACTGAGCAGTAACACCGCTGCAGCTCCAACAAAAACGGCAATGCTGCGCTGCAACACCAACGACTCGACGGATTGCACTAAAAAGCCTACCGAGACTAAACCAATCACCTCACCAGCGGGAGAATACACAGGCACTTTTCCCCGAATAGACTCACCTAAACTGCCCTGTGCCGTCGAGATATAACTCTCTCCTGACAGTGCGGCTTGACTATCCCTTCCGACCATAGTGCGACCAATTTTTTGCTCATCTGGGTGGGCGATACGTCGCGTTTCGGTGTCACCAATGACGATAAAATCTGCGCCAGTTGCCTGGCGCAGCAGCTCAACATTAGTATTGAGGCGTTGGCTCTGTGAGCTATCCCTATCTGCTATGAGTGCCGTCATAACATCTTCACGAACCGCCACCGCCTTAGCCAAAGCTAAGGCTTTTTCTCCCACTTCCTGGTGTAAGCTTTGCGTAATAACCTGATACACCAGCGCGGTAAATAAGCATGCTTGGATCACACACAAGCCCACAACCCAAGTGATCAGTCGCGTTTCTAAGCGTTTTGGTCTGCGTGCTAATTTTTGTGATTGCGACACACGTATTTCCTCACTGCTGGGTTACTGCGCAACTTTTCGTTGCTGGAAGTACTCTTTTAATGGGATCAACAACACTAACATGGCAAGCGCAAATATGCCTAAAGTTAGTGGCCTCTCCCAAATAAAGCTAATAGAGCCATCCGAAATCATCATGGCGCGGCGGTAATTGCGTTCGATCATATCGCCGAGAATAAACCCAAGGAGCAAAGGTGCCATCGGGAAACTCAATAATCTCAGCACCACCGCCACCAAGGCAAAACCTACCATCATAAACAAATCAAAGGTATTAAATGACACCAGATACACGCCAATCAAGCTAAAGAATAAAATCATCACCGTGAGAACTGAGCGTGGCAGAGTCAAAGCCTTTGCAAAATAAGGGATCAGTGGCAAATTTAAAATCAGCAGCACAATGTTGCCAAAATACATGCTTACAATTACCGACCAAAACACCGTAGGATTGTCCTGCATTAACGTAGGACCCGGCTGAATACCATAGGCAATCAGCGCCCCTAACATAATCGCAGTGGTGCCAGACCCCGGGATCCCAAGCGTTAACAAGGGTACAAACGACCCAGTACAAGCAGCATTGTTTGCCGACTCAGGTGCCGCTAAGCCGCGGATTTCACCACGCCCAAAACGCTCACGAATGGCTTTTGGTGCCAAATTTCGCTCTGTCGCATAAGCCATAAAACTTGCAATCGTTGCGCCAGCCCCCGGCAATACGCCAATGATAAATCCTAAAATCGAAGAGCGCCCCACAACTGGCGCCATTTCTTTTACTTCAGCGCCAGATAATTTTGTTGAGCCAATAACGGGAGTGTCATCATCATTCGAACCTTGATTAGCTTTTTCAGGGCGGATCACGTTGATCAGCGCCTCAGACAATGCAAAGGTTGCCATTGCGACCAACAGAAAGCTTACGCCGTCTAGCAAGTCTGCCTGACCAAAGGTAAAACGCTCAGTACCAGATGAAGGGTCTATTCCCACCGTCGACAGCATCAAGCCAAATACGGTCATCATCATGGCTTTTAAAAATTGCCCTTTTGCAGAAAAAGCAGCAATCGCAGTCAAGCCCAAAAACATCAACATCACATAGTCTGGAGACTGAAAGCTTAAGCTCACTTTTGCAAGTAGTGGTGCGGCTATCATAAGCATCAACGCACCAATCGTTCCGCCAGTAAATGAAGCATAAGCGGCAATAGCCAAAGCTTTGCCCGCATGTCCTTGTTTTGCCATTGGATAGCCGTCAAATGACGATGCCACAGTCCCAGCTACACCGGGAGCGTTAATCAAAATAGAGGAAGTCGAGCCACCAAAAATAGCGCCGTAATATACGCCCGCCATTAAGATCATACCGGAGTCGGCACCGATGTTGTAAGTGATAGGGATCATCAACGCAATCGCCGTGATTGGCCCTAAGCCGGGCAACATGCCGATAAAAGTACCGACAAAGCAACCAACAATTACGTACAGTAAGTTTTGCCACATAAAGGCCGTGGACAGGCCAACTAAAATACCGTCTAACATGGCTTAACTCCAAAACTCACCTGGAACCAGATAGATCCCAAGTAGCTGCGTCATAATGGCCCAAAATACGATAACCACAGGTACCGACGCCAATAACAAAATTTGCTTACGTCGCTCACCCATAATTAAAAAGCCACAGCCTAAAAACAAAATGGTCGAGACAATAAATCCGAGTTCTTCAAGTACACTGCTGTAGATCAGCATCAATACAATCAGTGCTGCACATTGGGCTATGGTTGCCTTGGAGATAGTCTCCGCTCCTTCATGTGTATCAGGTGCAGGGACGCCTTTAAACAGTGTTGCGGCGATCGACAAAAGACAAACAACAATGCCAATCAGCGCGTATACCTTAGGCAAAGTTGCTGAGTTTACCGCCTCGTATTCTTCAAAAGGCATAATCGGGATTTGCCAAGCAGATACCGCATAGAGTGAAAACAGAATTAAAAACAGCACTGGGCCTAACAATTCTCGGTTTAACATAGTGAATTACCCACTTTTAGGTGGTGCAGTAACCTCACTGCAGCCACCTATTTAATTTAATCAGCGTCTAACAAAACCCAATTCTTCCATCACCACTTTCAGCTGCGCTTCTTGTGCCTCTAGCGCCTCAATAAACTCGTGCTGTGGCTTGAATAGATTCAACCAACCGTTGCGTGCACGCACTGCTTCCCATTCTTTGCTTTGCACCAGCTTTTGTAATCTCACGGTATATTCGTCGAGTTTTGCTTGAGGAAGATCCGGAGCCGCAAAAAAACCACGCCAGTTAACAAATTCCATGTCATAGCCTAAAGACTTCAGGGTTGGGATCTCTGGATAGTCCGCGATAGGCTCTGGCGCAGTAACAACAAGAATGCGCGCCTGACCACTTTTTGCCATGTCGAGCGCTTCACTTAATCCGGTCGAGAGCATCTTCACCTCACCAGACAATAAACCGGCCTTGGCTTTGCCACCGGCATCGTAAGGAATGTAACGCAGCTTGCGACCGTCAACGCCTGCCGCTTTTACTGCTTGTGCTGCAACAAGATGATCCATACTGCCGCGAGCAGAACCTCCCGCGACTGTCACAGAGCCCGGGTTTACTTCTAGACGAGCAATCACCTCCTTCCAGCTCTTAAAAGGCGAATCATCACGCACCACGAATGCACCATAATCGGCAATTACGCTGGCAACGGGCGTTAAATCACGATAACTGTAGGGGATCTTACCCGACAACGCACGCAGCACGATTGGCGTTGAATTAACCATCAACATATCGCCTTTTTTATTGCCCGATTCAATCAAATAAGCAATAGCACGGCCGCCACCGCCGCCTGACATATTCTGAAACGACGCATTGGACTCAAGCCCTGATTTCACTAACGCCTCGCCCACAGCTCGAGCCGTGGTATCCCAGCCACCACCTGGACCACCGGGAATTAAAAAGTGGGTATCCGCTAATACCTGAGTAGACATCATCGCCACGCCAGCCATTGCTAACTTGAGATGCTTTAATGCAAACTTCATAACCTGCTCCCGTTAAAATAGATACTGCAAGCGTGCAGCAAAGCCAAATCCTGAATCTTCGTCACCAACCAACGCAGTACTTCCAGCGCCTGAAACATCCGCATAGACAAGGTTAGCCATGAACTTTAAGCTGCTGGAATGGTAATAGGTACCGCCCAGTGTGTAGGCGTCGACTTGCGTGCCTTGGTTGGCGTTTTCAGCATCAATACTGGAAATACGCGCAACCAACTCCCACGCATTTTTTACCCCTTTAGGCTGCTTAAATACCGCAGAGCCTGCGGAATATTGTTTGTGTTCACCGGTCAGGAAATAACTCAAGGACAAGTGATAACCCGAAATATCTCCCCCATCTAAAGCAGAAGTAGGGTCGAGGGTATCTAAGTTGCGTGTGGCATATTCGGCCTCAAGCATAAAGGCATTATGTTGATAAGCGAGCTCTAACCCGGCTTGTGACATGCTATCAAGGGCAACTACATCACCGCCTGCAGCATAATCTACAAGGCGCACTTTGGCTTCGCGTACTTCACCGCGAGCAAGGCGATTACCCAGCGTAGCACCGCCCATATCACGGTACGAACCCCAACCACCTAAATGCAGGGTTTTACCGGGAGTGTGTTGCGACCAAGTCAAACGCCCCGAATAGGCAAGTGCCAGACGGTCATCTTGGTCACGCCCAGATGCACCAAATGCGTCGTTTTTATATACCCCTAACGCATAGCGAAAACCGGAATCTTTAAAATATTGATAAGCTGATGCGCCCCACCGAAAGTAAGGAGAAAACGTATCAGCGATGGAACCGCGCTCTATGGTATTGATGTGTTTGCTGCTAGTGAGCGCATTCAGGGTGATATCTTCTCTTAATTTACCAAACTGAAAGCGCGGGCCGTTGTTCCAACCGGTATAGCGCACTCTTACTGTGACTATCTCGGCATCGCCTTCGGCAAAATCGAGTAGTAACTTGTGTTCCCAGTCGCCTTGCTCACTCTCTACATAGGTGCGGATCCGACGCGGAAAAAAGTCGCTGGCGGCATTACCCTCATTATCGGCGCTGTATGCACCACTAAAATGGTTAAAATCGAGTTGTACACGCCCGCCAAACTCAAGGTTCAGTGATTTATTGGACTGCAATTCATTTAATTGCGCTTCTAGCTTTGCAACCTTGCTGGCTAGTGCTTCATCTTGTTGTGCCAAAACGGGGCAAGCAGTTACTGCAATTAATGACATCGCAGCAACTGGCTTCATTATTGTTGTTCTCATTGCTCTGTACTCATTTGTCTTAAACGTATTGTGACTAGCGACTACAACCTGCTATCAAGTACGAGCTTATTGTTAACCCTCAATTAACCATAGATTGCGGAGATAAGTTGATTAAGTTGAGTAAAACGCGTTTTGCGCATAAAAATCATGAGCAATATGCACAAAATGCAGAGTAGCCTGGAAATAAATAACGAGTGAAGCGAAAGTATGACTGCTGCGTTAATCAAATAACCTAAGATGTGGATGATGAATTAACCTAGCTTTTCTCTGAAGCTCTGGAAACGGTGAGTCTACAAAGCTCAATATAGAATAATACTTTGGCACCTAGAATAAGCAGAAATAAGACATGCAACACACCAAAAATCATCACATGAATAAAACAATGCACTCAATAAATTTAAATTTGGCGTAGTTCCAACCACTTAGATCTAAATAAGAATTATTTTCAAAAAGACCATTGACAGCTTTGCAGATCTAATTGATAATCAATATCAACAAGACGAGAGTGACGGCTCAACTTGTTATCACAATAGTTTCTTGACCCGAAACGAGGCTGGTATCCACAACTACCTAGGACGTTAGCAGGCACTTGCATTGCTCCTCGTATTTAGACGCTAACTCCACTTTTTACTTGCTACATTGCTCATATCGGTGACGGTAGATATGAAATCAAAAAGCCCTGCTCAGGGCTTTTTTTATGCCCAAAATTTATTTTTACTACGGTATTTACTAGAAAAACAGCCACACTAATATTAATGAGAATTATTTTCAAAAAAGTATTGACTCATTATCAAATCTAACTGATAATCACTATCAACAAGACGGCAACGTGTTGTTTCGCCAACTCAGTTAGTAAGGTTGATAGTTGTAAAGCCCTGTCTACCTGATGTACTCACTACATTGAGATTGGCATTAGTACTCTAGTTTGTTTCTCGACCCTGAAACACGGCTGGCCAACGTTAATGGCTTGAATGAACTTAACTCAGTCGCCCCTAAACCTGACTAAGTTTATTCTCACAATTTACTTGCTACATTGCTCATATCGGTGACGGTAGATATGAACTTAAAAAGCCCTGCTCAGGGCTTTTTTTATGCCCAAAATTTATTTCTACTACGGTATTCGCTAGAAAATCAGCCACACAAACATTAATGAGAATTATTTTCAAAAAGATGTTGACCTAACGGCAAATCTAATTGATAATCAATATCAACAAGAGGACATGCTCTTGCTGATTCGACCCTGAATCGTGTTGTCGGTGATATGCTACAACGCCCCTTGATGTGTATCACTGGCAACCACTTTTTACTTGCTACATTGCTCATATCGGTGACGGTAGATATGAATCAAAAAGCCCTGCTCAGGGCTTTTTTTATGCCTACATTTTCGATCAGTGTTTGTTCAGCTGTAATGTCGTGTAATCGTTTTCTTTTACTAGAATCCGTATCATTCTATTTTTCCAAAAATAACAATAATATGAACGCTCGACGCTACCTTTATAACATGTTGTTAAGCCTGCTATTGTTGGTAGGGTTTATTTTCACCAGCTGGATAAGTATAGAGCACGCTAAACAATCTTTGTATAAAGGAGTGAGCGATGATGCTCTGCCACTCACCAGCCATCTTATTGACTTAGACATCCAAAAACGGCTCCAAGCTCCAATCATTGTGTCTCAGCAAATGGCAAATAACGTCTTTATTAAACGTTGGCTAACGTCTTCACAGCAAGACCCTGCACTTATTTTCACCTACTTAGAAGATACTCGAGCACTATATCGCGCAAAAACGAGCTTTTTAGTGGATGACAAGAGCCTCACTTATTACCACTTTGATGGTAACACCCAGCAGTTAGACATCCGCGCCAAACAAAACGACTGGTACCGAGAAAGCCTGCATAGCGATGCTGACTATGCGCTCAATGTTGATATAGACCCAAGAGACAACAACGAAGCCATTGTTTACGTCAATCATAAAATAAAGCAAAACAATGATGTAATTGCCGTTGTTGGGGTGGGTATCTTATTGGCTGATTTACACAATTTAATTGAACAATACGAAGCCAGTTACGCGCGCAAACTGTACTTTATTGACCACAAAGGCAGGCTATTATTTTTTAACGATCAGACTCTATCTGGCACCAGTATTCATGATCGTTTTCCAACCCAAGCAACGGCGCTGCTCAATCAATCTGAATATCAATTTCGATTGGAAACCGACGACCATGCCGAGTTTGTTCATTCGCGCTATTTGGACTCTATAGGCTGGTACCTAATTGTTGAGCAAACAATAGATAAATCCAGTGGAATAAGCGACATCCTCACAACCAATTTATGGGTAGGGAGCCTCGTCACCCTATTAATATTAGCCGTGGCGCAGCTGACGTTTAATCATTATCAAAAACGCTTAGAAAAAATGGCGAAGTACGACAAACTCACCGATACCTTTAATCGTCAAGCCTTCGAGCCACAGCTTCAGCACCATTTAGCGAAAGCGCGTACCCAATCAACCCCTGTAGTGATGTTGATGATGGACATTGACCACTTTAAACAAGTGAACGATCAACATGGTCATGTGGTAGGCGACAGAGTGCTGCAATGCTTTTCAAACGTATGTAAACGCCAGATAGAAAACAATGGTTTGCTGTGCCGCTGGGGGGGCGAAGAATTTATGGTATTGCTACCCAAAGCAACGTTAGAGCAAGGAATTGCGATTGCTGAGAAGATCCATGTTGCACTAAAGCAGGCGGAGTGTGAGGTCAAAGTGACCGTCAGTATTGGCGTTGCACAATACCATATTGATGAATCAGAAGATGGTTTTATAAAGCGCGCCGATGCCGCGCTCTATCGTGCTAAACAAGGTCGGAACCAAACAAAATTTGCTACTTAGCGGCGATTCTTACGCGCTCTTGCACGGCGTTGACGTTTTTCGTCTTCACGCGCAGCCTTTTTAGCCTCAGCTTGTGCTCGTAACTCAGCAACCATTTCTTCTTCCGACTCACGCATTTCCGGCGTTTCCATCGTGATCTGCCCGATAACAGCATCACGCAGCTCGTTGATTAAAATCTCCGACATCTTGTGCGTATCGACCTGATTGCCACCTTTTACACAACCACGCTTGCGGCCAGCCATCTCGATAAATGTCCAATCACAGTCCGGTAATTCGTCGAGCTTGTAACGTGCTTTTAAAAGCTCTGGATATGCACCTAGCAGATATTCAGCGGTGTAACTCGCCACTTCTTCATAATTGATAGCAGTATCGCGAATAGCACCCGTTGCCGCCAAACGATAGCCCGAGTTTTCGTTCTCAACCTTTGGCCACAACATACCCGGCGTATCGTAAAGCATAATGCCGTCTTCAAGCTTAATACGCTGTTGCGCTTTAGTTACCGCTGGTTCATTACCTGTTTTTGCAACAATTCTGCCAGCAAGTGTATTGATAAGTGTCGATTTACCCACATTTGGAATACCCATGATCATGGCTTTTAGCTGCTTATCTTGACCCACTTTATGAGGTGCAAGCTTTTTGCAAAGCGCATTAATACGCTGTACTTCATTCGCCTTATCATGACCAAACGCCAGCGCTTTTACACCGCTCTCACGTTCAAAATACTCCATCCACTGCTTGGTCAGTTCAGGATCGGCAAGGTCCGCTTTGTTCATGATTTTGATAACAGGCTTGTCGCCACGTAACTGCCCTACCATCGGGTTTTCGCTACTGTATGGAATACGAGCATCCAGCACTTCAATAATGACATCCATCTGCGGCATGATCTCTTTGATCTCATTGCGCGCTTTATTCATATGCCCTGGGAACCACTGTATTGCCATTATAACCACCTGTATTAATTAACTTTAAAAGCTCATATGTTGAACACCTTGCCAAACTCACACACCATAACGTCGTTCATACGGAGCGTGAAATAAGTGTAGGATACAACATAGGGTACTAAACGCTTTTAATACAGCCGCAGTACCTCATCACTAAGTTGGCTATTCTACTATAAATTGACAGGATTGGGTTAATGGCTTGGTGAACCCATTAGCGCAATTTTCGCTTATTGTTTCGCACCCTTTCCAAACATAGTTTCCAATCTTTTGTTCTCTACAATGTTTTATCTGCCTTAGGAAGGTTTTTATTCAAAGCTAACTTAGAGTCCCAATTTGACCTCGCTGATAAGTTACTTGTTGCAATATGATCTCGTTTGAAATTAAGCCACCAGACCCAATTTCAACTCGCGATTATACGAGCGATAATCCACTAGCCATATAGTGAGCATCGTGAGGGGATAATTGCTAAACCTAAGCGACTTTTCCTTATCCTAAACAGCTGAAAACTAAAGCGATAACTTGCAATAAATTGGTATAGCAAGGTAGAAGGCTTAGCGGACTGACATGATAATCACAACTGTAAATGCGAATTCGAGTACACGAATTATTATATTGGTTATTGTTGCTTTGAATTAGTTTTAGTCGGTAATGTTCTAGAAATACCAAGATAACCCTTGCAAGGTAGCGTTTATGTAACGATTGATTTAATCAGATAAACCGCTTTCCTGAGTTAGGTAATGAGAAAATTCCTTAAGTAGAGAATGAGTACTTTTTTCATAAGTACTTTGAAGCGCATCACTAAACTCAATTCCTGTTAATAATAACTGTATTAATTCGTTAAATTGTTTAGGGCTTAGGTCATAGATGAAATGCACAAATAACCCACCAACCCTGTACGACACCCGGTTAACCACCCCATTTTTTGTTACAGCATCACTTGCATCCTGTGATAAAAACCAATAATTCAACTCTCCCGACAAATAGGTATTTACCTCATTTTCATTCATTAGCTCGAAAATCTCTTTGCCTTTAGTATAATCTTGCCCTCCATTTGCAACGAACTCAGCGACCCCTTCTCTGAACCATAAAGGTACTTTTTCAACATGGGCCTTATCCCCAAGATGGGTGTAAAAAAGGTAGTGTGTTAACTCATGATTAAGTAACCTCCCAATCGAACTGCTATGAAATGCATTTGGCGATAAAAATAATTTACCCCAATATACTGCACCAACAACATTTTTGGATAAAAATACATATTCATTGAAAGAGTTTTGACTAGCACACACATAAACCGCGATTGGCTTTCTAAATTTCGCCTTGAGTACATGCTCTACTACATACTGACTCTCACTCAAAGCTTTACTTACACGAAAGGCATTGCTTTCTGCTGAAGCTTCGTATCTGATACGTCTATCAATCTGGAGAGTTAAAAAGTGATCCGTAGACTTATATTTAGCCCATACAGCTTTGATTAACACTGGCTGTATAATTGCAATCACAACAATAAAAATAACACTTATCGCTAGCAGAACAATAATATATTTCTTAAAGTTTATTCCGTTAAATCTCATAACCTTTCAACTTAGCCTATCCAATTCAGAGAAGAAGTCTCTTTTACTTTTACAAAACATTGGTTCTCCATACTACAGGAAACAATAAAAGAGTATGAATACCAACTGTCAGCAACACAAAACACCACTAATTGTGGTTAAATAACTTATAACCACACTTGCCAGAAGACTTAACGGCATACATTGCTTTATCAGCTTTTTCGATCAATGATTCGATGCAGTCTCCTTGAGTAGGGAAAAAGCTAATACCAATACTCCCCCCAACTTTATACACCTGATGTTCAACTTCAACCTCTTGTGTGATACTGATGAGTAACTTTCTAGCGATAATCTCTGCTTGTTCTTTTGAGTCTAGCTGTGTTGCGATTACAATAAATTCATCACCTCCAATTCGAGCACATATATCGGTACTTCGTGTACTAGCGATTAGTCTTGTTGCTATGCATCTGAGCACTTCGTCACCAACTTTATGACCACCGCTATCATTAATGGGCTTAAAGTTATCCAAATCAATGTAAAATACCGCGGTTAACTGATGTGGGCGATTGGCAAAAATGTTCGCCTGATTAAAAAAGTTAGTCAGATAACGCTTATTCTTAAGCCCAGTAAGTGCATCATGATAAGCAAGTTTCAGTGCATGCTTTTCAGCCTTGAGCAGGCGGCGTTGGAAAGTAATAAGTACTGATGCCAATAAAGCTAAATAGAGCACCAAATTCACCATAGTACCTAGAATAAAACCATAGATTCCCCAGTCAGGGAAATAATAGATTATTGGGTAAGAAACCAACCAATGTATCGAGAGAATAAGGGCTGCAAGGGAGATAAACCGATACACACAGGTAAAATATGGCTTTTTCTTTCCAAAAAAAAGCATAAATATATAAAATAAAAAAGAAAAGTTAACCACTGCACAGAGGATCTTAAAGTACCAAGGAGATAAGTTTAAGATTGAAATTATAAACAGCGTACCAAGCACACAACTAAATAATTGAATAACTCTTCTTTTTACGCAATTCAATTTAAAGAATCGGCATACTCCAACTAATAGGATTGGCTTCTCAAAAAGGTTAAGTACGAGATAAAAGTTACTACTTAGCTCTGTTGAAATAACAAGTTCGCCTAGCAAAATACAAACTCGTGAAGCAATTGCAAACAAGATAGCGCTCGACCAAAACCCAGCTCCGGAAGGTGTTCTGGGCACGGTTCTGGTAGCAAGTAACAATACCAACAAAAATAAATATAGCGTCAACCCAACCGTATGCACCAAATGAAACATAACGACACCTACCTCTAGCTTCATTGATTAATCACCGCAGCAGTATTGAAATTGAAGCTGCAACCAAAATAGTAGGCCAAAGGTCTACACTCTATTGTTTTTCTCTTTGATAAAAACAATAAGTCCTTTTATTTAAAAGTTTAGAATAAACAATGAATGAAGTAGGAACGAACAAGGACTAATTAACATCGAAAAAAGTCAACATCAATGTCCTAGAGTTCCCTTTACCATTAATATTGTGCTAACTATTAATATATCATCATAAGCTAAGTGGTCGTTATGAGTTGTGAATCCACTCTGATTAATCTTCATATTTTAGTTGTCGATGGCTTTGTACCATATGATTTAGCCGTGACTTACCAAATGTTTTTTGTTGCAACAAAAGAATGCGAGCAACCAAGCTATAATATCCAATTTGTAGGTAGCCAAGGGCAAGTTCAAAGCGATAGTTTTACCATTGAGAATGTACAGCCTTTATCAATTATCGGCGCTAATGACACATTAATTGTTCCGGGCTTATATACACCGACTGCCTATGATGATGAAAATGTTCTCCGTGCAATTCGCACCGCGTATCAACAAGGCTCTCGCATCGTTTCTATCTGTAATGGCTCAGTACTTTTAGCAAAATCAGGTGTCTTAGATGGAAAACGGGCTACCTCGCATTGGGATGTCTTTTCAGAGTTTGAGCAACACCACACGGCGGTCGATATATTGCGTGACGTATTATACGTTGACGAAGGACAAGTTATCACATCGGCCGGCCTTTCTGCCGGACAAGACCTATGTCTACACATCATTAAATGTGATTTTGGAGCAGCGCTTGCGAACAAAGTTGCGGAACGTTTTGTAATGCCTCTTGAGCGCAGTTTTTCACACCCTCAATTATATCGACCTGTATATAATGTCTTAAATGACATTCAACGGGTGCAATTATGGCTCTCACACAACTATCATAAACCGCTTACGCTCGCTGAAATAGCTGAGCACGCCTGTATGACAAGCCGAGCACTCACTAGAAACTTCAATAAATACGTTGGCCAATCTCCCATGAGGTGGCTTCGAGAATTGCGAGTGCAGCGGGCGCAAATCTTACTCGAAACAACCACTTTTAATATCAATGTGATATCTGAACTGAGTGGCTTTGGTACTGTTGTGAATTTTCGCATTGCATTCAAGCGCTATGCAGGCTGTTCACCAACAGAATGGCGCTGCCGCTATAACAACGATCATGCGTTGTGATCCGTTATTTCAAGCTCACAACGTAAACTTAGACAGCAGTGCTTCTTGTTCATGGGCGTTTTTAGCGAGCTCTTCGCTGGCGCTGTATTGCTTGCCTGAAAAGCTGCCAACTTCGACGCTAATATCGTTGATATGTATTGTATTTTTATTGATCTCTTCAATCACCACGCTTTGCTCTTCGATGGCGGTTGCGATTTGAATATTGCGATCCATAAGCTCTTTTACTGCTTCTGAGATTTCTTCTAGCATATGTGTCGCTTGCTCGGTTTGTGAAACACACTGCTGAGTTTTATCTCGACTACTTCCCATAGATTGTTGAACTTGTATGGATGAGGCTTGGATCTGGTCGATCATAGACTTTATTTCGGTGGTAGATTCCTGCGTTTTTGATGCTAAAGAACGTACTTCGTCGGCCACAACCGCAAAACCTCGACCTTGCTCTCCGGCACGTGCGGCTTCAATTGCAGCGTTAAGTGCCAGTAGATTGGTTTGTTCAGCAATGCCATTGATGACCGAAAGAATATTCTCAATATTTTGACTATATTCCGCAAGTTGCGTACTTAGCTCGTACGATGCGGTAATATCATCAGCCAATGCATTAATTTGGTTTCGCGCTTTAAAGAATATCTCTTGCCCTTCGGAGGTCTTTTCATTTACAGAGGTGATTGAACTTGCAGCTTGCTGCGCGTTACCCGCGATTTCGGTCGAGGTAGTACTCATTTCATTCATCGCGGTAGCGAGGTTTTCAATTAGGCTAACTTGTTGGTCAAGTTTCTGTGAGGAATGCGTCGACAGCTCTTTGGCGGCATCACTGTTGATCACCACGTCGTCTGCACGTTCTTTTACATTACTTACCAACCCATGCAAAAAGCCTAAGAACAAATTAAATTGTTGCGCTACCGTGCCGCACTCATCTTCGTTAACGATTTTTAAGCGCTTAGTTAAGTCACCGCCTCCACCTGCCATGTCGGTGATCGCAGATTCCAAATCCCGTAATGGTTGGAGTAAATGAATTGCTAAAGTCCGTACGCAGAATACTCCGATAGCAATGGCTAAAATGGCAATGAGCAAAGAATTTATAGTGATTTCAGTTAATGTTTTATAGGCTTTTGATTTATCGATTAATACCGCCAAATACCAGTCCGTACCAAAAGTGTTATCGAGCGAATATAAGTAAAACAGCCGTTTGCCTTCTTTGGTATTCACTTCTTGCAACTCATCTACACTATCTAAGCGTAAAGCTGGGTATACCTGTTGCAGCTTTTTACCATTAAATTCGGCGTTTTGATGAGAAATGACATTACCAGACTTGTCGACCAAAAAGGCATAGCCCGTGTTATCAAAGTTAACCTGATTGACACTATTGGCGATGGTTTTTAGGCTTAAATCTCCCCCTATTACCCCTTTAAAATTACCGTTCACTATGATGGGAGACACCACCGACAGCAATAATTCACCTGTCGCCGCGTCTGTATATGGACTGGTATAAACGGTTTTATTTTGGTTTTTACCAAGCTGATACCAAGCTCGCTCTCTAAAATCTACGCCCGGAGGATTTTTGCGAGCGGGGTTGTTCGATCTGAGCCCTTCCTCATTAACCAAAGTGCCAAAAGTAAGCAGAAACTCGCTTTTAAACAACGGGGTATTCAGTGCTTGTTGAAAGTTATCATCGCTAAAGTTTTGCTCTAACTGACTTTTTATCACATTAATTTGCGTTGCTTTACCGGCCAGCCAATTCTCTATGCTCACGGCCAGCAATTGCGTGCTATCTGTTACATAGGCATGGGTTTTTGTTTTTACCGAATCGCTAACAAACCAGTAAGTAGAAAGCGTCGTCGTGGTGATGATCAATAAGATCACTATGGCAGAAGTCACAGAGAACTTAGTGCGGATCTTCATATTCAACAGCCTGAATAAAAAAGTGCTCGAATATCAAAAGTGTTGTCTATAATTCGATTATTGGCAACTGAGCGATGTAAAAACCATGAATTTTACTTTGAGCAACTCAACCGCACTGATTGGCCTAGCCTGTTTACTGACTTCCTCAGCAGCTTTAGCAGCCGTTCGACCTGTTACCATGGCCGATATTGAAAATCTTGAGCGGCAATTGGCTGAGTTAAAAGATCGGTTTATGACGCAAAATAGCGAACCAAAGGCCGCAGCTCCAGTGGCAAAATCAACACCACAAAGTGACCCCGTAAAACCACCTACCGAGCCCTCAACCACGCTCAAAACCTATGCCACAATACGTCCGACATTTGGCATAATTAATCAAGATGATGCAAGTAACTGGGATGTTCGTGACGCCTTATCCCACGCAGGGATTAAAGTGACTCATGAATTTATGCCGGGCTGGCAGGCCGAGCTTCATGGAGAATGGGGCATCGATCTTGCCAATGAAGGAAATTTTGGCAAATCGCGCCGTGCTTATACTGCGCTAGGTACGCCGTATGGCCGATTTGGTATCGGCAAGCAAAGGCCAGCACAGTATCTGTTCATTGCCGAATACGTTGATATTTTTAATCACTCTAGCAGTCCGTTTGCTTACGATCCAGAGAGTATTTTTTTCGTTGATAATTTAGTTACTTACCGCTACGAATTGGGGCCAATGACGTTTATCGCCGCAGGCCAATTTAATGGTGATAAGGGCGATAATCAAACGGATTTACTCAACACTGGGTTAAGTTACGATAACGCGGGTTTACATGCGGCGATTACTTATCAACAAAACGATGTGTACGATAACGAGCAGCATATTGGCGAAAACCAACTTTGGTCTGGTGCGCTGGCTTATCAATTTACCTCCCGCTTTTACGCTGCCATGGCGTATCAGGACAAAGACTATCAACGCGTGAACGCCCTTGATTCTCGACAAGGCCACACCTTTGATCTTTCTCTAGCCTATCAACTCGCAAAACACTATAAGCTCAAGACCGGATATTTTGATTTTGATGATGGGTNTCACGATCCGCTAAATCAGAGCTTTGATGGCTACAATGTTACACTTGAGTGGTTACCAACACCGCCGCTCAGAGTACACTTGGAGTATTTGAACAAGTCCTTTGATAATCAAGTGGATATGGATTCCATTTCCATAGGCTTTAGGTACGATTACAAGCAAGAGTGGCAATTTGATTAGTTAGAATAATAATTTCTAATTTGGATTGATTCATACATCAAGTATTCAAGTGAGGGTGGTACACTCGCACAAGACTTAGAAGTATTCAAGTTTAAAGAGGCGGCATGAACCACTCTCCTATTCCACTCAATATTACCGTGAGCGCCAAAATCGAAAGCATCGTAGTGCTGCATGGCTTGTACATGTCCGGGTTTGTGATGCGACCGCTTAGCGCTCGCTTAGGTAAATCGGGCTACCGTATTCTCAATTTAAGCTATAACACCTTAACGCCAAATATTGATGAGATTTGCGCCGCTATTGATACTTTTGTTGGCGACCGCCCTGCCGCACTCGTTTGCCACTCCATGGGAGGCTTAGTTGCAAGGGCGTATTTAGAGCGAGGTTCTGAAACGAGCAAGCAAGTAAAGAAAGTGGTGACCTTGGGGACACCACATAAAGGCAGCGCCATTGCCAAGCATATGCACGACAAAGGACTGGAGTTACTGTTAAAAAACAGTGTGGAATTTTTATTATCTAACAATCAAGATTGGCCTTTCGACGCCAAGCTTTACAGTATTGCCGGCGACTTGCCCATTGGATTAATGCCACTACTACAAAAGGGTAGCCAGTCGGATGGTACCGTGTTGTTAGAAGAAACCAAGCTCAACGGCATGGCTGAGCACAAAATATTTCATCTCAGCCATACCAGCTTAATATATTCCCGTGCGGTAATGGACTATATCTGCGAGTTGTTAGAGAGGCCTTAGTGCTCTGCGCTTGCAGCCACTTTGTAAGCAATCACAGCGATCAAACCAACTACTAGCGGCACTGGTGCCGCGATATAACCAAAGGTGTCTGAGTTTGCGATACTTGCACCAGCTAAGTGGCCCACTAGCCCAACAACAAATGCTACTAAAGCGATAACAACGACGACGAGTTCCATTTTATGTTCTGATTTTGTTTTGCCTTTCATACTCATTTCCTCAAGTAGTAGACACTGGTTTTTTGTGTCTTGATGAAATGATTATGCGCTTATAGTGCGGTGATATTTTGACCTAAATCAAGTTTCAAACCACCGAAATACGAACGAGATTAAACACTTGTTTTAGATCAAAAACTATGCGCTCTGGTAAGGTTTAGGGAAAAGTTGGCAAGCTTTATTCCTGCCGAGTATTCATGTCACCTTGTTATTTTTGAGCGCTTCTTGGGGTTCTATCTTGTTTTTTACCACGCTCATCCCAATGTCATATTGTATTAATATTTGATATGTTTTTATTTTATTGATTGATTTTTCCGATTAAACACTTTGATTTTAATCATTGGGCAATTACCTACGGTTGCGCCATACTGACTATAATCAACAAGGAGCATCGCATGACAAACATTAATTCTATCGGTTTAGACAAAGCAAAGAGCCAAGCGCTAGTAACGTCACTTAATACACTACTAAGTAGCTACCAAATTCAATATATGAATGCCCGTGGTTTTCACTGGAACATCAAAGGTCGTGAGTTTTTTGAACTACACCTAAAATTTGAAGAAATTTATACGCTATTGCTTGAGAAAGTCGACGAAATCGCAGAGCGTATTTTGACGATTGAAGGCAACCCATTGCATGCGTTTTCTGATTATTTGGAAACCAGTAAAATTCAAGAAGCAAAAGGGATCAGCAATGGTACACAAGCACTAGAAACCTTGCTTGATGGCTACACAACACTTATTTCTATGCAGCGTGAAATTTTAGCACAGGCGGGTGAAGCCGAAGATGAAGGGACAGCAGCGCTAATGAGCGACTACATCAAAGAGCAAGAAAAGTTAGTGTGGATGCTTAAAGCGTATTTAAACTAAGATAGACCGATAGGTCGAGCTAAAGCTAGGGTGTACGAGTCGAGCTAAAGCTACGACCTACAGACGAACCAACTCCTACTCAGGTTCTTTTCTGGTAGGAGCGAGTTCACCTCGCGATCTTTTATCTCCTTGTTGTCGAACTAAAGTTAGGATGTAAGTCGAGCTAAAGCTACGACCTACCATCCAATAAGCTGATAAAGAATGCCATTTCTAGCGCTCTTTCATGTAGGCTTTTAAACCGGCCTGATGCCCCACCGTGACCCGCCTCCAAGTCGGTTTTAAAGAGCAGCACATTATCATCCGTTTTATATTCTCTAAGCTTAGCAACCCACTTCATGGGCTCCCAATACTGCACTTGCGAGTCGTGCAGACCTGTGGTGACTAGAATATTTGGATAGGCTTTGGCTTCAATATTGTCATACGGCGAATACGCTAAAATATTCTGGTAGTCCGCTTCATTATTCGGATTACCCCATTCATCATACTCGTTGGTGGTTAATGGAATTGACTCATCCAACATGGTAGTTAACACATCCAAGAAAGGCACATGGCAGCCTAACCCTAAATACAGCGCTGGAGCTTGGTTTGCAATTGCACCCATTAACAGGCCACCGGCACTTCCACCTGATGCAAACACTTTGTCTTTATGGCCGTAACCCTGTTCAACCAAGGCCTTGGTAACATCAATAAAGTCGTTGAAGGTATTTTGCTTATGGGCTTTTTTGCCTTGCTCATACCATTCACGACCAAGCATCTCAGAGCCTCGAATATGCGCAATCGCGTATACAAACCCTCTATCTAACAGACTTAGAATTTGACTAGAGAAGTTAGGATCAATAGTAATGCCATAAGAACCATAACCATACTGCAATAATGGATTACTACCGTCTTGATTAAACTTATCTTTTCGATACACCAAAGATACAGGGACTTTAACGCCATCTCTTGCGGTTATATGCAAACGTTCAGAGTGATAATATTCGGGTTTAAAATCACCTAACACTTGCTGTTGCTTTTTAAGCACCTTCTTACCTGTGGTTAAGTCACAATCGTACACTGAGCTTGGAGTTGTCATGCTCGAATAGTGAATACGAATATTACTTGAACTTGGCTCGGGGTTATTTCCTACCGTGGCAAAGTAACAAGCATCATCAAATCCAAGGTGATAGCTCTGCCCTTGATAATCATGAACAACAAAGCGGATCTGCCCTTGTTCACGCTCAGTCAGCACAAAGTGACTGTTGAACAGCTCCAAACCTTCTAATAATACATGGTCGCGATGAGCAACTAACTCTTCCCATTGCGCTACATCACCAATCGTTGCCGCTGTTGCACGCATCAAACGGAAATTTTTAGCGTCTTTATTACTAAGGATGTAAAAAAACTCTCCCATTTTTTCAAGGCCATATTCATGGCCAGTTTCTCTTGGGATAAGAGTGCTAAACTCACCACAAGGGTCGTTTGCATCCAGTATTAACTGATCGCTCGTTTCCGTCGCAGCAAGATAGATAAAAATAGTGCTTTCATCACGGCTTTTACCCAATCCCATATAAAATTGGCGATCTTGCTCTTCAAACACCAAAATATCATCGCTTTGTGGCGTTCCCAACACATGGCGATACACTTGGAAGCCGAGCAACGTCTGCTCGTCTTTTTTGACATAAAATACGGTTTTATTGTCGTTTGCCCAAATTACTTGGCCTTCCGTGTTATGCAGCACGTCTTGTAGCAATGTATTGGTGTTTAAATCGAGAAACTTGATGGTGTAAATTCGACGGCCGTCGGTGTCTTCACTATAGGCAAGCAGTTGCTCATCTGGGCTTACAGTAATATCACCGATGTCATAAAACTCGTTGCCCGCGGCTAACTGATTAATGTCTAAAAGAAGTTTTTTATCCGACAGATCTTCTTGTGATGCGCGATAATACTTAGCATATTCCTCATCACCACTCACTTCACTCACATACCAATAGTTGCCATCTTTTGCGGGCACAGAGCTATCATCTTTTACGATACGGCCTTTCATTTCTTCAAACAGCTGGGTTTGCAGCACTTGGTGAGGTGCCATTTGGGCTTCACAGTAATCATTCTCTGCTTCGAGGTGTGCCAACACATCAGCATTTTTACGCTCATCGTCACGCATCCAGTAGTAGTTGTCGATACGCTCATGGTTATGGTGCAGCAAGGATTTCGGCTGCTTTTTGGCTAGTGGTTGAGTTTTTTCCATCACCAAGTGGTCATCCTAAATTCGTTATTTTTCACCAGTGTATCATGATTCAAGAGCCATACCAGCGCGCAAAGAAAAAGGCCGAGCATCACTGCGCGGCCTTTATATTATTGAGTGTAAAAGAGTGTTTCTAAGCTTCTGCTTTCTCTAGTTGGTTATCGTCAGATTTAGGCTTGCGTCTGATCTTCGCTTTTAAGCGTGAACCCGCCCCCTGCACATCCGTTAAGATGATGTATAGGGCTGGCACTAACACAAGCGTGATAAGCGTTGCGAATAGCACTGCAAAGCCAAGTGATACCGCCATCGGAATAACAAACCTTGCTTGTAGACTCGTTTCAAAGATGATTGGCATGACACCGGCAAACGTCGTGATAGAGGTTAGCGTGATTGCCCTAAAGCGTGCACAACCCGCTTCAATAACCGCTTCTTTAAGCTTAACGCCCTCGGCGCGCGCTTGGTTGATATAATCCGTCATTACCAAGGAGTCATTGATCACAACCCCAGCAGCGGCTACCAATCCAAACATAGACATCGTACTCATATCTAAGCCAAACACTAAGTGACCCCATAGCGCGCCAACTAAGCTAAACGGAATTACCGACATCACGATAAGCGGTTGCGCGTAACTCTTAAGCGGTACAGCCAATAGGATATAAACCATCAACATACCAGCAGCAAAGAATAAGATCTGCTCACTGGTTTGCGCTTGGCGCTCTTCGACACTACCACCTAGCTTAGTTTTTACGTCTGGGAACTGCTTAAGTAGCTCTGGTAAGATATTTTCTTCAATATTCTTAACCACGGCATCTGGCTCGATCAGCTCTTCATCGATGCTACCGTATACATATACCGTTCTAAAGCCATCTTCACGACGAATATAATTGATACCCGGCTTCTCGGTAAACTCTACAACATCGCCTAGCATCACTTCTTTGCCTTTTGGCGTTGTGATGATAGTACGTTTCAGTGAGGCTAGGGCTTTACGATCAAGTTCAGGATAACGCACCATCACTTTGATCTCTTCGCCATCACGAATAACACGCTGTGCTTCACCACCATAGAAGCTATTACCAACCTGAATCGCAACATCAGCAAGTTGCAAGCCAAGCTCATAAGCCACTGGCTTAAGCGCGATCTGCATTTCCTTACTCGCAGGGTCAATACTCGAGCTGATATCAAATAACCCGGGCTGCTGCTGCAACATTGAAATAAGCTGTCTGCCCGCTGCATTAAGGGTCTCGATATCAGAACCTAGCAAGCGATAACCAAATTCACCCTCACCACCACTTTGATCGCCAACACTGTCATACACAATGATTGATTTCACAGCTGTGATCTCTGGCATTGCTTCGCGCCAACGGCGTGCAAGTTCAAAAGCCGTAAATGGTCTTTGCTCTTCGTCAACTAACGTCGATAATACAGCACCCTGAGTGCGGCTTTGGTTCCAAGAATATACATCCTTAATCATGCCTTGACCGAACTCTTGGGCAATCTCTTTATCGACATTACGTATCATCAGCTCAATAGACTGCATCGCTGTAATGGTTTGATCGTCTGACACATTGTCGTTCATGGTAATTTCGATCTTTGGATAATCCTCTGGCACTTTCGGGAATGGAATAAAGCGCACTAAATTCGAAGTCACCAAGCTAAAGCTAAATACCAGCATCGCCACAAAAGTTAATAATACAGTCCAGCGCCAGTCAACACAGCGCTGAATAAAGCGTCGGTATGGTCCGTTCACAAAAGCGAAGAACTTCTTGTTAAATGCAGCTCGACGACTGTTTGGACGCAATGGTTTAATCTTAGTGTGAGCAATGTGCGCTGGCAAAATCCATTTGGATTCAATCAAACTGAATACCAAACACAGAATAATAACGCCCGAGATTGACTTAAAGAATGCACTTTCAGGACCAGATGAGAACAACATAGGTGCAAACACAGCAATGGTTGTTAATACGCCGAAAGTTGCTGGCGTTGCAACACGCTTAGCGCCGATCACCACATTCTTAACGCTGTGGCCTTTGCGTTCAATTTCGGAGTAGGCGGATTCCCCTATGACGATGGCGTCATCTACCACTATCCCAAGCACCATGATAAAGGCAAACAGCGATACAATATTAATGCTGACCCCAAGTGCTGGCATAAATAGGAACGCACCAAGGAAACACACTGGCAGGCCAATCATTACCCATAGCGCTAATTTGAAGCGTAGGAAAATAGTCAGCATGATCGCAACGAGTAACGCACCTTGTAACATATTGCTCTTCATCATCTCGAGTCGAGCATTTAGGTAGTACGTCATATCAACGATTGGTTCTAATCTTAAGCCTGCGGGTAATTTAGCGTTTTTCTCCTCGATATATTTATGTACCGCTTTCGCGATTGGGATCATATTTTGATCTTTGGTCGCTTTAACCGACAGGAATACCGCATTTTCACCATTCAAACGGAAGTAATATTCACCTTCAGTTAGACCATCTTTAATTTCTGCGATATCTTGAAGATAAATTTTGGCACCGTTATCACCGACCTTAACAGGGATGTTTCTAAACTCATTACCGCGGTACATTTGATTTTCAACACGCACGGCAATAATGCCAGATTCAGTTCTGATTTGACCCGCTGAGATGTTGGTTGAATAACGTCTAATTGCGCTACTTACATCACTAATCGTTAAGTTGTAACGACGCAGAGCATCAGGATCAACTTCAATCCCAATCTCGTAATCCGGGGTTGAACGGTCAACCAGTGAAATCGTTGATATTTCTAGTAATTCATCCTCGATTTCTTTGGCAATTGGCTTGAGGGCATTCAACGGTAGATTACCTGCCAGCGCGATGTTCACCACGTCTTGACGAAATTCTATAAGCTGAACCTGCACAGGCTCCATGGACGCTGGGAAGGTCGCGATACTATTCACACGCGAGCGAATTTTATCTTCTACTTCCGTTAGGTCTTCATCTTTATAGATTTCAAGTTGCGCACTACCGCTACCTCTAGCGGCACGGTAAACCCCTTTTTTGATTTCTGTAACGTCTTTTAATGCTTCTTCGATTTTGATCAAGATCCCTTCTTCAATTTCCTGAGGAGACGCGCCGGGATATACGGCTGACACCGTCACATAATTGATCTCAAAGTTTGGAAACATTTGCCTTTGGATAGTCATATAACTGATAAAACCCATTATCAGTATGAAGACCATCAACAAGTTTGCCGCTACCGTATTATTCGCAAAATAAGCGATAATACCGCGCTGCGATGTATTTTCTATATCACTCATGGTCGCTCCTTGCTGTTACAGCTTTTCCGGCTGACTACTTGGCTTTGATGAGGAGTCCGTGCCAGCAACTTTAACTTCCATGCCTTTTTGTGGATATTCAGGTGGTGTCATGACCACTTTATCGCGACTTGTGATGCCATCTCCGATTAAGAAGAACTCACCCTCTTCGCGGATAACTTGCACTTTTCGTGGCTCAAGCTGGTTATCTTGATTAAGCAACCAAACCGACTGATTGTTCACGATATCTTGAGGTAGACGATAGATTTGTTTTAACGTTTTACCGGCAAAGCTAACTTGTACATACGTACCGTATTTTATCGCTGGCTGGCGCGTTGTAAGACCATACGGGTCATTGATACGTACCACTAGATTGTTCATACGCGTTTGTTGGTCAACAGTACCTAAATCTCTATCAATTACCGCTTCACGAGTAAAGGCATTTACACCACGCTGATAAACCGTGGCTGCAAGCCCCGACACTCGCTCAGGTAAAAATACAGAATCAAAACCCGCGATAGGAATAATCACTTCGGCAGTTTCGATGTTATTGACTGTACCAACTGAGCTCCCCATAGAAACGAACTGGCCAAGACCAACGTCTTTTTTCACCACCAGCGCGTTATAAGGCGCGATAACTTCGCAGTTTTCTAGATCTCGCTTTGCACGCTGCAGTGCAGCTTTTGCAGATTTTACTGAGGCTTTGGCACTCATGACCTGCGGTTTACGTAAAAATAGGTCGGTATGCTTTTTATTTGGAAATCTTCTTGCTTCATCAGCAGCTACATCCGCTTGTGCTTGCTCTTCGATAAGCTGCGCCTGAGCTCTGGCAAGTTCTGCTTCTGCTTGTAGTAACGCGGCTTCGTAGTTATCTTGCTCAATACGCAGTAACACTTCGCCTTTTTGTACCACACCGCCTTCAACAAAGTTAGGGTGCCAGTATTCAACTTCGCCCGATACTTGAATAGAAAGTTGTGTACTTTCTAGCGGTTTTACTTCGCCATAGCTTTGGATCACAACTTGGTGATCTTGCGCAGCGAGAGTTTCAACTTCAACAACAGGACGAGAATCGACTTCTTGCTTCTCAGGTTCACTCTTAGCAACGGCATTGACGAACATAAATCCGACAACACCCACTATAAGCACGGTAAAGGGTAGAATCCATTTTAAAGTTTTAGCTTGCATGACAGTACCTATTGATAATTTCCTGACCGTATAGTACCAAGTTTAGCGCGTTCTCGGATGTGACATTTGTAAGAATCTGTTACACCTTTAGAACAACTTTTTATAACTATCGAAAAACAGCGGGAATTACAAAGTAATTTCAAACAATTAAGCACCAAAACCTTTGATTTATAAAGGTCTTTTTAAGTACGTTTTTTGTGAGTTACACAACAATTTTTTCGGCTTTTTGTCACATTTATCACCCTAGTTCTGCTTAGTGACATGGTGAAGCTCAAGCGCTAGAACTATACAGCCTATCAATACGATAGCGAACAACAGATAGATCCCAAGCAGCGGACTCAAGATGCCAAACATACTCGCCACAACTAAAGACCAGAAAACAGCAATAATCACCGCAACTAATACGAGAGAAGCCCTGCTCCAACACTGCTCAATAAAAACATCGCGTACCTTAGACGCTTAATATTAAAGACTGGTGCACTCAGTATGGCGAGGTAGCCGAGCAAACCATACATACCTGCAACTACCTGTATCAACATCGTCAGTGCGATCATCAGCCCAGCTATACTATGGTAAAGAGCGAAAAGAAATCATCACTGACGTAAGTTGTCTCAATCCTCAGTTCGACCACGTAATAAGCTGTGGCTATACAATACTGCAAAGGCTTTATCAAACAATTGCTTGTCTTGAGCTAGCTGCCACGCAACGGGCGTAGAGATAGCATTTTCCATAATCGCCTTGTCATGTTCATCTAACATATCCCCTTGCAGCCAAACAAGTTTATCGCTTCGCGGATTAAGGTAGCGGCTGATAAGCCTGCCATGATAAGCCAATACTCATCATCGTAGCGGCGAAAGCGCCGCTCAATAACACGACTAACATCAGACTTAACCTAAGCCTATACCTCAATCGCCTCAATAGCTTACGCCACAATGTCATGCTTATCCCTTCTCAAATTCAGATGGGTTGATTAATGCATTGAGTGGCCTGCGCAGTATTTGTTGTAGTGAAAAGTACAAACACGAACTCGACACCAACATTATCCCCACAGCCGCAATCGAAAACTCTGCCACATTAAATGTTTGCTGAAAGTATGGCGACAATAATAAGCAACCTGTCAGGGAGATCATTAACGCAATACCTATGTGCTTAAAGTGGGTGATAAGATCCTCTCGAGTGAGATCGCTGTGTTTGGCACCCAGCACCATTTTCGTACCGTAATAAGAAGCTTTGAGTGATTGGCTATAACGAAAGACACCAAACAGGCCAATAATCACGAGCAGCAACGCCAACGCAAAGATAAACAATGCTCCATAGGTGACCAAGGTGTCGGTTAACAAGTATTGCTCCCGCTGTGCAGTAAGTGATTTAAAACTAAAGATTTTCAATGTTGGATGAACTTGCGTCAGCAGCGCTGCAAAATGGGATTTAGTAACTGGCTGCTGAGTCTTAATTAACACCGTATTATTACCTTGTACCGCTCGATACACATGGGGCAGTGCGGGTTCGCCTGGCACGGCTAGATCAGCAACGACGCCAATAATTTCAAATGCCGCATCTTCATCGGTAATGTTAAAGCTAAGACGCTTGCCTAGTGCCTTTTCCTCTCCACCTAGCTGCTCAGCAAAGGTTTTATTGATAATTAACTGCTGCTCACCGCGGCGTACCGCTTCAGTATCGAAAAACTGACCTTGTAGTAACGGCAAAGAAAAAAACTCAAGATAACCACTATCCACAACTCGGCCAACCGGATGCACTCGTTTGAGCGTCTCGACTTCTTGCAATGACCAAGTGCCAACGCCTTGCCCGATGGGTGAACGGCTTCGACTCACCGCGATTACTTCTGCGGTATTCCCTAGGGCTTCACTGGCTTGACGCATGACTTCTCGGTATTCGTCTCTCGGCATTGTGTCAGGAGCATAAAACGTGATTTCGTATTTATTCTTGAGATCTACCGCATAAGCATTGTTGAGATGAGATATGGCAGCAACACCGACATTAAAGCAGAAGGAGAGCAACATAATAGAAATACTTAGCTGACTCACTGCCATGATCCGTTGCACTCGCGCACTCACAACAACAGCAGTGCCCTTGCCACTTTGTTTTAGCATGTGCGTTAAGTGACGAAAGCGTATTGCAGACATTCCTGCTAACAACAATAGCCAGCTCGTCAATAAAGCGACCAATCCCAGTGCAAGCACACTTTGCCAGGTTAACGAAATCAGCTGCGCTTGCGGCAACAGTCCCACTAGCTCTGTCTGTAGCCACAGGCAAATAACATAAGATGCGCCAATTGCAACCACGAGTGATACGAAGCAAAGTGCTAGCAACGGTAACCACTGCATCAGCGCAATATCGCTTATTTTTGCTCCCACCACCGCTTGAATTGCCAGCCGGCGCTGGATCTGGCTGAGTCTAGCAAGGTATAAGTTACTGATATTTAGGAGTGCTATACCGAGTAAACCAAGCGATACCACAAACATTCCAAATAACAATAAGGGAGACTTACCGAGCATAATTGATTTCAGCGACACCGCACGAATGCCAATATGCCACTTCGCAAAATACTCACTGTCGCTCACTTTGCTGCGCCAAAGTGTGTTCATTTCGTTGGAAAGCGAGAGGCTGACTTGTTCATGCTCCCCCCCTGTAGCCAGTTTACCCACCATCAAGTTAAGCGCATAACGGTTCCACCAGTAAGGTTTAGCTTCCTCTGAGGTTAGGTTGTATTGCCAAGGTAGCCAAACCGCAGTGTTGTGTGTGAGCTTTTTTAAGTTGGGCTCATAAAATTGCTCTGCTGCGACACCGACAATCGTAAACTCCCGCTCATCCAGACGCAGCGTTTTATTTAAAATATCAGGGTCACCATTGAAGTGACTTTGCCAAGCTTGATAGCTCAGCACAGCGACAGGGCTGCTCTCATCGACAGGTTCGGTAATAACCCGCCCCATCGCAAGCGGCATATCAAAAATACTAAACCACTCGGGCGAGACATAAGCCGATTCAACTTGAGGCGCATCGGCATCCGAAGTAAGCAGTTGCTCGGCATAATGCACCATCGCCAGTTGCTCCATTGCGGCAGGTTTATGCTCGTATAAATACATCAATGATGGATAGTTAAAGGCTTCGCTGCTCTCGTTGCCATTTTCATCAAACATCGGGTATTCAAGTTTAACAATACGTTCTGAATCCGGGTATGGTAGCGGTGAGAAATACAGGCTATGTAACATCCCCATTGCGACCAGCATCACAACGAATACGCAGCTCAGCGTAGTCACCACACTAACATGGTAAATATTTGCACGGCCTAAGTTGAACACTTGCATGGTGCCCTCTCTATGCTCGTTGACTAACAGATTGAGCAGAAGCGACGGTGCCTAACAGCTCACCATCAAACAATTTCACCTGCCTTGGAGCCATATCGGCATAACGTGGATCGTGCGTCACCATACAAACTGTGGTGCCTTGTTGATGCAATTCAGCGATTAATTGCATCACCTGATCGCCACTTTTCGAATCTAAGTTACCCGTCGGTTCGTCCACCAGTAGAATGCTTGGTTCGGTCACCAAAGCACGAGCAATCGCGACACGCTGCTGCTGCCCGCCTGATAGCTGATTTGGCTTGTGTTGAACGCGATGAGACAGTCCAACCTGTTGTAAACAAGACTCGACTCGGAGCTTTACTTCAACCTTACTCAGCTTTTCAGAGCGATACTTTAGGGGTAACGCGACGTTATCAAATACTGAAATTTCATCAATGAGATTAAAAGCCTGAAAGACAAACCCAATATGCTCATTGCGAAGCTCAGCGGCCTGATCAAGCGTCAGGGTTGTCACATCATGTGCACCAATCTTATAACTACCACTTGTTGCTTGGTCAATTAAACCAATGATGGATAGCAAAGTAGATTTACCGCATCCAGATGGGCCAGAGATCGAAATAAAATCGCCTTTTGCTATTTCCAGTGAAATATTTCTCAGTGCGTGTGTTTGTAGTTCTTCGGTTTCGAACACTTTATTGATATTTTTAAGCACTATCATTTTGATATTCCTACTTTAATAAGATTGTCTCATCTAGACTGGCAAGATAGGCTAGATCAGAAATGATTAATCGTCTCCCAGCTTCAACGCCAGAATCTATAACAATATATTTCCCAGTTGAAGCACCAAAAGTGATTGCTAGCGGCGTAGCACTATCATCATTATTCAGGGCAAATAAGGTCTGCGTTTGATTTTCTTTGGCATTGGCGGGGCGCTGAACATAGGTGGCATTGGCAAGATGCTTAATGGCGATGCTGGCAGAGATGCTCAGCTGCGCTCGCGCCTGCTTAGGTAAAGCATTTGGTAAACTCACCTCGACTTCCACGCTATTGTTTGTCACCACGGGGTCAACTCGGAGCACTTTGCCTTCTACTTTGTTGGTCTGCATGTTCACCATCACGTCTTGCCCTGTTTCAACCCAGCGCACTTGGGATTGTGGCACAGACAATACCGCCATCAACGATTGGTTAGAGCCAATCAATGCTAATTCGTCACCAATATTGACTCGCTGCCCAAGCGCCAGAGGCATGCGCTCAATGATCCCTGAAGTGCTGGCTTTAATCTCCAGTTGTTGTTGTTTCTCTAGTAAGTTATTGAGTTCTTGTTCACGAATATTGATTTCCTCGTTGGCAAGAGTAAACGCCGAACTATGTAGTGCTTGCAACTGTTTAGCTTGCTGCTCTAGCATAGTAATTTCATGTTGCAAGGTACTCAAACGGGTTTCAGTTTGAGCAAAGTTAAGCGCGGAAATAATGCCTTGTTGTACGAGGTTTTGCTCGGCGCGGTGACGCAATACTAAGGTTTTTAGCTCGCCTTGTTTTTGCATCAGCAGTGCTTGTTCATTTAACAGTTCTCTTTGCTGAGTGAGTAGCTGCTGCTCTTTTATTGTCCGCGACTGTCGCAGAGCTTGTTTGGCTTGCTGAACCTGCAACACCAGATCTGGGCTCACAAGCTCGGCTATCACTTCACCTTTGTGCACAATTGCACCCGCTTTGTGGTGAATAGTTTTAACGATAGCCGAACTTTGCGCGTTTAATAAAAACTGCTCAGCACTGCGTAACTCCCCAAAGCTATCTACTGATAAGGTAAGCGGACCTTGTTTCACTTCCGCCACCAGTATTTCAGCACGCATCACACCAGAATGAGACACCCATTGTTGCCACAGCAGATAAAAAACTATCACCACCATTAAACAGACAACCACAATATAATGTGTGGTCTTTTTTGGCTTCGCTGGTTTGACTAGATCCATTTTCCCTCCTCACTAACTAAGTGCTAAGAGCGAGAACTATGCCAATTTGAAATAGCATTATATTTCAGCACGTTAAAAATCACATAACTGAAAAAGTCAGCTGATATTCCGAAATCGAAGCATTGACTCCGGGAGCGGAGAGTAACGGCAGTAGATGCAGCTTATCTTTTGTTACACTCCTTTTGCCTTGAGTTTCTGACAGGCCCAATTGTTTTGGGTACACTCTGATTTTTACCATTTTGAGTCAACATCATGAAGAAAACGGCATTAAGCATTGCCCTCGCGCTCACCTTCGCAAGCGCCCCGAGTTTTGCTAAAAAAGACAAAAAAGAAGAAGAAAAAACCATCGCTTCACTTATCGAAAATAAAACCAGTGTTGATGGCCTGTTCCCACTTTATCAAGATAAAGAAAGTGGTGAGTATTTAATGCAACTCAATGAGGCGCAACTCGACACGCCATTTTTATACTTCGCACATACTGTTGATGGCGTTACCGATGCCGGTCATTTTCGAGGTAACTACCGCGAAACTAAACTAATTGAGTTTAGAAAACACTTTGACCGCATTGATATTATCAGCAAAACACCACGTTTTATTTTTGATGAAAACTCAGCCATCGCCAACGCGAGCGATGCCAACATCAGTGAAGCCGTACTCGCCAGTATCGAAATTGAAAAAGCCGAAGACGGTAAAATTTTATTCAAAGCGGATAAGCTATTTTTAAGTGAGTCACTACATAAAGTGTCTCCTTGGAAACGTGCAGACGACAAAAACGCAAGCAAACGTTTTGCCCTTGGTAAATTAGACGACAAGAAATCTCGCATCGTTAAACACCGCCCTTACAGCAACAACTTAGATATCGTTGTTGATTACGTTTTTAGTAACCCAGACCCAAAAGTTGCTGGCTCCAATGCGGTGACTGATTCACGTTTTGTTTCGCTAAAAGTACAACACAGCTTTGTCGCTCTGCCAGACAATAGCTACCAACCTCGCTACGATGACGCACGTATCGGTTATTTCACTAATCAGTTCGACGTGCAAACTTCACCAGATTGGACGCCATATAAAGACGTTATTAAACGTTGGAACTTAGTAAAAAAGGACCCAAGTGCAGCGCTTTCTGAACCTGTTGAACCAATCGTATGGTGGATTGAAAATACCACACCAGTCGAATGGCGTGACACGGTTCGTGACGGTGTACTAGGCTGGAATAGCGCATTTGAAAAAATCGGCTTTAAGAATGCCATTGTGGTGAAAGTACAGCCTGACGACGCCACTTGGGATGCGGGCGATATCAACTACAATGTCCTACGCTGGACTTCATCACCTCGCCCACCGTTTGGCGGCTATGGTCCGGCAACTGCCAACCCGCTTACCGGCCAAATTCTTGGTTCCGACATCATGCTAGAGTATGTATTTATGCGTAACCGCTGGATGTATGACTCGCTCTACTCTCAAGGTCAAATGAGCCACGGCGCTGAGGCATCAAGCGATACACTACACTGTTCGCTTGGACATGAAATGCAAGGTCAATTGATGACGGCAAGCCTTGCAACAGGTGCTGACATCGAACGCAAAGAAATGCTACGACAGGGCTTAGTACAGTTGGTTCTTCACGAAGTAGGACACACCTTAGGCCTAAACCACAACATGAAGTCTTCAATTTTGTGGGGCCCCAAAGAAGTACACGACAAGTCCAAAACACAAGGTATCGTAACCGGCTCTGTGATGGACTACGCGCCAGCTAACATCGCCCCTCAAGGCGTTAAACAAGGTGATATCTTCCAAACTAAACCAGGTCCATACGATGATTGGGCGATAGAATTTGGCTACAGCACGGCACTTAACGATGACACCCAAGAGCAACAGCGCCTTGAAAAGATCTTATCTCGTTCTGGCGAACATGGTTTAGCGTTTGGCAACGATGCCGACGACATGCGAGCGCCGGGCCGTCATATTGATCCTCGCGTGATGATTGGCGACTTATCATCCGATCCGGTGACATACGGCGTTGACCGCATGACTCTGGTCAACCATTTATTCACCGAACTAAAAGACAAAGCGCGTGTTGAAGGTCAGTCTAACCAACAGTTATTAACCTCTGCGAATATGCTGTTTGGTCAATACCGTGCTCAAGCAACTGTGATTTCACGCCAAATTGGCGGTGTATACGTTGAGCGCAGCGTAGTAGGCACAGAAGGTGAAACGAAACCATTTACACCAGTACCACTTGCGCGCCAAAAAGCAGCAATGACCGCACTCAAGGAGATGGTTTTCGCACCGACCGTGCTTGAAAATATGCAGCCTCTTTATAACTACATGCAAGCACAGCGCCGTGGCTTTAACCATTATGGTAAGAACGAAGATCCTAAAGTCCATAAGATGGTACTTGGCATGCAAAAGTCGGTACTAGACCAAGTACTACACGCGAATGTATTACAACGTATCAGCGACTCTACGTACTATGGTAACGAATACAGCCTAAACGAGGTGATGAACGACCTGACTGCCGCTATTTTCGTTGCTGATAAGAATGCAACTACCTTAAGCCAGAACCTACAAATTGAGTACGTGTCTCGCTTAATTAATGTTGCAGGATTGAGCAAAGCGAGCAAATACGACAATTTGGCAAAAGCCGCTGCACTATTCCAACTGCAGAGTATTTTGGATAAGAGCACAGCTTGGGGTGCCGATCAGGCAACTAAGGCACATAAAGCGTATATTGATCGTATGATCACAAAAGCGCTGGAAGCGTAACTCGAAAATTTTTGTATTACGCGAGTGAAATGAGCGAAAACGTTAAGGGCTAGCAATTTGCTAGCCCTTAACGTTTTGTCTGTCTATATCACTAAGCTAAAGCGGGTTTAGAGCGATAGTACTGAATACAGCCTAATTGTGCGGCATTAGTCAGTAAAATCATCACAAACATCAACACGTGAGCGACACTCACATGAGCTAAGCTCAGTTCAGCAGCCAATCCAATTCCTCCGGCTAAAAACTGCAGTGAGAAATACCTAGCGCTTAAGTTAGAGACGTCACCGCTTTTAATTGTTTTATAGGTCTGCGGCATAACTCGAATTGAACTCATCACTAGCCCTAAGTAAGTTAACGCATTGAGCAACGCGGCAGCTTCAATATTTTTAGCCAATAAAAGTCCAAATGGCAGCGTCGACAAACCAAGTAAGAGTGCTAATTGATTACGCTGCTTCGAACTTGCGTTGTAGCGAATAAAATAATATAAAATAAGTGCGCTTAAAGAGCCGGTAATCGCGAAAGGCAGCACCATAAAAAAACGCTCAAAGAAGACGTTGTAAGCAATAAAATAAGAGCTTTGTGCAACGCCAAAACTCATCATTAACAGTGAGACACCTGATACACTACGATTTTTACGGATCTTCCTAATCAAAGGAACAAAGCTTAAAATCAAAACGAAAGAAGAAACGATCGGTAAATACTCGCTCAATGCCAACTCCAAATGTCTAAATTGTTGCTAAGTTAAAGTGCTGTAAAACCCTTAAAAACACTTTGTAAAATTATGATTTTTAAGGTTTTTATTTTTGAAGGCGCGCATTTTAAGAGCTAAGTTTTAAAATACAACTGGATGCCTAACATCCAGCTTTGAAAAGATGGCAAGACTGGAATACAGCTGTATATAAATAAATACAAGGAATTAGGATGAAGTGGCTACTCGTTATACTTACAAGCATTGGTTTGAGCGGTTGCAATTCCACTCAAACTGCTAAAACAGAAATACAACGGAAGGTCGATGTAACTGCTCAATTCAACCATGCTCTTTTTACACTAAAGCCAATCCCTTCAGAACAACAAATCTTTACTTTACCTAAGCAAGAAGCAGAAGCCTTATTAACGTATGCTGAGCGGTTCAGAGGTAAAAATGTAACCAAAGACAAAATTCTTGGTAATTTCCTTCAGGCAAAAATTGGTCATTTTTCTTACGACGGCGAAACATTGATAGCTAGTGATTCGCTAAATCAACAATCTGGAAACTGCATTTCTCTAGCTGTCTTATCTCAGGCCTATGCCAATATTCTCGGTATTGAAACGAGTTACGCCAAAGTCGATAGCTTTCCAATCTATCAAAAAAATCAACATTTCGTACTCACATCAAGCCATTTTAAGACAAAACTAATTACACCAAAGGAAGAATTAGCAACTCTAAATAACAGACTTTTCTTTAGCGGAACTGTTGTTGATTACTTCCCTGAGCAAGATAGCGTGTTCTCAGGCAATGCACGATATCAAGATTTAGTCGCCAAGTTTTATACCAACTTAGCTGTTTCTGCCTTGCTAGAAGCTGACTATGATATGAGTTATTCGTTGTTATCAGCGGCGTTAAAATACGCTCCAAAAGACCCTGAAGCTATCAATATCTCCGCACTTTTACATAAGCATATTGGTGATAAAAACGGTGCAAAACGCATATACGATTATGCTTTCAAGAATCATCTCACCAGCACCAACTTGTTACTCAATTACCTTAACTATATTCCCAGCAGCCAACCTAAGCTCAAGAATATGATCCTCGCGGAGCTTGAACAAAGCCCGACCTCTCCTTTCGACACCCTCTCGTTGGCTTCGAGCTATATAAAACAACAGCGCTATAAAAAAGCCAAAGAGCTTATTGAACCTTTATTATTGAATTATCATTACTTGCCGGAAGTTTATGTCGAGCTTGGAAAAATTGCGTATTTAGAGCAAAGATACCAAACCGCGTTTGAATATTTTGAGCAAGCAGTCATTAAGTCCAAAGAGCAATACAAAAAAGACCTCTACACCGCCAAGCAAAACATGTTGAACCAATTATTGGTTCGTAATGAGGATATAAAATAAGTCACAAAACAAGGAATGACATAAGTTAAGTAAAACTTATGTTAAAATAACATATATAAAACTTTACAAAATACGTTATTGTTTCTATTTTGGTGTGTATGTTCAAAAAAAATACCACCAACTGGTCGTGCTCTACAGTGCACCCAAGGCTTGGTTCGGTATTGAACGACGCCCAACTTTTTATCTCAAGTTGGATAACCACACACTCAAAAGGAATAACAATGAAACGACACATTCTTGTCACAGCATTAGGTTTAGCATCTGGTATCGCGATGGCACAAGCGCCACTAACGGAAGCTCAGATGATGGAATATACCAGCAAAGCTAGCAAAGCAATGATTGGTAAAAAGTACGATCTAAACCTTCCACTTATTACTCAAAACAGTGCTACAAGCACCTCAACGTCTACACAAACTATTGTGCAAACAGTTTCACACCCAGATGCAAGCTACATCAAACTACACTTTAAAAACCTCACTCTTGCAAACGGCGGTAAACTCGTTGTTCGCTCGGAGGATAGTGGCGAGCGCTATGAATACACCCAAGCAAACCTCCGCGCAGCAACTGTTGATCCAAGCCTCGGCGATGACGGCGTTAAACAGTTTTCTGCTATGTCCGTCTCTGCTGATAAAGTCATCATTGAATATACTCCAGGCCAAGATAATGTAGGTAAAACACCAGAAATCGATTTTTACTATCATGGTACTGAAGGGCAAGCAACTGTTGAGGGCTTGACCGATGTAACGCCTATGTCAACTTGTGGCGCAATGGAACGTAAAGACGTGCAGTGCTGGGCGCAATCGCATCCGGTAGAATTCGAGCGCTCGCGTCCAGTCGCCAGACTGCTTATGAACGGTAGTGGTTTATGTACGGGTTGGCGTGTTGGTGCAGATAACCGCATGTTTACCAATAATCACTGTGTGGGATCAGCATCGGAGCTGGCGAATACTGAGGTATGGTTTAACTATCAAAGTACGAGCTGTAACGGCAGCCAGCGCGAGACGGTGGTTAAGGTCACAGGTAAAGACTTCCTTAAAACAGATTACACACTAGATTATACGCTGTTTACCATCAATGATTTCGCTAAGGCCCAACCGTTTGGTTATTTTGGCTTAGACGTGCGTAATCCATCGCAGGGCGAGCGTATTTACATTCCTCAACATGGTTCAGGTAACCCTAAAGAGCTGTCGATTGAGTCTGATCAAGACACCAATGGACTATGCTCTGTTAACCAAGCAACGGCGAATGGCCGAGGTACTGGTACAGATATAGGCTATTACTGCGACACTATTGGTGGCTCATCAGGTTCACCAGTACTTGCAGCCTCGACCAATAATGTTGTTGCGCTACACCACTTAGGTGGCTGTACCAATAAAGGTGCTAAAATTAGCTTAATTTGGCCTCAGGTTTCTACTCACTTTGGTGGCCAAATCCCTGTTGGTGATAACGGCACTACCGATCCATTGCCTGTTGCGTTATTTACTTACAGCTGTAATGACCTAAGCTGCAGCTTCGATGGCTCAGGCTCTAGTTCACCAAATGGTTCTATTTCACAACACAGCTGGCAGTTTGGTGACGGCGCATCCGCTTCAGGCACGCAGGCTTCACATAGCTTCACAAACTCTGGCAGCTATACCGTAGAGCTCACCGTGACAGATAGTAATGGTGACACTGCGTCAACAACACAACAAGTCACCGTGACGCTGCCAGGTGAAGAGCAAAAGCTTATCAAGGGAGTTGCAAAAACGAGGCTTTCTGGAGCAAGAAACAGTGAGGTATTCTTCTATTATGATGCCCCTGCAGGCACGAATACAGTGACATTCAATACAAGCGGTGGCACTGGTGATGCTGATATGTACGTGCTAAAAGGCGCAGAGCCTACAACCAATAATTGGACTTGTCGTCCTTATCGCTCTGGTAATACTGAGTCTTGCAGCCTAAATGAAGGGGCTGGGCGTTATTGGGTGATGATCCGCGGTTACAATGCTTACTCAGGCTTACAGATTATAGCGAACCATAATTAATCTCGGCGCTGTATACCACACCAAATAATATGCGGGGGCTAGCCCCCGCTTATTTGATAGCAATCTTATGCGATTATCTACAACTCATACCAAACACTAAACCAAACACGGTTTTCATTGGTCATGTTGCGCCCCTCTATACGACCAACTCCAGCACTAAACTGTAGATCGGTTAATCCGGCAGGAGCAAAATCAGCGGCCTCATCTAATATCACTCGAGACAAAGGTAAGCGCATCTTAATACCGTAATTTTGCCCAATCACTTCTCCATCTAACTGATGCTGCTTATAAAATAACTTAGGTTTGCCCTGCTGCCATGAAGTTGCAAACTCATAGCCTAAATAGCGGCTTCCCGTTGCAAATAGATGCGGCAACATAGGTTCGCTGACAGCGTGTAAACTATTACTAATACTAGTGCTGGTAAGCGCTCCACCACCCACAGATAGAGGCAATTTGCTGCTGTAGCGGCTATCGACCGATGCATAGAATGGAATTTGCCATGCTTTAGCAAACAAGCTCAGCTGATAATCAAAACCATCTAATTCACCTAGCCACTGAGCTGCAGAGACTTGCAGTGCTACACCATGCTGCTGCGTATCCCACATTGCACGACCGTTAAAGCCGTAACGCCCGCCGCTCCATGCTTTTTCACCATGTTGCACACGAATAACCCCCAATTCGGGAGCGAGGAAATTCAATGCTTCACCAAAACGATAGCTAGATGACAAGGCAAATTGCTTAAAGCTGCTTTTATTCTGGGTATTTGCTTGTGGCGAGCGAGACTGCTTATCCGCTTCTAGCTCTTGATATCCAGCATCAAACGTCGTTTTCCAGTTTTCATGACGATATTCAAGTTGGGCAAATGCGCCCATCAACGCGCCATTATTGATGCTTTTCTCGGCTCCAAGCTGCCAAGCAAGTTGCCGCAGCACATCCTGCCCTTTTAATGCCACGCCCAAACTATCAAAAGAGGCGCTATTTAATGCGCCTGATAAGGCGACAGAATAAGACTGTTCGAACATAGAATAATCAGAACTGGGCAGCGCGGTTTGATCTATCTTAGCCGCAGGTAATTGATGGGGATGCAGCTCTTTTTGTTCCGCCTCATCCACTTGCTCCAACACGCTCACGGTGCGCCAAGCCGGAGCAACTATTTTGTTAACCTTGACCCCTTCAGGGGTCGCATAGCTCACCAGTAACTGCTGTGAATGGGTAATAATTTGCTCAAGCGGTTTAGCACTCACAGGTAAGGTTTCAAGTATTTTACTCGCCATGTCATAACGCATCACCGCTAAGTGGCCTGCGACTCCAGAAATAAAGTACAGCTTGTCATCATCATGAGACCAAGTTAACCCCGAAAGGTATTGATGTGACTTGGGTAAGTAGACGATTTCGGTTGCATCATGGCTAAGATCTTTAACGACAAGTTGCCAGCGTTTGTTAGGAGTAACATGCACATAGGCTAATGTCGTCTTTTTATTAGAGAGCACCGGAAAGTCATGGACATCACCAAGCTTACTTGTAGTGATCGGCGTTTGTTTGCCTGAGCCCAACTCCATAGTCACTAGCTGTGAATAACCCAAACGGGACACCTCCGCAATAACGGTATTAGCATCAACAATACTAAAGCGACGAATACCCGCGCCTTCGGTTAGTTGTTTAGGCTTTCCAGTACCGATTTTCCAGACAAACAAATCATTGATAAAGGTATCGTCTGCAGCCGGCGTTTTTGCAACGAAGTAAATATGGTTGTCATTCAGCCATTGGGGGTAATAGATACCAGCAAAATTGTGAGCATCAAGCTGCGCAAGTCGCTTTTTTGGAAAGACTTCAGGTGCGATATCCACAATATCTTTAGGATCGGCATTTAATATCGCTTCGTTGCGCTTATTAAATTGCTCAATGGCTTCTACATTTTCTTTGTTTTCGTAGATATTAAGTGTGACTTGGCGTTTACGGTTTTGCTCTACCACCAAAAACTGACTGCCATCCGGAGAAAACGCGATATCTCTAGCAGCATACGCGAACCGCTGCCAAAGCTCACTCTGTGTCGGAACTAAGGCTAGCTCTTGCTGCATGGCCTGGTAGCTATATTCAACAATAAAGCGACGATATAACTGGCTGGCTGGCGCTCCAAAAGCACCACTAAATGCGGTTTCAAAACTGCGAGATTCCACCGCCTGCACTCTTGTCCACACTGCATCTAACGTCTGTGCGCCGTAATTATCCTCAAGCCATGCTAGAAAACGTACGCCTACTAAGTATGCCATGGAATTGGAAAGGTAAGACTTGTCGCCATTATCTAAAGCGCTATAGGTCGGTAATGCACCTTGCTGCGCGTAATAACGCACAATGCTCTCACTGTAGTTGTCGTATAAACGTCCTCGTCCCGTTAATCTAGACTCCAGCAAGGTAGCATAGCCTTCGCTGACCCAACGCGGTAATACCGCATCGAGCAAGTCGGTAATATCGTGCCAATCTCTGAGGTGCTGTCGCCATTGATTACGGCTAGGCTGTGATAGATGAACGAGATGAATATATTCGTGCAAAATGAGCAACTGCTGCCAACTGGTGTTATTTGCGATGATGGAATCAGCTTGAGGCGGCGTCGCTTGCAGTGCCATCATTGGTTTATCAGTACTGGGTAGTGCAAAGCCATTGGCCGCATTTTCTGGGTCGTAAATAATCACATCAGCACGCTCACTCAAGGCTCTACCTTGTTGTGCCAGCACCTTATCTCGCACTACCTCCAACTCATTTGCTGCAGAATACGCCCATTGCTGAAGCGCCTGAGGATAATGCACATTGAAGTTTTCGGTTTTGATGGTTTGCCACTTAGCCTGTAAACCAAAGCTAGTAAAAGCAACAAAAATTATCAGTAGCGCTCGCATTACCTTTCCTAAATAAATCCAGTTGCGCTAGCTTAACAAGAGATGTAAAGAAAAAGTGTGCTTTTTAGTAACAATTTCTTGCGCACGTTATACCTTAAAGCGCCTATTTTGAGGCAAACAAGATCTGCGTTGCTCTAAATGCGCGTAATTTTTCAGTGATTTTGTGGCTGTGCAAGGGTGATAAACAAGCTAAGTACCCCAAGAGACACTGCAAAAACAAAAAATACCACGGTTGAACTCAACCCCGCCTGCCATTTTGCCGCGGCGATTAAACCCGCGCTCAATAACACCGCCAACTTTGCCTTGGTATGTGCATGTGGTTTGAATGATTTGGAGTAGCTATACGCCATAAAGATAAAGCCGCAGGCCAACAGATAAGTGACTAACATGGTAGCTCCTTGCCAAGGTTTTGAAGGAACTTTAATTATATGCTAATGATAATTATTATCAATAAGGCAAAGTAATTTTTATTAATCCACCTGAGTCTGTGTTGTGACAACTCAGTTGTCCATCATGTAACTCCACAATGGTGCGACTGAAGGTTAAACCTATTCCCTGCCCACTTTCTTTGGTGGAATAGAAAGGAGTAAGCATGTTATCTAGGTTGGCAAAGCCCGGGCCATTGTCTTGCATATCAATCACCGCTTGTTGCTGCTGATAATAAGCATGTAGCGTCAACTCAGTATTTTTATCACAGGCCTCAATGGCATTTTTAACTAAGTTAATCAGCACTTGCTCAATTAAGGCTTTATCGAGATTGAGCGTATTCACGGTGCAATTTACTTGGATCTCGGTATCCTCAAATAGCGCCGCAACAGAAGACAGTAACAGCATGATAGAGACTGACTCCCGATCTAGCCTTGGGGTTTGCGTAACCTTGGCGTATTGGCTCACAAATTGTTGTAAATGCTGGCAACGCTGACCAATAACACTTAGCGCATGCTGCTCTTTTTCGTCCTTTGCTCTTGCTAATAAGGTTTGCGCTAGGGAGCTTACGGGCGTCAAACTGTTGTGGATCTCATGACTTATTACTCGGATTAAGTGTTGCCAAGCAGCCAGCTCCTTTTTACGTAATGCCTTAGTGATATCGAGTGCGACAAGTAAAGAAAACTGCTTATCCTCTTGAAAGAATTCACTACTTTGTAGTTGCCACCGAGATTGCTGTGCTGTATCTGCAAAATGCCAGTGATTATCTTGTTGCACCAGCCCAAACTGAGCCGCGCTTATTCCCTTACACTCTAACCAAGGGCGATGATAAAGCGACTCAAATGCACCATTGGCATAAGCAAGTTTAAGCTTATCATCAAACATCATAATAGGCGTATTAAGGCTGTCTATTAGCTGATAAATGATAAACTGCTGACTATGATAGCGGCGCTTTTGATTGTGCAGCTGTGCACTTAAGGCCAGCAAGCGCTGTTCAAATTCGGCTACCACGCCCGCTGTATAATGTGGCTTAATAGTTTGAGTAAAATCACTTTGTGCAATCGCTTCTAGCTGCCAATTAGCACGCATGGCAATGCGTTTAAGGTGAGACAACAGTATTTTTTGTAACCCGCCCAATAACCCCAACACACTCACCGATACGGCAGCTACCCACGTTACCTCAAGCTGTAATTGCAGAAGCAGTAAAGTTAGTAAAACCGTACAGCTAATGGTTAACAGCGTACAGTAAGCCCCAAGCCGCCACTCGGCGCTAGCCAGATGTTTTAAGGCCATATTTTTCCAAACGCCGATAAAGAGAAGAGGCCGTGAGTCCAAGTATTTTAGCGGCTTCAGCGACATTGCCTTGGGCCCGTTGCATCGCTTGCTCCACCATTTCCTGCTCCACTTGTTGCAAGGTCTTGGTTGGCATATCACTGGTCACTTTAGGTGCAGTGGTAAAGCGTAGTTGGCAATCACTAAGCTCAATCTGCAAGCCCTCCGCCATTAACACGGCACGCTCCATGACGTGACTTAACTCACGCACATTGCCGGGCCAAGCGTGTTCAATCAACGCAGTTTTAACCGCAGGGCTAAGTTCACGAATTGGCTCACCATACTGCGCACAAAATTTAGCGACAAAATACTCAGCCAACGGCACGATATCACCAAAACGCTCGGCGAGCCTCGGCACTTCAATCACAATCGTGTTGATGCGATATAACAAATCTTCTCGAAACTCACCCGCTTTCACTAAATCGTCAAGATCGGTGTTCGTTGCGCAAATAAGTCGGCAATCCGCTTGTTGCGTCTGACTACTACCCACAACTTCATAACTGCCATTTTCCAGCACCCGCAGTAATTTTGCTTGTAGAGGAAGTGGAATAGTCGCAACTTCATCCAGAAATAGCGTACCCTGCTTCGCCATCGCAAAACGACCAACACGATGCTGCTTTGCATCTGTAAACGCCCCTTTGCTGTGACCAAACATCTCACTTTCGAATAATGATTCTGGCACCGCGCCCATATTCACTTCAACCCAAGGTCCTGCTGAACGAGTAGATTGTTGGTGTAACCATTGAGCTAAATGACTTTTTCCCGCGCCACTTGGACCAGTAAGCAGCACCCGAGCGTCGGTTTTTGCTACTTTGGCAAGCTGCTTATATAAAGATTGCATCACCTGAGAGCGCCATTGAAACGCGCCGCGCTCGCTGTGTTTTGCTACGATATTCGCTTGCTTTAATGATATTTTGAGTTGTTGCTGCACGGCTTGCAGCAGCTGCTGATTGTCCCACGGCTTTTCGATAAAGTCGCTCGCACCAAGCTGCATTGCAGACACCGCTAACGCAACATTTCCCCAACCGGTAATACAGATCACAGGCACATTAAGATTAGAGTCACGTAGCCAGCGCAAAAAGTCCAGCCCTTCATTACCTGAGGTGGTATCTCGGGAGAAGTTCATATCGAGTAAGGCCAATGACACTTGCTTTGCGGTGAGCAGCGGCTTGGCAAGTTCAAGGGTTGCCGCCTCAATTACATTGAAACCTTGATCTTCTAAAAAGAATACGGCGCTAAGGCGTACTTCGGCGTTATCATCGATAACCAGAATTGTGGGCTTTTCCATAGGGAGAATTTTTATTGTTATAGAGTTTCGGCGGAGCATAGTGTGCTCCGCGAATATAAAATTATAACCAACGGATGATTGTACTTAACGTGTGACTTTCACCCGGTGCAAGTTGCACTGCATCGTCCATTACGTTACAAGCCTCTAAGCACAACATCTTGTGGTATTCATCATCATTAAAGTTGCTTAAACGCTGTGACTTTTCAATCCATGGGTTCCAAAGCACACAAGAAGTTGAGTTTTCACGTTTTACTTCAATAATGCCCGCAGGCGTGTTGATGGTTTGCACTGGGCTTGCTTGGGTGTATACCATATCGGTTTCGCGGGCAAAGCCAACTACTTCGGTTTGCTCAAATGGACCTTCATCAAACTCGATATATTTCGCGCCTTGTAACCCGTCTACCGTGGTATTACTTACTTCTGGCGTTGGGAAATACGTATGTAAGGCTTGCGTTAGCGTAAATGACGCATCACCAGTATTGATATTCGTCAGTCGCACTTCAAGCTTGTCCGATAACACAAACTCGACCTCTAATTGTGACGTGTGTGGCCAGTATTGCGCTTCAACTAAGGTCATCGGTAGTGTGAGTTTAACGGTAATTTCATCGCTTTTTTCTTCAACGCTGTGCGCACGCCAAAGTAGCTTGCGAGCAACCCCATGAATTGGCCAATCCACTTTGCTATGGACACCAAACCAAGGCCAACAGATTGGAATACCACCGCGTACTGGCTTGCCTTCAAGGTAATCTTCCGCCTCAGAAACCCAAATTAAATTGCCTTTTCCTGCTGGTGTAAACTCGGTAAGTTGCGCGCCCTGCAAAAAGATCTTCGCTTGGCAAAATGCACTGTCGACCCAAATATATTCAAGTCCGGACTCGGTGCGCTCAATTGAAACTGAAGGTGATAATTCCATGGTGATTCCTACGTCAACTCAATGATATGCCTACCTTACCACTTAAATACTATGAGTAAACTGTTATCCATCCAATTTGAAACTTATTCAATTATACCAATGCAGTAGCACCGTGAGAGTGTTGCTCTCACGGTTTATGGAACTTAAAGATCGGGCTAAAGTTACACTTTAAATTTGCCCACAAGCTCTGTGAGTGTGCTCGACAATGAATGTAATCTCACGCCATTTTGATTGGTATTCACAGCGATATCACTCACGCTATCCGCAGCATTTTTAATTTCCACCACGTTGCGATTAATGTCTTCAGCAACATGTTGCTGCTCTTCAGCTGCCGTGGCGATTTGCGTGTTAAGGTCGCTAATATTGACAATCGCTTGGGTAATTTCACTAAATTGTTGTTGCGCTGAGTTTGTCAGTTCAACCGTTTGCTCCGTTCGCGTTAGGCTGCGCTTCATTTCTCCCGATACCATTTCTGTCATCTTTCTAAGCTTATCAAGCTGAGAAGCGATTTCTTCCGTCGATTCAGAAGTACGCTGCGACAACGCTCGTACTTCATCGGCCACAACGGCAAAGCCACGGCCATGTTCACCTGCGCGTGCCGCCTCTATTGCCGCATTTAACGCTAAAAGATTAGTTTGTTCCGCTATGCCTCGGATCACGCTGAGTATCGACATAATATTTTCGCTTTCGGTGTCGAGCTGCATGATATCTGCGGTTGCCTTATTGATCACTTCAGATAATGTTGTGACGCTCTCGACTGACTCTGTGATCACCCTTTGGCCCAGCTCAGAAGCTTGCTGAGTTTGTCCGGCCAGCTCAGCCGCATTGGCGCAGCTTGCCGCCACTTCGTTTGCGGTTGCCGCCATCTCATTAATTGCGGTGGCAGCCATTTCAAGCGCTTGTTGTTGTTGACTGGTAGCGCCCGTGAGCTGATCAGACTGCAAAGCGGTTTGTCGTGAGGTTTCATTAACTTGCTGCGCACACTCATTGATTTGCGTCACCAACTCAGCAATGAGATTTAAAAACAAATTAAAGCTCGTCGCCAGTTTGCCTGTTTCATCCTGAGCTTTAATGTCTAAACGCTGCGTTAAATCACCACCGCCTTGCGAAATTTCAGTTAAACCGTCACTCACTTCTACAATGGGCGCTGAAATCAACTTAGAAATATAACTTGCTAGTATCAAAAATACAGTGATCAGGACGGCACTTAGAATCAATATCGTCAGTGTCATCGCATTAGCTGCGGCCATTACCTCACCTTTTTCAACTAAACCAATAAACTTCCAACCTAATTTAGGGGCTGTATAGATGTTGGCAAAATAGTCTTGCCCGTTAATTTCGAGCTCAAATAGCCCGTCTTTATTTTGAGCCAATTCACGATATCGGCCGTTAGCAATGTCTGCCAACTTTTTAAATCTATGCTCGGAGAACTTGGCATCGACCAGCACATTTCCGGTGTCTTCTACCAGCATCAAATAACCAGTCTCGCCTAATTTGATATTACGAATGATTTTGGTCAGCCCTTGCAGTGACACATCCATCCCCTGGACACCCACAGTTTGGCCATTGGCCGTTACCGCTTTTACCGTCGACATAATCACCATATCATCCGCGGACCAATAATAGGCACTAGTACGGATCGCCTCGCCATTTCCTGATTGTCCTGTTTGATACCAAGGACGCTCCCTAGGGTCATAGTTTGCATTCACTTCACCTATGGGCCATTGAATATAGCCACCTTGCTGATTTCCCATATAGATATAGGCAATACCGGGGTGCGTGTTACCAAAGTGCTCAAATAGCGAATAGGCTGCTTGCTCTGTTTTGCTTCCTGCTTTCGAATTTAGTCGAGTGGTGCTGGTTGAATCCATATAAGTTTTCACGTCTTGCTGCGCACTCAATACCTGTGCATGGGTTGCTAAATAGTCTACGTTTTTTGCAATTTCATCAAAAAACATCTGGATACCATTCTCAATCTGTAGCGCCTCTCGATCACTTAACTCCGAGAAGGTCTCTACCCCCTGCTGCCGTGTTTGACTGATAATAAGCCCCGCGATGATTAACAAAGGAAGCGCGATTGCCGTTGCGAAAGACAACTTTAATTTTTGCGATATATTCATGAATAAACACCATTTCACAGATAGTAAAAATATAGTGAGGGATAGGCTATTGGGCAAGAATGACATACAAATGTGATCACTTGTTCGTCTTATATTCATCTTAGGTATGGTTAAATATCGGGTAACTTTGAGGTCAGATAGGCCACAGTGTTACTATGGATAATTCAATCAAGGACCATAAAATTTATCTGCTTTCTGCAATGATAGATTTGGTGGTCTACAATTTGTAAGAGGTTTTTGCGCTCAACCATTTAACAACGGGACAACTATGTTAAAACTTTCAACCATCTCACTCGGATTAGGTCTAGTACTTTGCTCTAATTCAGTGCTTGCCGAAAACTCAGAAATTGACGCATTAAAGCGCCAATTGGCTGAACTTCAGAAGAAACTCACGCAGCTAGAACAAAAAGAGCAGGCGCGAGCACAACAGGAAAAAATCGCTAAGGCTGAAAAAGCCGAAGCAAAAGCTGAAACTAAAACTCAAGTTGCAGCAGCTGAAACAAAACCGGCCATCAAAGTCGGTGGCGCGATCAGAACAAACTACAGCCATACGTCTTATGACGATGACAACAAAAACCGTGGTGGCGATTTTGACTTCGATATTTTCAGATTGAACTTTTCTGGCAATGTCGGTGGCTTTGGCTTAAATGCTGAAATCCGCTTTTTCGACTATATGACTGCGGTAAAATATGCTTACCTAGACTATGACTTTGCCGACCATTGGCAAGCTCAGGTTGGTATGACTAAAGTACCTTTTGGTAACTCACCTTACAATTCACACAACTGGTTCTTTAACACTACCTATTATATTGGTCTTGAAGACGACCACGACATGGGGGTGGTATTTAAACGTAAAGTGGCGGACAACTGGCAGCTTGACCTTGGCTTTTTCAAAAACGATGAGCTAGGTGGTGTCGATGGTTACGTGGATAATCGCAGTGATCGTTACTCTTATGACGTGGTGGGTTTCCGTAAAGCGGGCGATGGCGTTTATGACGACCCAACGCAACCAATCGGCGAATACAACACCTTTGTTGGTCGTTACGCGTATCATATCGAGCACAACGGCGGCACAACTGAAATTGGCGTCTCTGGTCTTGCCGGTGGCCTTCACGATGGTAACGACCGAGCAGGTGATTACAACGCGTGGGCACTGCATTTAAATAGCAACGTTGGCCCTTGGAACTTACAGCTACAACACGGTGAATATCATTACGATATTGATGACGTAAACCGTATGGCGGTAGGTGCTTATGCGTTTTATGATTCCATCGCAGCAGAAGCCACCATGTCGAACTTTAATGTAGCGTACAACCTGCCAGTTGAGTTCGGTCCAATTACCGATCTGCAATTTTATAACGACTTCGGTATTATTTACGACAAATCCGATAACACTGAAGACACTTGGATGAATGTCACTGGTGTGTCACTCGCTGCGGGGGCATTCTTCACCTATGTTGATTTAGTTCACGCGAAAAACCAGCCGTTTATTGGTGGTTCAATCGCAGGCGATAGTGACGAAAGCGAGCGTCGCTTCAACATTAACTTCGGTTATTACTTTTAATCTAAGGGATTAATCTTAGGTATTAAATCAAAAAGGCGATGCGCTTGTTGGCGCATCGCCTTTTTATTACCTTACTTTCTGAAATACCAATAAGATCAGCCTTTACTCTGTGGTTGCCCTCCAACCAAGGCGCTCCGCTTCAGCGGCGGCAAATTGAGGTAAGTCTGCGGCGATAAATTGTTTGTGCAGTATTTGCACACCAAGCAAGTGATTGATCACAGCATCGAGTTGCACTTTGAGTGAATCATCGGCGTCTGGCGATTCATGTAACTCAAATAGCGCATTTACCGCTTCAAAGTCTAATAAACCAGCGGCTTCTACAGCTTGTCTAGACAAGTATTTATCGGCCAGCACGCGCATTGCTGCCCACTTCTTCTCATCCGAGTGCGCCGGTGGTGCCATAAAAGCAAACTTTTCTCGTTCATACAGTACTTCTGGCAGCAGCCCTTTCATCGCTTCACGTAACACATACTTTTCTTTACGATCTTTAATGCGATATTGCGGGGGAATGGTAAAGGCAAACTCTGCGAGGTGATGATCTAAAAAGGCAGGCCTTGCCTCCATCGAATTGGCCATGTCGACCCTATCACCGCCCCAAGTTAATATTTGCCCCTCAAGCATGGTTTTAATCCACACATACTGGGCTTTGTCGAGTGGATGGCGGGACTCTAACATGGCATCATCTAAAGTCTCAGCGATTGCTTTGCCTGCGTCATAACCCGTGAGTATTTCTCTGTGTTCGGCGGCTATGAGTTGATGGGCAAAGTGACTGCATGACAGCCAAGGCTGCAAACAACTTGGTGTGAAACCAACCACCTCATCTAATGCTGCACTATCGTATTGCTCACGGGAAAGCATAGCCCCCTTAAACAACTTATTGCTGTCTTCCAGCATAGTTTGCCACTGGGCTTTTTCGGTGTCATCAAGTTCATCTAAGCCATATAAAAACAGGTCTTTTCTAAATGCTGGATAACCCGCAAAAAGCTCATCGGAGCCTTCTCCGGTCATCACAACTTTATAATTAGACTCATTAACTTGCTGACTCATCAAGTATTTCGCAACACCAAGCGTGTTATAAATGGTTCGTTCGGTATGCCATAAAGTTCGCTCGAAATGGCCATATAGCTCGTCACCGCTTAACGACATAATATGATGATCGGCCTTGGTGGCTTGCGCCATCTGTTTTGCAATCGGCGTTTCGTCGTACTCAGCACTATCAAAGCCTATGGTAAAGGCCTTAATTGGTGCTTGTGCCGCAGCTGAAGACAAACCCAAAATAGCGCACGAGTCTATGCCACCACTTAAGTAACAACCTACCGGGACGTCCGCGGAGAGTCTCAACTGCACCGCTTCTAACAGCTGTTTGCGCACGCCATCAATGTAGTATGCTTCATCTTTGCTATTTAAATACGCTTGCGCCGTTGGAAAGTGAACATCCCAATAAGGTCTATCTTCAATGCTAAAACCTTGTTCGCTTCTGGTGATGCTAACAACATGTCCAGGTTTGATTTGATGTACATTCGCAAACGCCGTGCTGCCGGGTACCATGACTTGGATCAGTTGATGAAATAGACCTTCACTTGAGAATCGGCGCTTAACTTTAGGATTGGCAAACAGCACCTTCAGCTCTGAGCCAAACACAATTTCGTCTTTTGTTTGAGTGTAGTACAAAGGTTTAATACCAAAGCGGTCTCTCACCAAGTGCAACGTATCAGTTTGTTGGTCATACAACGCAAACGCAAACTCACCGCGCAGATGCGTCAGCATCTCATCTAGGCCAAGCTGCTGATATAAGTGCATAGCAATTTCTGAGTCGCTTTTACTTTGGAACCTTGCCCCTTTTGCTACCAGCTCAGCTCGGATCCGCGCGTAATCGTAAAACTCACCGTTGTGCGCCAACATTAGACGCTTATCAGAACTAATAAAGGGCTGCCGCCCTCGTTGCTCGTCGAGGTCGATTATCGACAGTCTGGCGTGACTAAATCCCACGCCAGCCATTTGTTTATAGCCAAAACCATCTGGGCCACGATGATGTTGAATGGCTGCCATGTTTACTAATAATTGATTATCTATTTGTGTTTGCGCTTGCGTTGAAAAAATACCAGCAATTCCGCACATAATATCTCCCTAAATCACATCCATCACAGTACTGGCGCGCTGCACCATACAGGTCAATAAGGCTTGGCGTAAAAAGACGGCACCACGTGCCTGACTAAAATACCAATTGTGTGGCGTGGCATCTAAACTGGTACACAGCTCTTCACCTCGAGCCAGAGGATGAAGCACTATCGCATCGGGCTTAAAGGAGGAATCTGCGCTCAATTTAAACGACTTTCCATAGGTTTCGAAGCTTTCACCAACCCATGCGATGGAATTGATATACACCACATCAAGCTCAGGTAAAACGGCGTTCAAGTCATGGCCAATAGATACCTTAACCCCCACCTCCTCTAGCTGGGCTAATTGCTCGCTCGACACTGCTTCCTCGACACTCTCGTCGTAGAGCAGGAATATTTCGTCCACAATGCGCGGAAAATGCGTAAACATTTTCAGCAGGCTACGCACCGTACGCATTTGGCTCGGCACGCCAATCACGCCAATTTTTATAGGACTAAAGGCTTCGCTGTCAGGGAGTAATAACGACGGCCGCCATTTGAAGATAGTGTAGAGATCAGACATTGCTTGTGTTGGGTGCTCATCAATGCCATTACCAGCGTTGATAATTGGGATCCGTAGGCTGTGGATCATCTCTTCAATAGACTCCACAGAGGTGTCACGTAAAACGACACAATCGCCATAATTATTGAACATCTCGGCGACATCTTGCAGCGACTCCCCTTTCGCAATGCCCGTTGAGGAGCGATCGGTGATCGACATAATATCGCCCCCCAGGCGGTGCCATGCACTTTCAAACGACAGACGGGTGCGAGTGCTGGGTTCATAAAACGCACTGATCAAAATTTTGCCACTAAGCGGCGAGCTGAACCTTGCAGGGTTACTTTCATATTTCGCGGCGAGGCGGAATAGCTGGATCAGCACGTCTCGGTCAAGGTGGTCGACACTGATAATGTGCTTATTCTCCAAACAATGCAGCCTGTCCCCGTCTTCTTGTATCGCTCTGAGTAATGCTTTGGGATGCGCATCCCCGTAAACATCCGGCTGCGCTCGATTAAACTCTACTTGCTGCGCACTTACCATAACTGCCTCTTTTTAAAATCAATAAGGAACATAACGACAAGGACAACAGGACATAAACAACTGAGCACTATGGCCAGCCAAATTAAACTAGAAAATGCGCCCAATGAGATCATACATCCTCCACTTTGCTTTGCGTGCCCAACGCTTGCCAATGGAATGATTGCTGACTAAAACGCCAAGCAATCACACAAATTAATAACGACACCGCACAAGAAACTAATGCAGCGACATAAAAGCCAATATAAAAATACCCAATAAAGCCAGATAGCGTGCCAAGCAACATAGCCCAGCCAGCGCTATTTCCCGTCATTCGCGCAAAGTACAAACCAAATACGATAGGCCAAATGGTGCTGGCGACGAAGGCACCAGCGAAGTTCAACAAGGCACCCAGCGTGGCGATTTTTGGTAAACACAAAAGCCAAGTTACTACACCTAAGATGACAATGATCCACTTAGCACTTTTTAAGCGTTCACTATCGCTCGCCTTTGGTTTGATGTATTGTAGATAAATATCTTGATTGATGAGATCTGACGTTGCAGCAAGCAAGGAGTCCAAACTCGATGCCAGCGCGGAGAACACCACAATGAACAGAATGATCGAGCCGGTATAGCCGAGCACTTGGCTTGCAACTAAGGGTCCCACCATATCGGCGCTAGCGGGATACAAACCTAAACTCGGCGCTGCCAGCGCAATAAACCCTGTCACGATGGGGATCGGTAGCCACAGTAGTCCTGCGATAAAATACGCCTTTTTGCCCACCCCACCTTTAAATGCAAACGCCCTTGACCACCATACGTTGCTGTGAAAAATTTCTCCTAAACCAAAAAAGATATTGTTGAATAAAAACATCACAGCGGCAGGAAAAAGCAGGTCGAGTAGCTTGGGGTGGTCGCTACTGAGTTTTTGGTGAATTGGTTCAAGCCCAACATTCATCGCCACGACAATGGCAATTCCGACGACACCGGCCAAAATAATAATGGCCTGTAGAAAGTCCGTGGCGATCACCGCTTTTAGACCGCCAAAGAGCGTGTAGACCACACACATCAGTAGAATTATTGACATACCAAGGTAATAATCTAAGCCACTTAGGGTGTGTAGCAAAATGCCACCGGCCATGCCTAGGCTAACGAGCCAGCTCATGGCATACACGAAAGAGATCAGCAAAAAAATCCACCAAGAGAAACGCCCAAACCGCAACCGCATAAAGTCGCCACTGGTGTAGCCGTGGGGTAGTAAAGTTTTGATGCGTTGGCTCAGCGGCGCAAATAGCAGCAATCCGAATGCAGCACAGGCGTAGCCTATCATGCCCCAAATACCAAACTGATAAGTGAGCTGTGGCGCAACTAAAGTGGTGTTACTGGTGACCCAAGTTGCCATCGCAGTGGCGCAAGCAAAAGCCAATCCGACATTCCTACCGGCCAGCGCAAATTCATTATGTGACTGCACGCGCCTGCCAATCCACCAGCCAAAAAATACCCATAGCAAAGCAAACGCTAGGGCGAGACCGAGCGCCAATGAAGCATTTATCATACGCTTTCCTTATCGTGCGCTTGCTTATTGCCTACCACAATCATCCCTACAAGCAGCACAAATAAGCACAAGCCCAGTACAAACAGTGCAAGCGCCAACGTTAACTGATGATGTTTGACTGTAAATGAGACCGACGTTTGTGCCGAATTAGCTGAAGGGTTATCTAAGGTTGCAAGATAATCACCATCAGCCAAGCCACTAATGGTTACCGCTTGTTGAGTCGGCTTAAGCGAAAGGGAAAGGGAGTAAGGTTCTGAAAGACGTTGAATGGATAGCTGAGTTGATTGCTGTAGAGGGGGACCTGTACGCTCAATGTGTAGCGTAATAAACCCAGCAGTCACGACCTCATCGCTCACCCTCAGCGAGGCGGCAAGCCCATTAAAGCTTGCAGCAACTAAGACTAAGGTTACTACTCGGGCGATCCACATCCTCATAATCCCTAACTACGGTTATCCAAGCCTGAATTCGCCGCAAGTTTTGCTATCCACGTTATTCTAGTAGTAACAAAGACTAGCCCAAGGATCAAATTTGTCTAGTAAACCGACACTCAATTTGTTCCTCACTTTACATTTATTCTTTTGTTTTTATTGCTCTTTTTTGAACACATTGCAGCAGTAAATTACTCCCAGCTTCAACATCATGCCAATGACTCCATTCGTCTGGCGCATGGCTAACGCCGTTAAGTGATGGAATAAATATCAGCCCCGTGGGACACACTTCTGAAAAAAACTGGCTATCGTGACCAGCACCACTTGGCATGATTTGATAATTCAAGGACAAGCTCTCTGCCTGCTGACTAATAAATTCCACCATCTCAGGTGTGCACTTCATTGGAGACAACCAACTCACCTGCTCGTATTCAAACATTAAATGATGCTTTCGAGCGATGGCTGAAAGCGCTTTACGACAGGCAATTTCAAGGTTCTCCATCACCGTTTCGTCCATATCACGTGCGACGATGGTGAAATCCACTTCTCCAGCAATCGTATGTGCAAAACCCGGCTTTAATTCTGCCTTACCGACGGTAATCCTCGTGGTATCCGTACCATCTTCTGCAATAATGCGATCTAACTGGTAGGCAAAATCAGCCAGTCCCATAAAGGCGTCGCTACGCATCTCCATGGGCGCAGTACCTGCATGGTCGGCCTTCCCAATCAATTTGACTATCCATTTAAATACCCCAGAAATCCCTTCTACCACACCAATCTGAATGCCTTTTTGATCAAGTACTGGTCCCTGTTCAATATGTAATTCAAAAAAACTATTTATTTGCTCAGGTTCTAGTCTTGCATTCAGTGCATCCATAGGGTCTAACCCCTGCGCACGCATAGCATCGCTAAGCATACAACCATCTGCATCATGACTTGTGAGTAATTGGTGAGGCGTTAATTTTCCAGTAAGCGCTTGCGCCCCTATCATGCCGCCAAAGCGCCCCTCTTCTTCACTGGTACCGATGACCCAAATCGGCCTATCTAATTGCACATTGTGCTCTTTCAAAATACGAATACACTCAAACCCCGCAATGACGCCCAAGGTTCCATCAAACATACCTCCCGCTGGTACACTATCGAGATGAGAGCCAATTATCACTGCGGGTTTTACTGCAATATCTGGGCTGGTCATTTCAATAATCACATTGCCAGCGCCATCCATGCGACTCACAAATCCTTCGCTTTGTGCGCATTCCATCAGCCAGTTACGCGCTGCAAAATCCTCACTACTAAAACCTTGGCGATAAATTCCCTTATCCTCATGGTTATAGCCGAACTCCGCGAGCGCAAATAAGGTAGACTTAAGACGTTCTAAATTTACTTGCATACTTTGCCCCTCAACGTTTCAGTCGCACTACTTCCCTGAACCTGGGATCAGATTCGCTATTTTAAACACTGACGTCCGACTGATAATCTCTTTGCTTTAGCTTAGTTGAAGATTCGCGAATTTCAGCCGCTGTGATATGCTTTTAATAACTGGCTTCTGGTTAACAATGCTGCCTCAGGCCATTGTGATACGCTGTCAGTTCAGAACTCTCGAAATATGAGGATGCCTATGCGTAAAAAAATTCCCTTATTCAATCGTTGTTTTTGGTTGCATGTTGCTGGCATCGTCTTTGTTGGTCTTGGCTTTATCGGCATGGCACTGCCAGTTATGCCTACCACCATCTTTTTTATCCTCGCCCTTGCATGCTTTACCCGCTCTTCTCCTACGTTAGAAAACTGGCTGCTTACCCACCCAAAATTTGGCCCGAGTCTGGTTGCATGGCGACAACATCAGGTGATCCCCATAAAAGGCAAAGTTGGCGCGGCAATTGGCATGAGTGTTGGCTTACTAGCTCTGAGCTTTAGTAGCGCACCTGTTTGGGTAGTGTGGTCTGTCGCGATAACCGAAGCGGGAGTACTTAGCTATATCCTTACGCGTCCATCGGTCATTCCAGTAGACACAAAACAGCCACTTTGAACACAGTGTCTATCGCTTCTAGACTTTATTCGACAAATCAAAAGTAAATTTTGTTCTCAAAGTAGTCGATAACTAGCTTGTCATCGTTAAAGTTACTTAAACCAAGTAGGATAAATGGCTCGCCTTTATATCCAAGCACTTCAAACACAGGCATATCCGATAAGTGACTTTTGGTATTGATGATTTCCTTGTCACCTAAGCTAAAACGCAGTGATTCTATGGCCACCTTTTTAGTCGCTTGGTCGTTTAACCCTCGGCTGATGTCTTCTTCGCCCAGCGTTAATGTTAGTTTATTGGCCAAGTGTGAGTTGATGTAGTTGGTTGGGGCGCCAGTATCAAGCACGGCGTCCACCTCTTCGCCATTAAAACTTGCTGTCAGCTTAATGAAATTGTTATCTATTTTAAAACTTTCACTCTCCAAGCCTTGTGTCACGCTACTTGGGCAAGCCCCTTGATACAAACTCAGCTCATTATTATTAAAATCAAACACATTACAATATTGCGACATATATCCATGCCCCAAAATTCCAGGCAAGACACCTTCCACATCTAAGCGGGTCATATCTTTAAATACATAAGGAAGCGACTCTGCTGCTAAATGACCGACGCTGGTGTGGTCTATTGTTGCCAACACTAGCTCTGAGCTGCCACTTGCGCCTTGTACATCCATTTTGCTTAGCTTATCTTCTGACAAGGCAAGTGCTGCTTTCAGATTAACCGGTAAAATACCAACATTCGCAGCACTGTCTAAAATCATAGGATGGGTAACCGTATGGTTAAGCGTTGCCATTACATAGGCATGACCTTTCTCGGTATATTTCATCGGTAAGGTGAGCGATTGTGGCGCGGTAGACGCGGTGATCCCACAACCAACGGTGGTACATGCCAATGCTGATAAAATAATTGCTCTCATAATCTTGCTCTCAAACTGTTGATGTCGTTGTTGAGCTAACTATGCCGAGCAATTGTCAAGCAATTATCAAGTTAGTCGAGAAAACCTCAGCGAAAAGCTTGCGCCTTGATTTTCAGTACTGGTCACGGTCAATGTCGCGCCCATCAACTCGGCAAGTTGACGGCAAATTGGTAAGCCGAGCCCCAAACTGGATGTGTCATGGCGCGACCCCTGCGCACGATAAAAGCGCTCAAACACCTGCTCGAGTTGATTACACGACATACCTTGGCCGCAGTCAGCAACCGTAATCACCAGTTCATCGTCTTGATAACTGAGCTTTAAGGTCACAACGCCACCATCAGCACCATATTTAAAGGCATTATCTAATAAGTTCACCACTATCTGTCTGACTCTTCCGGCATCAAGCGTCACGATCACACCTTCTTGAATATCTGCGTCCAATTTCACGCCTCGCGCTTCGGCCTGTGCTTGGTAACGCACTAAGGTCGATGTTAACAGCTCAGAGAGATTTACTCGTGTTGATGACAACGTCAGCTGCTTTGACTCGGTTAATGACAACAAACATAAGTCGTCGATAATACGATTGACGTTGTGAAGGTCTTGGCTGATCACCGCTAACTGAGCCTTATCCATCGGGACTATACCGTCTTCCATCGCCTCCAAGCGCGAACGAATGCCGTTAAGTGGTGTTCTAAGCTCATGAGATAAGTCGGAATTCATTTGTTTATATTGCTGATGCAAACCTTGTAGCCAAGCCGCAAGATTATTGAAACTACTGATGATTTCACCCACTTCATCATGACGTTTTAGCGCTAAGCGGGTGTCTAACTCGCCCGACTCTATCGCCTTGAAGCTACGTTTGAGCTGTTTAAGTGGCGACAAAAAGTACCACGACCCCAACCAAGCAAGTAATGCAGCAATAATCGATAAGATGACTAAAGTAAGCATAAAATCATCCAACATCGCTTGCTGCAGCGCCTCCTTTTCAAACGACCTATCTAGCAATACCTCAGGTAACCAAAACAACTCACCCAGTGGTGATAACACATATTGCGCCTCATTAAATTGCACCACAAACGCCGCGACACCGGGGTGATGGATAGAAAATTGATGACCGGATTTGACCTGCTCATAGTCTATGCTGAGATCGGGGTTGAGGATCTTTACATCCGCTGTTGAGTTAGCATCTCGCCAAATAAATAGCTGCTCAGGAAAGGTTGATGCTAAAAACGTTAACGTCGCTTCTGGGCTCGCAAAGGTGTTGCCAGCCAATGCTTCTTCCACTAAGTCATCATCAAGCAATGAATGACCAAACGTTACCGCACTTTGCTTATTAAATGCTAAAAAAGTGCGCTCGGCTGAGTTTTTAGATAGTTGATAGAAGCTCCCGAGTAGCGCAAAGGTACAAAGCGCCACAAGTAAGGTAAACTTGGTTTTTAGCTTCATGAAGACACCTTACGCGCGATAAATTGATAGCCTTGCCCGTAACGAGTGGCGATAAACTTGGGCTCAGCCTTACTGTCACCTAGTTTTTTACGAAGGTTTGCTAAGTGAGTATCGACTGCCCGATCCGTAATAGGCGCATCACTTCCCCATACTTGTTCGATTAATTGCGCCCGGCTAAATACTTGTTGCGGCTGCTTGGCCATAGCCAGTAATAACTCGAACTCCACCGCCGTTAACGCTGGTGTTTGCTGTGTTACCGTCACCGATTTGCTCTCAAGGTTGATACTTAAGCCATCAAACAACAAAGCGGCACTCTGCTGACCACGATAGCTACGTTTACATAGTGCTTTTGCTCGTGAGATGACCTCTCGTGGGCTGTAAGGCTTGCACACATAATCGTCCGCACCTAGCTCAAACCCCTCAAGACGGTCGGTTTCAGACACTTTGGCGGTCACCATAATGGTAGGAATGTTGCGTGCAACGGCTTCTTTAAGTAACTCACGGCCATCACCACCGGGTAGCATGACATCTAAAATAGCGAGTTGAAATGTTAGGTTCTGTAGGGCTCGGTGGGCATCTGAGGCATTATCGAAATGGACAACCTGCATATCCGCTTGTGCCAGATATAAGCGTAAGATCTCGGCACTGCTTGGGTCATCTTCTACATATAAAACTGTATATTGGTTAGACATAGGGAGGCGCTTTTTGTACTGATTGTAATTATTAGATGTACAATTGTGAAGTACAAAAGTCGCGATGGCTGGAACCTATCGCGACCAAAAGACGATGAGAACAACAATGGGATCTAACTAATTTGCGCGCTTATCAAAGCTCTGATCTCACTCAAGGTGGTTTCTTTTAGTAGCTGTCCATCTTCAAAAACCACTTCTAATAAGCCTTGCTTTTCTTCTTCCTCGGTCACATTGTCCTTGCAGATCAACTCACCGTTTACGCGTTCTACTTTCAGCAGCCCCTTTGCTGAGCGCTTTTTGCTGTCGGTTTTTGGCTCTTTAAAAATTGCCACACGCTGGTTATTTTTAACCACACTAGTTGCTTTTACCGCAGAGCCATGGGTATCGCGGGTGACATATTGGTAACTGTATGAGCCAATGCCAAGCACCACTTTGGACGCAAATCCTTTATCCATCAGTCGCTGTAGAATTTGACGCTGACGCTCAAGGGTAATTGCATCGCCATATATTGCGCCAATATGCTCATCTAGCAATTTAAAGCCTTTATCAGTCACAGTGCCACCAAAGGTATCCCAGAGACATTCAATCAGTCCTTTTACTTCACACTCCTGCAGCAGCGTTGGGTGTGGTTCGACTGAATAGTAATTTCCCTGCCAACGATACGCTTCAAAGCCATCTGTCATCGCCATTTCTTGCGCTTGCTGCTGAGAGTCAACCAACTCGCTATATTCTGATACTGGTGAGACACAATACCCAGTCAGGATTTTCACCGGATCCCCGGAGTCTGGACGGATCACCACAGTGCCATCACGCGCCATGATCTCTGCTTTTAATGCTGGTAAATACTCAGTGACTAGCTTCCAAAAATCCCAAGTATCAGAGACCACACTGAGGATCCCTGTCGGTGACTGCTCACGCATCAAATATTGGAAAAACTCGATTTCACCTTCTTGGATCCAAGAACAGGTTACTGAGTGCTCGGTTGCATCTACTGAGCAGCCAACCAGCTCTTTGTCGACATCTGCGCCATAGTACTTTTCAGCAAATAGTACCGCAGGGATAGTATCCGTCCCTACAAGGCCGGACGCGAGGTGACCAAAACCACTCATAGCCGCAGCGTGCTTACCAAACATGCCACGAAAACTAAAATCATGACCCTGAAACGGCACGATCTCCTGAGGTAAACCGGTTTGTTGAGCAAACTCTCGAAACACTTTTAAATATGCAACTGAGGTGGTAGCGCTCGTTTGGATTGGCCAGTTTTCGCAGCTTAATACCGTCTCAATCATATTGGTTAGCCATTCAAATCCAGGCTTGGTATTGACCACAGTGATGGGCGGCACCTGATACGGCACTAAAGTCCCTTCTGGCAGCGCTTTAATCCTCAGCGGTAAATAGCCTAAGTCGTGTAGCGCCTCGAGATAACCCACATCCACCGGATAGCCCAACATTGCTGTCATGATCCGTCTATGATTTGCCACAGCGGTGTGCTTGTCTGCTGCGAAAAAGTCTTGCCACTCTTCTTGTAAGTAACTTTTGATAAAATACTGCAGCCCCACAAAAGCCACTTTATCGTTATTTGCAACATTGCTTAGTTTGCCGCTGCGCGAGGTAAAGTTTGCATAAACCTCTGTCACTTCAGGGTGATATGCGCGGCTGTGAAATTCTTTGTACACGTCTTTTTGCATACTTGCTGCGGTAATTGTCATGGCTATATTCCTTATAATTCAATCATGTTGAGTTGCACATCGTGGTGTTCGACCAAGTCGTCTTGATCACGGCACGAATTAGTCGTGTAAACGGTATCTATCAGTCCACTAAAAACGCCTAATCCTTGAGAGAAAATACCGTGTGTTACGTAAAGCGCAATTGAGTTAGCGCCTTGTGCTTTTAGTACCTTAGCAAGTTCGGTGAAGGTTCTACCACCATCGCAAATATCATCAACGATCAGTAAATCTTTACCTTTTACCTCACCAAGTACCTGCGTTTGTACAATTTCACCCGTTTTAAGATTTCGTACTTTTTGTGCTTGGATAACCTCAACCTCACCACCAAAATGCTGCGCAATTTTCAGTGTTTTTTTACTCGCTCCAGCGTCTGGTGAAACTAAACTGAGTGCACCGCACTGCAACTGTTGCTGTAAAGCCGGACACTGCGATATCAATGTCGTTTGCTCAACATTCTCCACTCGCTCAAGGAGTGCAGGTACAACGTCGCTATGTGCATCCCACACGGTGACTTTGTCTAGCGCCAGTTGATTGATAAGTGACGCCATCACTTTTGCACCTAGCGCCTCACCCGTTACACATACTCTATCTTGGCGCGCGTAGGGGAAATAGGGTAACACTAATTCTATTGGCGTCCGCGCCAAACAAAGTCGCTTCAATGCATCCACCGCCATCAGTAAACGCATGATATGAGAAGAATTGGTCACTCTGGCTGTGATTTGAACTTTTTCGCAATCACGGAAATCAAATGCCTTGAAACGAATATGCTCCTCCCCACCAGAGAAGGTAAATGCTTCATATTGAACATCTTTTTTGTTTCCAGAGAATTCATAACTCGTGACTTTCATAACCTTTCCTTAATAATGTCCCTAAGACACAAATAAGGTATCAAACATTTTTTGATCAATCAATAACTTTATGTCTAAAAGACATTTAATGTTTATTTTTAACATGAGGATATTCAGTATATTTGCCATACTGACTACAATTGTTTATTGTGTCTAAAAGACACAAACTAAAAATATCATGAGCCCTGATTACGATTTAACCCAATACCAAAACCCACTGTTCACGGTAGACAGCGTGTTATTTACAATTTTGCAGGACAGCTTAAAAGTGCTGCTGGTGAAACGCGCTAACGCTCCCTTTAAAGGCCGCTGGGGATTACCTGGAGGGTTTGTTGATGTTGAGCTGGATGACAACACGGATATGAGCGCACTGCGTAAGATCAAAGAGAAAACCAGTGTTGCCCCACAATATCTAGAGCAACTTCAGGCCTTTTCTGGGATCAACCGTGATCCGCGAGGCTTTAGTGTCACCTTGGTTTATTACGCCTTGATTTCACCTCAGCAAGTGGCAACGCAAATAGACTCGGTAGATGATGTGAGATGGGTGGATCTTAGCGAGATCCCAGATCTTGCCGTGGCTTTTGATCATAAGCATATTATTGAAAAGGCCAAGGCAAGGCTGCAGCAAAAGGCGTTATATTCCATGATCCCGGTTTATTGTTTGCCAGATCAATTTACCATTGGACAACTCAAAACCGCCATCGAGGCTATTATCGCCAAACCCATTCAGCGCAAGAGCTTGGTAAGACGCATTGAAGCCTCAAACATGTTTGAAGCACTGGATGAAAAGGTCAAGTCAGGCGGACGTTTAGCACAGCTCTATAAGCTAAAGCCTGATGTCGATATCGTGCATTTTGAGCGCAATCTGAGCTTAGGATAAAATGCGGTTGTGCGGTGTTCATTACAGAGCTATCGCTGCCCCTTGCAGATAATCAAGCTCCTGACACCGCATTTGCAGTAACTCAATAAAATCTCTGGTATGAGTCGGTGGAGTTCGTTGATTTGGCCAAAGTGCGTAGATGCTGCGAATAAATTGGCAGTCACCGATATAGCTAAATGCGGTTTCAGATTGCGCTGCCAACGCTGCAATTTCTGTCATCGGCAAGACACCAGCACCGTTAGCCGAGCCTACCAATTTACGCACTAAGGTAATATCACCCACATAAGAGACGTGACTAAACTGTGCCAGCAGTGCTCGCCACGCATCGGTTGCGGGCAGTTGCGATGCTTTAAAGGGCAAAAACAGGGTTTGTGTAGTCGCAATTTCCTTGGCGACCACCGCTCTTACCGCAATTTGCCCCAGCCGCTTTTGATAGACGCTTGAATCATCCAGCTCCCCAACTCGGACGGTTAAATCAAACCGCTTTTGGCTGAGTAAGGCCACACTATTAGCAGGCTCCACATGCAATTGGATCTCAGGATGCTGGGCCTGAAACGATTGCAGCGCATTATACAAAGGACCAATCATTAAGTTTTGCGGACATAACAGGTGAAAAGTGGAGGCTTCTAGTGTTGATAGCGCCTCACTTTGCGCTTGCAAGGCGAGCAAAGACTCCGCCATTTTATCCACCACCGCCTGACCATGATTCGTTAATGTAAGTCCTCTGGCGCTACGCAGTAAGAGCGGGTAACCGAGTTTGTCTTCCAGCGCTAACATCCGCTTAGATAAGGTCGGCGCGCCTATGCCAAGGTCTTCTGCCGCCTTGGCAAAACTTCCTCGGCGGCTTACCTCAACAAAGAGTCGTAAGTCATCTAGCATGGTTATCTCCGCAATCTTAGCTTTCCATTTTTGCCATTCTGATCGGCTGGCAACTCCCTACAATCATACCAACAGCCAGAGGAGGAAACATGCAAAAACTCATTTTTACATTACTGCTGTCATTGTGCCTGTCGTTTATGGTGTCTGGATGGGTCACGTACATCAATTTAGGATTAGTGGCAGACTTTACTACGCGATGGGCGCATGCCTTTGCCAATGCTTGGCCGGCCTCGTTCATCGCCTCCTATGTTTTATCAGCCCCAGTTACCGCCGTTACTAAACGCATTATGGAGAAATACCATGGCCAACAGCCACAATAACGTCAACTTTATCGCCCATATCACACCTAAAACCGAGCACTATCAAGATTGTATTAACGCAATCCAAGAGATCTTGCCAGCCACTCGAGCAGAAGCAGGATGTTTACGCTTTGAACTTTATGAAAGTGAAAACCGCACCCAGCTTACCTTAGTTGAGCGCTTCGTCGATCAAGCCGCGTTCGATTTTCATCACCAGCAAGCTTACACCAAACGGGTATTTACACTGTATCAAGGATGGTTGGCAAAAGCGGTGGATATTATTGCCATCAAACCGCTTTAATTTGCACTTTTAACAAGTTAAGCGCTTCTTCATAAGCAATGATAGAAGCGCTCAGCGTTAACTATGTATTTGACGCCAACTTAAACCAAATTTAGCGAGATATTTTTGCAGTCTTGTGGAGTCATTCACCTGTGACTTTTTGGTGCGGCTCACGTTAAACAACTCTCTGCCCGCAGCCGCCATACTTGAGTGGCGAACACAGATAGTAAGTACATAATTTAACTGGTTTATATCAAACGTATCCAAATCGGCAAGTTGTGCTTTGGATAAATACCTATCTAGATTTTTATCTCCCGAAACTTGCTCTCCTGCATACCAATTTTGCTCAAGTCGTTGAATTTCTTCCTGTACGTCGCTAACCGCTATCCGAGAGGAATCCGCCAAAGTGCATAAACGCGTGATAGCTGAACTTAAATCACGAAAGTTTCCCGACCACAAGGCTCGCTCCGACAAGGCAAAACGTTCAAATAACGTTTTTGCTTCTTTATTAAAGCGCACCCTTTCACCCATTTTTTGCGCGTACAAATCTATCTCGTAATCTATATTAGCCGGAATATCTTCCTTACGGTCTTTTAGCGCTGGTAATCGATACGTCCATAGATTGATCCGTGCGAGCAGGTCTTCTCGAAATCGGCCTTTGCTGACCTCTTTAAACAAGTCGCGATTGGTTCCTGCGATTAACTGAAAGTCACTGGTTACGGGTTGATCGCTACCGACTGGGTGAAACGACTTATTTTCTATTGCATGCAATAGCATGGCCTGCTCTTCAAGACCTAACTCACCGATTTCATCTAAAAACAACACGCCTTGGTTAGCTGTGCGTAAATACCCGTCTCGCGCTTGTTGTACCCCTGTGAACGCACCTTTGGTATGACCAAACAATGCTGCCATGGCATTTTCGCCCTTGAGCGTAGCGCAATTTACCGAAACAAGTCCTCCGGCCAGCATCGCCCGCTTTTTCTTTAATTGAAAAATACGTGTTGCCAACTGGCTTTTCCCTGCACCAGTCGGTCCTGTTAGCAACATGGGATCTTTAGCGCGTATCGCCACCTTTTCAACTTGCGTGATCAGCTGGTTAAATGCCTCATTTTTAGTTTGGATCCCACCTTTTAAAAATGCTTTACCCTCTAGGTGCTCACTGTCGAATCGAGTAGCTAGCTGGTCGTATTTGGATAGGTCTAAATCGATTATTTGAACTTGCCCAACCGATTTGTTTTTATTGCTGTTGTCAGGAGAGGTTTGCACCAAGCGGCCAGGAAAATGACGGCTCTCAGTCAATAAAAAGCTGCAGATCTGTACCACATGAGTACCTGTGGTGATATGAAACAGGTACTCACAGTTGTCGGTATCGAATGCTTGAGCTTGGCACCAATCAAAAAGTTTGGCATACATCTCCTCAAAGTCCCATGGGTTACTGAAGTTGAGGTTGTGCAATGTGACTGTCGACTCTGGCGACACACTTTCAATATCAACGGCCACATTGTTGGCCAGCCGTGTACTGTGATTGTCGTGTAATAAATGCAATTCATCAATGACCAGATCAGGTTGGCTACATAGGCTTACATTGGGCCGCCAACGCGCCCACCTATCCACTCGCTTACCAACAAAATCGAGCTGAGTACCAATCAAACTTACTGCTACTGTCTTTTTCAAAATCATATCCATATAAAAATAAACCAAAGACACCCACCACTAATTTGTGCCTTTTTTAAAAGTCGTCTACGCTCTAATTCTGCACTCAAAGGATTGAGGAAAACAAAGGATGGCTACTGCCCGTAAAAACCAAATCAGCTTAACCGACACCAAATATTACCACTGTATCTCCCGATGCGTGAGGCGCGCGTTTTTATGCGGTGAAGATAAATTGACCGGAAAATCCTATGAACATCGCCGTGATTGGGTTGAAGAAAAGCTCCTGATGTTGGCAGCTGCCTTCTGTATTGACGTCTGTGCTTATGCGGTGATGAGTAACCACACTCACCTTGTTCTGCACGTTGATGATAAAAAGGCCAAGCGCTTATCAGATAAAGCCGTTTTAATACGCTGGCACAAGCTGTTTAAAGGTAATTGGGTAACTTGGAAGTTTATCGAGGAAGAGCCTCTAAGCGAGTCGGAGCAGTTGATACTCAGTGAATATGTTACCAAATACAGACAAAGACTGGCTGATATTAGTTGGTTTATGCGGGTACTCAACGAGGATATTGCCCGTAGAACAAATAAAGAGGATGAGTGTACAGGCCGGTTCTGGGAAGGACGATTTAAATCTCAGCCCTTGTTGGACGAAGCGGCATTAGCTGCTTGTATGGCATACGTTGACTTAAACCCTATTCGAGCTAAATTAGCCCCAACACCTGAAACCTCTGAATTTACCAGTATCAAAAAGCGTATCGACCATGCAAGGCAAGGGAAGCAACCAAAAAGCCTATTACGGTTTGCAGGAAGCCCCCGAAAACATATGCCAAAAGGGCTGCCTTTTGAACTCAAGTTTTATATAGAATTAGTTGAGCTTACCGGTCAATGTATTCGCACCGACAAAAGCGGTGCCATCTTTGAGTCTCAACCTATTCTGTCTCGACTAAACATCGAACCTGATAACTGGATGAAGCTCACTACACAATTTTCTCGGGTTTTCCACGGCGCGGTGGGTCGAGAGCAAGTACTCACAGCTTATTGTGGAACCCTTAAAAAACGACGGCGCACAAATCTAGCAAATTGTGCTCGTTTGCTGGCTTAACCAAATAACGCCTTTAGCGATAACCCCTCAAGCTGTGCAAATTACAGCGCCCTTGTCGTGCGTGATACACTAGTTTTAGTGTCGAAAAATAAGCAAACACCAACAGCTACCTTATTTTAGAAGCGCTTTTGATACGAATAATGAACAACCTTGCACAATGCTAAGTCGAAACTACCATAACCATGGTAAGCAAATAGTAGTGGCTGTCAGTATTGTTTGGTGCTCTGCCACATAGCGTTGCACTGTTTGCGTTTGTTCTATTGACTGCTAGTAGCCCAGACCAGTTTTTGGATATTTACTACTACTATTGTATTGCTTTGCTTTTCGTCTTCTTTTTTGCTCAACATGCTATTGATTATAAAAAAGAACAGGAAAAAAGCGGTTTGAGCAAGATCGGGCAGATCGATTACAGCGCATATTGGACGAACATAAAGAACGGGAACAGCCAACTAAAATAAAAATCAGCCATGCTGGAAAAACAGACTTTATATCTTGCGAAGAAATTTGTTTTTGTAAGGGGGCAAGAGATTATGTTGAACTGGTTATTAATAATAGGGGAAGTGTATTGCACCACAACAGCTTGTCTGAACTCGAAAGTACACTTCCTGCCACTTTTTTACGGGTTCATCGCTCGTATATAGTGAATACTCAGTTCATAACATCATTATCCAGAAGCGCATCAGGAACTGGCATTTTACATTTATCGACAGGTGACGAAGTCCCAGTTAGTCGCAGGATCATGCCCAAAGTTCGCGACGCATTAGGTTAGACGGCTATCCAAATTAGACACTATTAGGCCAAAATGCCAGCAAAAAAGCCGTTGCAATTATTGTGTGACTTAGGAATATAGCCTCATCCTAAGCCACAGAAAACATGTGAGAGAGGAATAAAGTTTTATACTAATTGCTACTATCAAGTCCGAATCAAGCTACAACTGAATATTAAAGTATCATACTCGTTGTAACTCACTTCTGGACAGAAATCATTTTTGTTTTGCGATTAAGCCAATGCAAATCGTATTAGGTTGTGTATGGATAGTGCGGCTTTGATGACAAATAATTATGGGTGTCTTTATTACAATATATCAACGTACTAAATACAAAAAAACAGCCAAAAGAAGTGATAACCATAGTAATAGTGACAGTAGAATTGATACAGAATCTGTGACTATCAGAAATAAAAAGCTTCCTAGTAAGCAAAGCCTAATAGCTCTAGCTACATTATCTAATACAGAGATGAATCAGGATGATGAGATCTTCCAGTCAATGGCAGAAATTATGTTTGCTACAGGATTGAGGTTTGATGAGCTAATAACATTAGAAGTTGACTGCCTAAAAGAAAAAGAAGTTGAAGAAGTAAATGTTTTAACAGGTTATACGCAGACGTTTAAAGTTCATGAATTGACTTATAAGGCGAGAAAAGGAGGTGGCTACCGTACAAAAGATATTGCAGAGTCACAGGTTCCCATATTGCAGAAGGGGCTTAATACTGCTAAGAATGGGCTTCAACCAGTCAGAGAAACAATTGTCGAATGCCTGAAAGGAGAGCATGATTTTTTTCCCAGTCTAACCGAAGGTAATGATTTATTTGTTACTGATGTATGGGAGATGTGCGGTTTTCCTAGTAGATCAGTTATGTCTTCTTATTTAAAAAGAAGAGATATAAAACTGAATAAAGTGAGGCATCCAGAAAGCGGAATGCTAGCGTTTACTTTTTCTCCAATTGAATTAAAAAACAAAACTTTAAACTTTGCCAGAGTCTCAGCGCGCAATTTATGGTCACAGATAAAAGATCTAACAGCATCCCCCTCTTTGCAAAATATGTTATTTATCACGCAGAATTTACGTCATCACTCAGAAAAAAGAACAGAGTACTGTAAGCGTCGCCTGAACCACACCTAGCTACTGAATACGCTCAGCCTATAAAGTACAGCTCTGATCTCAAT
>NZ_NSDG01000075.1:40415-63213 GCF_002289345.1 Pseudoalteromonas sp. HM-SA03 | reverse complement strand
TAGCTCGTAGCCCGCAGCTCGTAGCTCGTAGCCCGCAGCTCGTAGCTCGTAGCTCGTAGCCCGTAGCTCGCAGCCCGTAGCTCGCAGCTCGTAGCTCGTAGCTCGTAGCTCGTAGCCCGTAGCTTAAGTAAGGACTTAAAATGACCAACCAAACTAAACCAAACCTTCTTGAAACAGATATCGAAGGTTACTTAAAACAACACGAAAACAAAGATCTACTGCGCTTTTTAACCTGTGGTAATGTTGATGACGGTAAATCAACGTTAATTGGCCGTTTATTACATGACTCAAAATTAATTTTTGAAGATCACATGGCGGCAATCAAAAACGACTCAAAAAAATTTAATACCACAGATGAAGAGTTTGATTTAGCATTACTTGTAGATGGCTTGCAGTCGGAACGTGAGCAAGGCATTACTATTGATGTAGCATACCGCTATTTTGCGACCGAAAAGCGTAAGTTTATTATTGCTGACTGCCCTGGACACGAACAATACACACGTAACATGGCAACCGGTGCATCTAACTGCGACCTAGCCATTGTGATGATTGACGCCCGTAAAGGTGTACAAACACAAACTAAACGCCACAGCTATATAGCATCACTACTTGGCTTAAAACATGTAATAGTAGCGATTAATAAAATGGACTTGGTTGATTACAGTCAAGATGTGTACCGCCAAATTAAAGCTGATTACAAAGCCTTTGCTGAGCAATTAGATATTCCCGATGTGCGTTTTGTGCCAATCTCTGCGCTTAAAGGCGATAACGTTGTTGATAAAGGTAATAACCTAGACTGGTACCCTGGCTCAACCCTTATGCAGTTACTTGATACAGTAACCATTAGCGATGACAAGAATCTAGATACCTTCCGCTTACCTGTACAGTATGTTAATCGCCCTAACTTAGACTTCCGTGGTTTTTGCGGCACGATTGCCAGTGGTATTATTAACGTAGGCGACCAAATCACGGCATTCCCATCAGGTAAAACATCATCAGTAGAGCGTATTGTTACAGCGGATGGCGATTTACCAAGCGCCTTTGCTGGCCAAGCAGTTACATTAACTTTAAAAGACGAAATTGATATTTCGCGTGGTGATGTAATTGTACGATCAACTGCAGACCAAAAACAGCTACCTACAACCAGTTCAAACTTTGCAGCAACCATCGTATGGATGGCTGATGCTGCAATGCAACCAGGCAAAGAGTACGAGCTTAAAATTGGTACTAAAAACACCTTTGGTAAAATCAGCAATATTAACTACCGTATTGATGTAAATACCCTAGAGCAACTTGATGCTAGCGAATTACAATTAAACGAAATTGCTAATTGTATTATCGAGACTGCTGCACCAGTGGTAATTGATCAATATAGCCAAGTAGTGGGGACGGGATCGTTCATTATTATCGATCGCTTAACCAATGTAACGGTGGGTGCTGGTATGATCACAAATACAATGCTCGAAGCCCACAGCCCGCAGCCCGCAGCCCGTACATATACAGAAGCCGAAATTGCTTTGAATAAATATATTCGCGAGTATTACCCTGAGTGGGGATGTGATGAAATCTTTTGAGAATAAAACTTTAATATTAGACGTTTGCGGAACTATATATAAAGGGAATTCGACCCTTGATTTTATAAGTTTTATAAAGTATGAAAATAAGTGCAACTATCTAAAATTCAGATTTAAAAAAATATCTAATCGAGTTTTGAGACGCTTAGGGGGGATTAGTCCTAAAAAATTTAAAGAAAAAAATGATAAACTAGAAGTGCTTTTTTTTCAAGGAATGAATATTTCTTACTTAAATGAAAAAAGCAAAGATTTTTGGGATTTTAATTTTGAAGAAGGTAAAATTAATCTTAAGTTGCTAGAGAATAAAAATTGCTATTGTGAAGTCGTTCTTGCTTCTGCTGCTATGCCTTTTTTAGTCGAAGCATTAAAGAATAAAATTGGAGCTACAGATGTCTGTTGTCGAGATATTTACATTGGTAAGGATAATGTTGTTAATGGCTTTGGTAGCTCCATTTTAGACAATAAAGCGGCTATTCTTTTATCCCTATATCAAGAGAGGTATAAAATTTTTTATTCTGATAATAAAGAAGATTATATCCATAAGGAGTGCTTCGATGAATTCTACTATATCCAATTTTGAAATGTATTTTCCTTTATTGTATTGGTATAAATCACGGTTGAATCTGAAAAAGCTTTGCGAATGGTTTGTATATTACATATCCTTACCTCTAATTTATGTCTACTCTTTAGATAATAATCTAGAGTCTATTTTGGTTATAGATTTTATTGTTTATACTGCTTTTTTTATGTTTTTTTATGAAATCGGCTATTTTGATAATGATAGACTAGCGCACAAGGAGGGAAAAGGAAAGAAGGATAGGTTAAAAGGTAAAGTAATTAATGTTGGCTTTTTTTTCGGTATCAGAATTTTATTGTTACTTCCTTTTTTGATGGTTTTTTATAATTATTATGGTGTTGATTACTCATTCTTTTTTGGATCTTTATCAATGATGATTGTTTATTACTATCATAATAGAATTAAGTTAAAAAATAGAGTTTATACATATTACTTTCTAAGTGTTATGAGAGCAGTTGTACCTTTTGTATCTTGTTTTTTTGTCAGTATAGATTTTTTTTATTTGATTTTATATTTCCTTGTATTTTACTTTTTAGTTTTACAGCCAAAAGTTTTTACGTATATCCTAAGAAAGTCTGAAATGATGAATAGTTTATGGTTGATACGGTATTTGAATGTATTTTCTGCGTTCACAATATTTTTGTGTCTATGTTTTTATATGCTTTGGGGTCCTGCCTTTATATGTTTCCTTTTTCTTTCTAAAGAAGTATATAAAGCAAACAAAGTGGCAACTAGTTACCTGTGACTATAATGAAATCATATAAAATTGTTGGTATTAAAGAATTTACTTTATTCTTACTGGTTTTCTATTGGTCATTAGTTCCCTTAAGTAAGTCAGTTCTTTTTGATCAATTTGGTGGCGTATTTAGGCTTAGAGAACTGTTTTTTTTACTTGTAGCTATAATCCCAATTGTAGGGTTTATAATTAAAGGGAAGTTTAAATTTTACTTAACAGAGAGTGATAGGGTTTTTTCTTGGTTATTATTGCTTGTTATTAATCTATTTATTTCAGTTTTTTTTGTTCAATTTGAAAGGGTGGAGTATTTTTACGCTGCGGCAACAACATTAGTAAATATGTTTTCGCTTATTTTAGTGGTTTTGTATTTTTCTAGAATAAGGAACTTTGAATATACTCTGCTTATTCTATCTCGTTGGTTGTGTATCATATCTGTTATTTATGTTTTCATATCTGTTATTGACTTCGGTGTTCGTGGTGATTTTGGAAGCTCTGCAGAGGAGCTTGGGGTTGGTAGAGCTAAAGGGCCGTTATACTATGTGTCAACGGGTGGGTATGTTTTAACTATTGCTTTCGTATTTATACTTAATTTTTATAAGAAAAGAAGAGCCCCAATATGCTTATATGACAAGATGTTCTTGGCTTTATGTTTTGTAGGTATTGCTGGTACAGGTTCAAGAGTTGCCATATTATCTGTGATTATCGTATTTATTTTCTCCATGGATTTTAGAAAGTTAAAAACACAGATTGGATTACTTGTAGTGCTTTTAGTTGTCTTTTACATAATAAATAATTTAGTTTCTAATAGCGTAATCTCACTTGATAGGTTCCAGCGCCTTTTGGCTGAAGGGAGGACGTATACTTATTTCACAGCGATTTCTGCTTGGTTGGAAGATTGGACAACAATTTTCTTTGGTAACGGGTTTTACAGTGTTTGGCAATGGAGAGATCTAACTATAGAAGATATTGTAGATTATCGAGAAGATGTTATGTTTTCAATCTATGGTTTCACACTATATCATCCTCACTCTGATTTTTTTCAATTGCTTGCCCATGGCGGGTTGATGAGTATTTCATTATATTTTATTTTTTGGTTTCAGGCACTGTTAAAGGTTTTTAAATCATCTGGGCTGCACATTTTGTTGGCTTTTTCCTGTGTATTTATAATGGGGTTGTTTGAAACTTATTACTTTTTTAGATTTGAATTAAGTTTTATTTCTTTATTATATATGTCTTTTTTTATTGATAATACTAAAGAGGAGCTTTCTTGAACAAAATAATGGGGGTTTGTTACTCTTTATTTCGAGCGGCGATAGTCTTTTTTACTACAATACTTGCGGCAAGGTATCTTAGTGAGGATAGTAATGCAACATATCTTTATTCTTTATCATTTATATCTTTTTTACCTATGCTGTTTGTTTTTGGATATGATACATACATATTGAGCTTTTGTAGTAAAAATGACTCTAAATTAAGTGTTTTAAGAGAGTATTTAGCTCTTAACTCTTTATTTATTATTGTTACGTTAATTAGTGTTTCTATAAGCTTAATTTTCTCTAGTGAGTTAATGTTACTTTTCAGTATAATGGTACTTTCTTCTGTTCTGCTTTCATATTTAACCGTTCAATTGACATTGCATCAGTCTTTAGGAAGATCGGATATAAAAATTTTTTATATTCAATTCTTATATCCTTTAACTAGATTGATAGGTTTGATTGTTTTTATACAGTTTGATTATGGAGCAACTGGGTGGGAAAAAGCGGTTGCTATTTTTTATATATTCTTGCTTCCGCTAATTGTAATTTCTTTTTATTTATACTGTCGTTATTCGAATTTAATAAGGTTTTATTTTTTCTCCATTGTTGGTGTGATAAAAACTGTTAGTATTGCCTATAAATTCGGTGTGATGGCATTTTGCTATTTTTTTTTACAAAACTTCGTTATGTTGATTAGTCCATTCTTTACAGAAAATGATGAAGTTGTTCAGTTTGGTTTAAGCTTGAGGCTAGCTTTATTGACTATGATTCCCATTCTAGCATTAAGTAATTTTTATAATGCTGATTTAGCCAGTTGTCATCAAAAAAACGATGTTATTGAAAGGAGAATATTAATAAATAGTACTGTTTTTTATGTGTGTTTTTCTTTTCTTTCTGTTCTGTTTTTTTTATTTTTTTCAGATTTTATTCTTAATATATTTGGCGATGTAGGTCGCGCTATTAATTATAAACAAGTTTTTGGGGTTATGGTGGCGCAGGCTTTTGTCGGTGGACTTTCAAGTTTTGGTTTTTTTATAACCTTGCAGCGACGTTTTTTTTTAGAAATTGCTATTTTGTTCATCGCTTTTAGTTTAACTTTTTTATGGATTCTTTTATATGATTCCTTCATTGAAATGGCAAAAGAATATAAGCTAATGTCGAGTTATATCGTTTTGGTTTTATCTTATTCAATAATGAGAGGGGGGAATTTTTACAGAACATCTTATTTTATTTTATACTATAGGTTTCTAATTTTAATTTTAGTTTTGAGTATGCTCTTTTGGTGGTGGATATGATAGTTGATTACATTGAACGTTTTGTTCGCGGTAGTTTTGAGGTTCCTAAAAATCAAGACTTTTCATGTGTTGTTTTGGCTTCATTCCCAAAGTCAGGTAATACTTGGTTTAGATTCGTAACTTCAAATATTCTCGCAAGTTTTGCTAAAATAGATCCAGTTGATTTTCATTCAATACGTTACCTTTCTCCTGAAATAAGAGGAAATAGATGCCTTGAGGGGGTCGTGAAATCGGAGAAAGCTCCTACATTTTTGAAAACACATTTTTATAATGTTAGCGGATTCAATAAGTACCCTGTTGTTGTGCTTTTTAGAGAGCCAGTTAAAACTTTTCAGTCTTATTTTGATTACATGAAAAATGAACAAGGAAAAAGTTATAAGGGTTTTCTTCCATTTCTTAACTCCCCTCGGGTTGGTATTGATAGTTGGCTTTACTTTCATGACACTTGGATGAGGCATAAGGACGCAGTTTTTGTATCTTATGATGAACTTATAAAAAATCAATTCATTGGTTTGAAAACTATATATAAAAAATTAGGCTTCGAAATTGATGATGAGGTTTTAGAGCGGGCAATAATTGCTTCCAGTCGAGAGAATATGGCCAGAATAGAAAAAGAATCAGGCGATCCTTCCAAAAAAAATGCTGAATACAACTTTGTCGGTAATAAAGATGGACGTCACGGTCAAATAGAAGATGAGATAAGGAATTATATTTTATCTTCAACTTCAGAAGTGTATCAAAAACTCATGAATAAAAGGTTGCCATTATGACAACTGACCATATTGCTCTGATTGGTACCTTTTCTGGTGATGTGTCTGGGGAACTAAATTGTAATTTATGTTTAAAAAAATGGATGGATATTGAAGGTGTTAAATATAAGGTTTTAGATACAAATTTAGAGGGTGGGGGGATTAAATATGCTGGTAGCTTTAGTTTTAAAAAAATTTTAAAAATGTTTTCTGTATATTTTGTTTTTTTTAAAGTTCTGCTATTTTCTAATGTTTTGTATATGACCCCAGGGCTAAGTAAGTTCGGATTTGTTCGATTTTCAGTTTTTGTTTTTTTTGGGAAGCTTTTTAGAAGAAAAATAGTTTTTCACTACCATGGTGCTAGATTAGTTAATGAGCGTAAAGGCTTTTCATATTTATATAATCTATTTGTAATTAAAGTTCTTTCTTATGTTGATACTCATATTTTTTTAACCGAAGTATTGGAGCTTGAGTATAAACGCAGTTTCTTGCTTGTGAACACTAAGGTCATATTCAACTTTTTTGACTCTGGGCTTTTTGATTATCTAACTATAAAAGATTCACAAGAGAAAAATTCAGAAGCTAAAAGCAAAATTAAATTTCTCTTTTTAAGTAACATGATAGAGGAAAAAGGTTACAAAATAGCTTTAGATGCATGTGAAAAACTAGCTTTGGCTGGTTATGATGTCTTTCTTGATATTGCAGGAGGGGGGGATGATAAAGCTATTAGATATGTTGAGAAATTTTTAAATTCACAGCAGCTCGATGGTTTATATCATGGTCTAGTCAGTGGGGTTGATAAATACAAGTTATTCGCTGATGCAGATTATTTTCTCTTCCCTACAACATATAAACAAGAGGGCCTGCCTTTAGTTTTGTTGGAGGCGATGATCAGTAAGTGTTGTGTTGTAACGACTCCTATTGGTGGAATACCTGATTTAATCAAAAATGATGAAAATGGGGCGTTAGTTAATGTGGAAGAGCTTGTGGACTCCACATATGAATGCTTGGTGAAGCTTATTAAAAACCCGAAAGATAAACTTCGTATTGTTAATTCTGCCTTTGAAACAGCCATAGAGTTTGACGAGGAGAAATTTGCCTCTTCTGTATATTTAACCATGGTAGAGAGTTAAAAATGAAATTACTTTTGATTAGCTTAAATTACTCCCCTGAGTTAACTGGTATCGGTAAATATAATGGTGAAATGGCTGAAAGACTTCAAAAGAATGGAGTTGAAGTTGGAGCTATTGTAGCTCCTCCCTATTACCCTGAGTGGGAGGTAGACCAGCAATATAAAAGCTATATGTATAAAAAAGAGTTTGTTAATGGTGTAAGTATAATTCGCTGCCCTCTATATGTTCCAGGAAAGTTGAATACACTCAAGAGGCTCATCCACCTTAGTACATTTGCAGTGTCATCTAGCATTGCTTTACTAATTAAGTTTATCAAAAATAAGCCTGATGTAATTTTTTTAGTGCAACCGACTTTGTTTTGTGCGCCTTCTACATTGTTATTATCAAAACTATTTCGTGTAAAAACAGTAATGCATATTCAAGATTTTGAAATAGATGCTATGTTTGGTCTCGGCATGGTAAGTGGGGAACGGATTACGCGGACCGTGAGGAGAATAGAATCTTGGCTAATGAAAAAGTTTGATGTAGTCTCTAGCATTTCTTACAGTATGCTTGAAAATGCAGAGTATAAAGGGGTCAATAAATCAAAGCTGCTTTTTTTTCCTAACTGGGCAGATACCAACTTTGTAACGCCTGAAACCGATGGCTCTGCTTTACGCAAAGAGTGGGGCTTTACTCAAACAGATAAAATTGTGCTTTATGCGGGTAATATTGGTCAAAAACAAGGCCTTGAAATTGTAATAGAGGCAGCAAAAAGTTTTGAAGATGACAAGTTTGTAAAGTTTGTTTTTGTTGGCGCTGGCGCTTATGTGGATACCTTAAAAGAACTAGCAAAAGCTAGTAACTTAGACAATGTTTACTTTAAACCCCTTCAAGACTGGGAAAATGTGCCTGCAATGTTGTCTATGGCAGATGTTCATTTGGTTGTACAAAGGAAGGGAGCAGCAGATGCAGTTTTGCCATCTAAGTTAACCAATATATTATCAGCTGGAGGAGATGCAATAGTAACTGCAGAAGTAACTACAGAGCTTGGTAAAATTGAGCAAGCCAATCCTGGTATCTATACAAGAGTTGGGCCTGAAAATACAAAAGAGTTTGTTGCAGGTTTAAAAACAGTACTAGCAACAGATACAAGTAAACCAAATATGATTGCCCGTAACTATGCGGTCAAAAATTTAGACGGTAATAATATAATTGAGCGCTTTGCAAGCGATATAGATAAGGTAGTAAAGGGAAAAGATAATGACTAAGGTAGCCTTAATCACAGGTGTAACAGGACAAGATGGGTCATATTTAGCGGAGTTTTTGCTAGAAAAAGGCTACGAAGTGCATGGTATTAAACGTCGTGCATCGAGCTTTAATACAGAGCGTGTAGATCATATCTATCAAGACAGACATGAAGAAAACCCTAAGTTCTTTTTGCATTATGGTGATTTGACAGATACATCAAATCTAACCCGTATTTTAAAAGAAGTACAGCCAGATGAGGTTTACAACTTAGGTGCCCAAAGCCATGTAGCTGTATCGTTTGAAGCCCCAGAATATACAGCAGATGTAGATGCGATTGGTACGTTACGTCTGTTAGAAGCAATCCGTTTTCTTGGGTTAGAGAAAAAGACTAAGTTCTATCAAGCCTCTACGTCCGAGCTTTATGGTGAGGTACAAGAGATCCCACAAAAGGAAACTACACCTTTCCACCCTCGCTCACCTTACGCTGTCGCGAAAATGTATGCGTATTGGATTGCGGTAAATTACCGTGAGTCTTATGGTATGTATGCATGTAATGGCATTTTATTCAACCACGAATCCCCTCGTCGTGGCGAAACGTTTGTAACGCGTAAAATCACACGCGGTCTTGCGAATATCTCACAAGGTCTAGAGAAGTGTTTATATCTAGGTAATATGGATGCGCTACGTGACTGGGGTCATGCAAAAGACTATGTGCGCATGCAGTGGATGATGCTTCAGCAAGATACACCGGAAGATTTTGTAATCGCGACAGGCAAGCAAATCTCAGTAAAGGAGTTTGTGTCTTTATCGGCAAAAGAGCTGGGTGTTACGCTTGAGTTCAGCGGTGAAGGCGTTGATGAAATAGCAACCGTGGTTGCGATTGAAGGTGATAACGCACAGGCACTATCAGTAGGTGACGTGATTGTGCGTGTAGATCCGCGTTATTTCCGCCCAGCAGAAGTTGAAACATTGCTAGGCGACCCAACTAAAGCGAAAGAGAAGTTAGGTTGGGAGCCAGTGATTACTGTAGAAGAAATGTGTGCAGAAATGGTTCAACATGACCTAGCTAAAGCTAAGCAGCATGCATTATTAAAGTCTCACGGCTATGATGTGAATGTTTCAGTAGAGTAATCTCAGAGCAGTAAGTCAGAAATAAAATGACAACCCAGCTTATGCTGGGTTTTATAATGGATAAAGAAATGAGTTCTAAAACAGTTTTTATCGCAGGCCATAATGGTATGGTTGGCAGTGCAATTGTTAGAAAGTTAAAGCAATCTGATGATATTAAGGTTATTACAAAAAGCAGAGCGGAGTTAAACCTGTTGGACCAGCAGGCGGTTCGTACATTTTTTGAAGAGAATCAAATAGACCAAGTATATCTTGCAGCGGCAAAAGTAGGTGGGATTGTAGCGAACAATACTTATCCGGCAGAATTCATTTATGAGAACTTAACAATTCAAAATAACATTATCCATAGCGCGCATTTATCTGGTGTTAATGATTTACTGTTTTTAGGGTCAAGTTGTATCTACCCTAAATTTGCAGGGCAACCGATAACAGAAACTGCTCTTTTAACTGGGGGGCTAGAGCCTACTAATGAGCCTTATGCGATAGCTAAAATTGCAGGTATCAAACTGTGCGAATCTTATAATCGTCAATATGGCCGTAATTACCGCTCTGTCATGCCAACTAATCTGTATGGTGAAAATGATAACTTCCATCCAGAAAACTCACATGTTATTCCAGCACTTATACGTCGTTTTCATGAAGCTAAATTAGCAGTTGATGACAAAGTGGTTGCATGGGGTACAGGCAAGCCGATGCGAGAATTTTTGCATGTAGATGACATGGCAGCAGCATCAATTCATGTAATGAACTTAGATTCAGAAACATACAGTGCAAATACACAAGAGATGTTAAGCCATATAAATGTAGGTACAGGCGTAGACTGTACAATTAGAGAGCTTGTTGAAACCGTTGCGAAAGTAGTTGGTTTTGAAGGTGCTATAGAGTTTGACGTGACTAAGCCTGACGGTACACCGCGTAAATTGATGGATGTGTCTCGTCTTAAGTCGTTGGGATGGGAATATAGTATTTCCCTAGAGGCAGGTCTAAAAGGTACATATGAGTGGTTTTTAGCAAACCAAGATAATTTTAGAAAATAGAGAACATAGGATGTTTCTAGATAAAAATACGTTTTCGACAGTAATAGAAAGCGCGCCACTTGTTTCAATCGATTTGGTTATATTAGATGAAAATAACCACGCCCTGTTGGGTGAGCGGCTAAATAAACCAGCACAAGGGAATTGGTTTGTGCCTGGCGGACGGATTTTAAAAAATGAATCGCTTGCAGAGGCATTTGAAAGGTTAACTAAAGAAGAGCTTGGTGAGGCATTTTCACTATCAGAAGCGAGTTTTTTAGGGCCTTATGACCATTTTTATGATGATAACGTTTTTGGCGATGGTTTTAATACACATTATGTTGCCATTGCTTATATCTTAAGGCTGAGCAAACCGCTAAGTGACTTACCACATGATATTCAGCATGGTAAATATCAATGGTTCGATATAGACAGCCTATTAAAAGATAAAAAAGTTCATAAGCATACAAAATGGTACTTTGAAGCATTACAGAATACTCAGGGATAACGAATATGATACTACCTATCATCATGGCGGGCGGTTCAGGTACACGTTTATGGCCATTGTCACGCGGTAACTACCCAAAACAGTTTTTGAAATTGCATGGTGAAAACACCATGTTGCAAGAGACTATTTTAAGATTAAATGGTCTTGAACATGCACCTGCGATGTTAATTTGTAACGAAGAACATCGTTTTATCGCTGCTGAGCAAGTTCGTCAAATAGGCGTGGTGCATAATGGCATTTTTTTAGAGCCTGTAGGTCGTAATACCGCACCAGCAATAGCATTAGCTGCCTTTAAAGCAGTTGAAAACAGTCAAGAGGCATTATTGCTCGTTTTAGCTGCTGACCATGTAATTGAGAATCAAATAGCATTCCAAGAAAGTGTTAACAAAGCAACATTGTTAGCAGACCAAGGTAAATTAGTGACTTTTGGTATCGTCGGCAATACGGCAGAGACGGGTTATGGCTATATTAAGCGTGGTGCTGAGGTTGAGCACGGTTTTGTTGTTGATAGCTTTGTCGAAAAACCAAACCTTGAAACAGCGCAAGAATATATCGCAAGTGGCGACTATTACTGGAATAGCGGCATGTTTTTATTTAAAGCGAGTCGCTATTTGGAGGAGTTAAAAGCATTTCGCCCTGACATTTATGAAGCATGTAAAAAAGCAGTTCAAATACAAAATAACGATATGGATTTTGTACGAGTGGATAAAGAAGCATTTGAAGCATGTCCAGATGAATCAGTTGATTATGCAGTCATGGAACACACGAAAGATGCAGTTGTGGTGCCAATGGATGCAAACTGGAGTGATGTAGGTGGTTTTGCTGCGCTATGGGAAGTGTCTGAGCAAGATGAAAACGGCAATGCTTTTATCGGTGACGTTAAATCTGTTGATACAAAAAACACGCTAGTATTTGGTGAAGACAAGTTGGTTGCCACAGTAGGCGTAGAAGATCTAGTAATTGTTAATACTAAAGATGCTGTGTTAGTTGCGCACAAAGATGAGTCTCAAAAAGTAAAAGAAATAGTAAGCCAATTAAAAGCATTTAATCGCTCAGAGGTAACCTTTCACCGTGAAGTATATCGCCCTTGGGGTAAATACGACTCGGTAGATAACGGTGAGCGCTTCCAAGTAAAACGTATTACGGTTAAACCAGGTGCAAAACTATCTGTGCAAATGCACCATCACAGAGCCGAGCATTGGATTGTGGTTTCTGGTACTGCAAAAGTACAAATTGATGATACAGAGCAATTCGTCACGGAGAATGAATCGGTTTACATCCCTATTACTGCGGTTCATGCATTAGAAAACCCAGGTAAAGTTGACCTAGAGCTTATTGAAGTGCAGTCTGGTTCGTACTTAGGTGAAGATGATATTGTGCGCTTTGAAGACCGCTACGGAAGAGTGAAAGGTTAAGTAATGAATACAAAGTCAGTAATTCAAACAAGTGGTATTGCATTTGGTACCAGTGGTGCCAGGGGTCTCGTTGTCGACTTTACACCAGAAGTGTGTGCAGCCTTTTCAATTGCATTTGTTCAGAGCATTAGAGGTGAGTTCGCATTTAATACAGTGGCCATTGCGATAGATAACCGGCCAAGCAGTTTTGATATCGCTAAAGCCTGCGCAGCAGGTTTAAAACAACTTAAAATAGAGGTTGTTTATTATGGTGTGGTACCAACACCAGCACTTGCTTATACAGCGATGCAAGACAATATGCCTTGCATTATGGTTACAGGTAGCCACATTCCATTTGACAGAAATGGTTTAAAGTTCTACCGCCCTGATGGTGAAATCACCAAGCAAGATGAACAAGCTATTCTTTCTACTGATTTTAATTTTTCTGAATTGAATCTAGCCGATATCAGTTTACCAACAAGTGATAAAGCAAAAAATGCCTATACCGCTCGATATACAAATCTATTTGATAGCGAAATACTAGCAGGTAAAAGAGTGGGTATTTATGAGCACTCGAGTGCGGGTAGAGATATTTATAAATCACTCTTCGAGCAACTGGGGGCCGAAGTTATTTGTCTGGGGCGTAGTGACGAGTTTATCCCAATTGATACTGAAGCTGTATCTGAAGAGGATAAACAAAGAGCCAAAGAGTGGGTACGTAAATACCACTTAGATATGCTGTTCTCAACTGATGGTGACGGTGACAGGCCGCTAGTTGCAGGTGAAAACGGTGAGTGGTTAAGAGGTGATATTTTGGGCCTGCTTTGTAGTCAAGCACTTTCAATTGAAGCGCTTGCAACACCTGTTAGCTGTAACACCGCGATAGAGTTATCAGGTAGCTTCAAAGCAGTGGCCAGAACAAAGATTGGTTCACCCTATGTAATTGAAGCTTTTTCAGAGTTAAACAAAACTTACGCGAGAGTAGCAGGTTTTGAAGCAAATGGTGGCTATTTACTGTCGAGTGACTTAGATCTTAAGGGTAAAGTACTTAAAGCGCTGCCAACAAGAGATGCAGTACTTCCTGCGCTGATTGTAGCAGCAATGGGTGATAGCATAGCAAGCTTGCTAACAGCGTTACCACAACGCTTTACTGCAAGTAGTAGGCTAAAAGACTTTGCGACAGAGAATAGTAATACATTAATTGCCGAGTTAAGTGCAAATCCAAATATACTGCTAGCCAAGCTGGGAATGGGGGGAGCTCAGTTAATCTGTACTACAGATGGGTTGAGGCTCAGTGCAGAGAATGGAGGTATTGTGCATTTGAGGCCTTCAGGGAACGCTCCTGAGCTGAGATGTTACGCAGAATCGGCTTCTGAAAAAGAAGCAATTGTGTTGGTTGACGGAGCTTTAAAATATGTAAGATCAAGAATAAATTACTAAAGAGTAATAGTATTCGCTGGAGGTGCCCCCTTCAATCATAGATAAATTGTAGTAAAGGAACTATCTTCTACTATATTTTTTGTTTTACTTTATGTTTAAGTAAAATAATAGGCAATCAAGCAAGAAGGCTAGCTAGGCTTCATGGTTAGCTTCTATTCCAATGGTAGATCAGAGATTTGCGCAAAAATGAATAAAGGTATTTTGCAAAATAATTCAACGGTAATCGCATTTGTTCAGCGAGTATTAGATATTGTAATAATAGTAAGCTGCTTATGGGTAGCCGTCACGCTTGAAGGTTTACCTTGGCTAATTCAACATACAACCGCCGCTTTACTTGCCGTTTTTTTGTTTCACTTTACCAGTGAGTTAGATGAGCTCTATATTTCATGGCGAGGCTTGTCAATTATCAAAGAGCTTAAGAAGGTGGTTTCTCATTGGTGTGTGTGTGTGGCAACCTTATTTTTAAGCGTTTACTTCTTAGCGCCCCAATACCTTGAGCCTGCAGGACTACAACTCAGTTGGTTTGTACTTGTAATCCTGAGCCTCTCTACATATAGAGTAATTTTGCGCTTATTATTGAGGTTATTAAGAGCTCAGGGAATCAACACGCGAACTGTTGTTATCGCTGGCGCGGGACATTTAGGGCAGAAATTAGCAAATACTATTGTTACGCACTCTAGTTTTGGTTTGGTTTTCAGCGGGTATTATGACGATAACCGATCGGAAGACAATGTTGTTGCTGCTCAAACGCTCGGTAACTTGGAGCTACTTATTAAAGAGTGTAAAGAAGGGGGGATTGACCGTGTTTATATTGCCTTGCCCCCACATGCTTATGAAAGAAGAAACTGGTTGGTCAAAGAGTTGTCTGATAGCACCGCAAGTGTTTATATTGTACCTGATATTTATACCTACCAGTTGCTTCATGCGAGAAGTGATTCAATTGTTGGCATTCCTACCATAAGTATTTATGACTCTCCGATTGATGGTAGCAATGCAATTATTAAACGTGTTGAAGACATTGTACTCTCTATGCTTATTTTAATACTTATATCACCTGTTTTATTCGGTTTAGCGCTTGCGGTTAAGTTTACCTCTAAAGGTCCAATATTCTTTAAGCAAAATCGTTATGGAGTTGATGGTAAACCCATAAAAGTCTGGAAGTTTCGTTCAATGAATGTAATGGAAGACGGCGCTAAGGTGACTCAAGCAACCAAAAACGATAGGCGTTTTACCCCTATAGGCCAATTTATTCGCAAAACCAGTTTAGATGAGTTGCCTCAGTTTATAAACGTACTCCAAGGTAGTATGTCAATTGTAGGGCCAAGGCCCCATGCTGTTGCCCATAACGAAGAATATCGTAAACTGGTCGATGGTTATATGCTACGGCATAAGGTAAAACCAGGCATCACTGGTTGGGCACAAATTAACGGTTGGCGCGGAGAAACCGATACATTAGATAAGATGGAAAAGCGCATCGAATTTGACCTAGATTACATTCGTAATTGGTCCTTATTGCTTGATTTGAAAATAGTGTTCTTAACTATATTTAAAGGTTTTGTAAACAAAAACGCGTATTGATAACTTGGCAACGGGGCGGATAAATGAGAAGTACATGCTTACTAACTTAAAATCCATTTTTAGTAATGCCGAACATCGCCACACGGCTATTAACGCAGCTTTAGCTTTGATTATTCGTATTGTAGGTGCAGGTACTGCATTTCTGTTTAATTTAATCATTGCAAAACAGTTAGGGGCAGAGCAAGCAGGTTATTTTTTCCTGGGCTTTTCATATGTGATGCTGTTATCAGCAATAGCAAACCTTGGCTTTGAAAATACTATATTACGTTTTACTTCATCAAATGCCTGCTTTGGTCATACAGTGAGGGCAATTTTGAATTTTTCTCTGAAGTATGTTGTCGCGGTTTCAGGTGTACTTTCGGTAATAAGCTACCTTTTAGCACCATGGCTCTCAATAGTTGTATTTAAAAAGCCTGAGCTTAGTGAAACACTGCAATATATAGCGCCAGCGATAATTGGGCTGAGTTTTGTACTTTTAATAGCAATGAGTTTGCAAGCTCGCCATAAACTGATTGCAAGTATCCCTTGTCAAAACATAGCTCATTTTATGCTGTGTGGTGCGGCGGTTATTGTGTTTTCTGTAAAATCAGCCAGTACCGCAGCACTTTATTTGAGTTTATCGCTAGGGGTGACCTCCAGCTTTTTTTACTGGATTAGCATTAAAAGCTTAAATAATAATGGCGAAAAGCCTGACCCTAAAAAGCTGTGGCACAGTGCGAGACCTAACTGGGTAATTATAGTAATGAGTCAGTCAGCTCAATGGGCTACACCAATAATTATTGGAATCTACTTAGTCTCTGAGCAAGTTGCGTATTTTAGCATAGCTCAGCGTATCGCTTTATTAACCTCTTTCGTTTTAATGGCAGTAAACCTAGTTGTTGCTCCTAAATTTTCCGCCTTTAATAGCAAAGGTGATCTTGAGGGAATTCGTAAAACTGCACTATTTTCAGTGCGATTATTAGTGGTCAGTGCTTTTCCAATTGTATTGGTTATGCTGCTATTTCCTAAATTTTTAATGGGATTATTTGGTGAGGAGTTTAAGCAAGGGGCCGCTATTTTACAAATACTAGTATTGGGGCAAGCCGTTAATGTTGTAACAGGTTCAGTTGGTTTTCTATTGCAAATGACTGGTCATGAACGCGATATGCGTTTGGTCACACTTATTAGCGGTTTTGGTGTTTTAATTAGCGTGCCTATTTTTACAAAGTTATATGGGGCAATTGGGGCTGCAATAGCTACAAGCTTTTTTATAAGCTTGCAAAATTTATTAGCTGTTTATTTTGTTAAAAAACGCTTGAATTTTAATACCTTAAAATTCTGGCAGAAGATTTAAGTTGTAAGTTAGGAATAAGGATGTTTGCATGGTTTTAGAACAATGGTTGATGGTGGTTATTTTTTTATCAACCATTGTGGGGTTAATTAAATATCAACACTTCCCTGAACGAGTATTTGCAGCGGCGAGCTTAACCTGCTTTGCAACTTCATTAGTATCTACCGAACAATTACTTGCTAATGCCGTCAACCCAGGTTTGGTTACTTTGCTGTTACTTGTGGTGTGTGCATTTGCTTTTGAACGCACAGGCTTTTTGCGTAGGCTTGCCAATGTGCTTTTCAATGGCTCGGTAGTTAAATCTTACGTACGTACTTTACTGGCCACAGTGCTGGCATCTGGTTTTTTAAATAATACTGCGGTGATAGCTACGCTCATTAGCCCAGTTAAAAACAACAAGCTAATAGCCCCGAATAAACTATTATTGCCGCTGTCGTATGCCGCTATTTTGGGTGGAACATTAACTCTCATCGGCACATCTACAAACTTGATCGTTAACTCAATGCTGATTGAGCGAGGTGTTGATGGGTTTACTTTTTTTGACTTTCTTCCCATCGGTCTCACCGCTGTTGCTGCCTGTATGGTGGTTATTGGGTTTACCGTCAAGCGTTTAAATGGCAAAGTTAACGATTCTGCTGAGGTGGCCGACTATTTTGTAGAAGCACAAGTTAATAAAGGTTCAGCGCTTATTGGTAAAACAGTAGAGCAAAATGGTCTAAGAAGTTTAGAGTCATTGTTTTTAGTAGAGATTGTAAGAGAAAGTAAGTTGATATCTCCAGTTACTCCTTCGCATCTTATCCGCGAAGGAGATAAGCTTATTTTTTCAGGAGATATCACTAAAATTTTAGTGCTGCAGCAGTTTGAAGGGTTAACACTATTTGCAGAAAAAGACGGGTTACTTCGTGAAAATCTAACCGAAGTGGTCGTTAAACCTGGTGCTGCGGTTGTAGGAAAAACATTAAAGACGGCTGGTTTTAGGGCTCGATTTGATGCTGCCGTCGTTGCGATTAGGCGAGAAGGTGAAAAGCTTTCAGGAAAGCTAGGTGACGTGACAATTCAGGCAGGAGACTTTTTAGTTTTGGCCGTGGGCCCTGATTTTGCTAAACGTACTAATCTTACTAAAAACTTCTTTATACTCAATGGTGTAAAAGCAGAAAATATGCTTTCAGGCATAAAAGAACGAATTGTTACTTGGGGGTTTGTTGTTACTCTTGGGGGAGCATTAGTACTAAACATAAGTCTATTAAAGTGTTTTATTTTTTATTTAGCGATACTAATAGCGAGCAGATGCTTATCTCTTAATGAAATAAAGCGACGGTTCCCTCTTGAATTGTGGCTAATAGTAATGAGTGCTCTTACCTTAGCAACAGCTTTAGATAACACGGGAATTGCTTTGTTAATAGCTGAGCTGTTTAAATCTCTTTTATCTGAGCAAAGCGCATATGTGGCTTTTATTGGTGTTTTTATTCTCACGCTGTTGTTTACAGAGCTAATTACCAATAATGCAGCTGCAGCATTAACATTTCCAATTGCCTTTGCTATTGCTCAGGGATTGGAAGTCAGCTATTTACCATTTGTATTGGCAGTAGTATTTGCTGCCAGCGGTAGTTTTATGAGCCCCTATGGCTACCAAACAAACTTAATGGTATACAATGCCGGAAACTATAAATTAAAGGACTTCGTACTGTTTGGCCTACCTGTCTCTATCACATACAGTGTGGTTGTACTGGCTTTAATTCCTATATTTTTTCCATTCTAAGGGAAGAATATAGGCAATATTAATGAGTCAAAGTTGCGAAATTGTAAATAAATATCATTTCAAAGAAGCTAGAATCTGGAAAAGCGATGACAGAAAATATTGTATGGCACCCTCAGACTGTATCAAAAGCACAAAAACAAGCACATAAAGGACATAAGCCTGTATTGCTATGGTATACCGGGCTCAGCGGCTCTGGTAAATCAACAATTGCCAATGCAGTAGAGGCTAGATTATTTGAGTTAGGGTGCCACACTTATCTTCTTGATGGCGATAATGTGCGCTTAGGATTAAACAAAGGGTTGACTTTTAGCGATGACGATAGGGTTGAAAATATTCGTCGGATCAGTGAAGTAGCCAAGCTTTTTGTTGATGCTGGAGTGATTGTCTCTACTGCGTTTATCTCACCATTTAAACAAGACAGAGAGCAGGCGCGTAACCTTATGGAAGAAGGTGAGTTTATTGAGGTGTTTGTCGATACTCCTTTAGAGGTCTGCGAGAGCCGTGATCCAAAAGGGCTTTATAAAAAAGCGAGAGCAGGAGAAATACCAAATTTTACTGGAATTGATTCAATATTTGATATACCAACAAGGCCTGAGCTGCATTTAAAAACAGCAGAGCAAAGTGTTAAACAATGCGTAGAGCAAGTTATAAAGTACCTACATCAAAAGCAGATTATTACCTAAATTTTTCAAGTAAGAACATATATGTATTACGATATTTTTAATGGCGATGCCGATGGCATTATCGCGCTGTTACAGCTCCAACTGGCGAATCCTGTCGACAGTATAAAGATCACAGGAGTAAAGCGCGATATTGAGCTAATGAAAAAAATAACGCCAAAGGCAGGTGACAATATTCGTGTGCTTGATGTGTCTATGGAGAAGAACAAGCCGGATCTCTATCATGCGTTGTCTGTTGGCGCGCGCGTTATGTATGTAGATCATCATAGGGCTGGTACTATTCCGGAACATTGTAATCTGTTTGCTCATATCAATCTGGACCCCGATGTATGTACGAGCTTAATTGTAAGCGATATATTAAATAGGCGCTTTCATTTGTGGGCTATTACTGCAGCATACGGCGATAATTTAATTGGCAAAGCGAATAGAGAAGCTGATGTTTTGGGTTTAACAGAGCAAGAAAAGTCTAAGTTAAAAGCGCTTGGAACTTACATTAATTATAATGGTTATGGTAGCGAGATAACAGACTTGCACTTTCACCCTGTAGCATTATTTAACGCTTTATTGCCATATACATCTCCCTTTGAGCTAATTGCAGATAAACAGTCAGTCTATTATCAACTCGAAAGAGCCTATAAGGCAGATATGCTGAGTGCAGAGTCAGCTCAAGTACTTCATGAGTGCCATTTTACTAAAGTGATTCTATTAGACGACAAAGCTTGGTCTCGACGAGTAAGCGGTGTGCTAGGCAATGAACTCGCGAATAAAACACCACACAAAGCGCATGCTGTTATTACATATAACAATAAAGGTAGTTACACTGTTAGTGTGAGAGCGCCATTAAGTAACAAACAAGGGGCAGCCCATGTATGCAGCCAATTTACAACCGGTGGTGGCCGTGAGGCCGCGGCTGGTATAAATGAGCTGAAAGCGGAGCAATTAGACCTTTTTATAGAAATACTTGTAGGCTATTACAAAACCTAATCATTTACTAACGTATCTTCATCTGTGTTAGTCTAAGCCAACTTACATAGCCAAGTTTTATTTGGCGATAAAATTACAAAAACTCTTATGTGGACTAGGGATATGCTTAAATCGAACTTTATTATGCTAGGCAGCTTATCAATGTGTTGCTTGCCAGCAATGGCTAGTGAGCGTCTAGATTCTTTTCAGTCTTTTTCTGGGTATACCGGCCTATTTAATACTCCAACAGCTGAAGTGTTAGAGAAAGGTCATGTAAACTTTGGTTACAATAATCAGCTTTTTGATAACAATCGTACCTTTGTTGATGGCCATAACTTTATTTTCTCCGCTGGTCTATTTGATGGTCTTGAGGTGAGTGGTTTAATTGCTACAAATACAATGCATGAAAACCTGTTTTCTGAGGGCCGTGGACAGATCAGGGATCTTTCATTTAATTTAAAGTATCAAATTCCTTATATCCCAAAAGGCTGGTTTGATTTAGCTATTGGCGCAAAAGATTTAGGGGGCGCTGTTAATTTTTATGAAACTTATTACGTTGCAGGCTCTAAGGAGTGGCGTAATTTTAGGTTTTCTGCAGGGGTTGCAACAAGTGATAAACTAAATGGTCAGATGGATGGTGCGTTTGCGGGTATTGAATGGCAGCCGTTAGATTGGTTTGCATTGCAGGTTGAGCATGATGCGGATGCAGTGAATGCGGGCTTACGTTTAACTGTACCTAAAGAGTGGATTTACGATGTAGGTACACTCACGTTAACCAGCAAGTTTTACAGTAATACCGATCACGCAGAAAAGGATACCTTCTGGGGAGTTAACTTTTCGATGCCGCTTTTTGAGCAGGCTAAGCTAAATGATCCAACAGAAGCAGCACCAGCACCGATTTTAGATAACCATAAAAAGCGTGAGGCTGCATTTGAAGCGCACTATCAACAGCAACGAGAGTTGGCACACAAGCCGCTTGAAGAGGCCAAAAAAGAAGTGACTGAGCGTGATGAATATAGAAAGTCACTAACGCTGCAAACTCGAGAACTTAAAAATGCACTAATCGACGATGGCTTAGAGGCGATTAGCGTGGGCTTTAATCGTGACCCGCATATTGTTGTAAGCTTTGAAAACTATGTTTTTAATCGTAACGATATAGACGCCATTGGCCTTGTGCTTGGTCGTATTGCTGAGCATATAGATGAGCCTGAGGCTAAATATACGATTCAGTTATTAAACCGTGGTATTCCAATGCTTTCTGTGCGCGGTGATATCGATAATTACCGTGAGTTTATCAATACCAGCAGTACGCCAGATATGGATATTCGCCGCGGAGAGATGGATCCGATTGGTAGTGTGTCTTGGGTGGGAATGCCTAAAGCTAACAGTCCATATTTTAAACCGCGTGTAACGATAGGGCCATCACTAGATTCACATTTCGCGACTGAAGTTGGAGTTTATGACTTCTCTCTCGCAATTCGAGCCGATGTAGAATTGCCCATGTGGTATGGTGGCGGTGTAAGTATTAGTGCCGAGACTGAAGTTGCGAAAACCAGTGATTATGAGAATGGTAAAGCATATGGGCGCTTTGCAAAAGACAGTGGTGTTACGCAAGCGACAATCTATCAAACGTTAGATTTACCTTATGGAATTTATAACCAAACCCATATTGGCTTCTTTAAAGAGTTTAACGACTATACCGGTATTAAAAACGAAACGACTTGGCTTAGTGAAAACGGTCGTCACCAGCTTAATGCTGAAATTGGTTATTTAGAATATGATGACTATGACTTAGATAGAGACTATCAAACTTTGTCTTATCGTTATAACTGGGTTGAGCAGGACGTAAGTTTTCATGCAACGGCAGGTCGATTCTTTTATGAAGATAGCGGTGTAAAACTAGAAACTCGCTTCTGGTTTGGCGATAGCTATATCTCAATATTTGCCCAGGATACCGATGTACAAGTCGCAGGTATTGCATTTAGCATCCCACTTACTCCACGTAAAGATATGGCACCGATCCGTTATGGCCAGATAAAAGGGAATGAAGCTTGGCGCCATGAAGTAAGTACACGTATTGGTGAATCACACAATCAATTGGCTATTGGTCGTGGACATTCAATTAAAACACCTGTGAATTTGGATAAGACATTCCTTAATCAAGGGCGCTTGTCGAGTAGTTATATTTACAGCAATTTGGCAAGATTACGAGAAGCGTATCTAACTTACAGATGACAGTAGCAGCGACTTTACGTCGCGATGTANCTTGTCGCGGGATAAACCCGCTGCTACGGGAGCGGTGTTTCGATGCACTTACCGCAGATTATGGATTCGTAGCAGCGACTTTACGTCGCGATGTGCTTGTCGCGGGATAAACCCGCTGCTACGGGAGAGGTGTTTCGGCGCACTTACCGCGGATTATGTATTCGTAGCAGCGACTTTACGTCGCGATGTG